>SCUF01000339.1 GCA_004298325.1 Betaproteobacteria bacterium | reverse complement strand
GCCTCGATCAACATCATGCGCCGCATCCTGCAGGCCTCGGGCGCGGAAGTGATCCACCTCGGCCACAACCGCTCGGTGGAGGAGATCGTCACCGCGGCGCTGGAAGAGGACGTGCAGGGCGTCGCCGTGTCCTCCTACCAGGGCGGGCACCTGGAATTCTTCCGCTACATGGTCGACCTGCTCAAGCGCCGCGGCGGCGCGCATATCCAGGTGTTCGGCGGCGGCGGCGGCGTGATCGTTGCCGGGGAGATGAAGACGCTGCACGACTACGGCGTGACGCGCATCTACTCGCCCGAGGACGGGCAGCGCATGGGCCTGCAGGGCATGATCAACGACATGCTGGCGCGCTGCGACTTCGATCCGGCCGAGCATGCGCCGAAGCAACTCGACGCGCTGCTCAAGGGCGAGCGGCGCGCGCTGGCGCAGATCATCACCGCGCTCGAGCTGGACGTGCTCGACGCCCGCCTGCGGCAGGGGCTGCACGAGGCCGCGGCGCGGAACCCGGCGCCCGTACTCGGCATCACCGGCACCGGCGGCGCGGGCAAGAGCTCGCTCACCGACGAGCTGATCCGGCGCTTCCGGCTCGACCAGGGCGACCGGCTGCGCATCGCGGTCCTCGCCGTCGACCCCTCGCGCCGCAAGACCGGCGGCGCGCTGCTCGGGGACCGCATCCGCATGAACGCGATCCACGGCGAGCGCATCTTCATGCGCTCGCTCGCGACGCGCGCCTCGGGCGCCGAGATCGCGCGCTGCCTGCCCGAGGCGATCGCGGCGTGCCGCGCCGCGCGCTTCGACCTGGTGGTGGTCGAGACCTCCGGCATCGGTCAGGGCGATTCGGGAGTGGTGCCGCACGTCGACGTCGCGCTCTACGTCATGACCCCCGAGTTCGGCGCCGCGAGCCAGCTGGAGAAGATCGACATGCTGGATTTCGCCGATTTCGTCGCCATCAACAAGTTCGACCGCCGCGGCGCGGAGGACGCGCTGCGCGACGTGAGAAAGCAGCTGCAGCGCAATCGCCAGGCTTTCCAGTCGCCGGCCGAGTCGATGCCGGTATTCGGCACCATCGCCTCGCGCTTCAACGACGACGGCGTCACCGCGCTCTACGCGGCGCTCGCCGCGCGCCTGAAGGAAAAGGGCCTCGCGCTCGCCGCCGGGCGGCTGCCGGTTGCCGGCGGGCGCGTATCGTCCAACGTGCACGTCGTGGTGCCGGCGAAGCGCGTGCGCTACCTGGCGGAAATCGCCGAATGCGTGCGCGCCTACCACGCGCATGCGCTGGCGCAATCGCGCACCGCGCGCGAGCGGGCGAGCCTCATCGCCGCGCGCCAGATGCTGGTGAAGGCGGGCAAGGACGGCCACCCCCTGGAATCGCTGATCGAGGAGCGCGGCGCGCAACTCGACGCGCGCTCGAAGAAACTGCTGGAGATGTGGCCCGACACGGTGAAGGCGTACACGGGCGACGAGTACGCGGTGAAGATCCGCGGCCGCGAGCTGCGCACCCGGCTCACGCATGTCTCGCTCTCGGGCACGCACCTGCCGAAGGTGGCGCTGCCGCGCTACGAAGACCCGGGCGAGATCCTGCGCTGGCAGCTGAAGGAGAACGTGCCGGGCGCGTTTCCGTTCACCGCGGGGGTGTTCGCCTTCAAGCGCGAGAACGAGGACCCGACGCGCATGTTCGCCGGCGAGGGCGATCCGTTCCGCACCAACCGGCGCTTTCATTTGCTCTCGAAGGACACGCCGGCGAAGCGCCTCTCGACCGCCTTCGATTCGGTGACGCTCTACGGCTACGACCCCGACCTGCGGCCCGACATCTACGGCAAGGTGGGCAACTCGGGGGTCTCGATCGCCACGCTCGAGGACATGAAGGTGCTCTACTCGGGGTTCGAGCTGTGCGACGCGGCCACCTCGGTGTCGATGACCATCAACGGGCCGGCGCCGACGATCCTGGCGATGTTCTTCAACACCGCGATCGACCAGCAGCTGGAGAAGTTCCGCCAGGACAACGGCCGCGAGCCCACCGAGGACGAGGCCGAGAAGATCCGCGGCTGGACGCTCGCCACGGTGCGCGGCACGGTGCAGGCCGACATCCTGAAGGAAGACCAGGGGCAGAACACCTGCATCTTCTCGACCGAGTTCTCGCTCAAGGTGATGGGCGACATCCAGCAGTACTTCATCCACCACCAGGTGAAGAACTTCTACTCGGTGTCGATCTCGGGCTATCACATCGCCGAAGCCGGCGCCAACCCGATCTCGCAGCTCGCCTTCACGCTCGCCAACGGCTTCACCTTCGTCGAGGCCTACCTCGCGCGCGGCATGCACATCGACGATTTCGCACCGAACCTGTCGTTTTTCTTCAGCTACGGCATGGATCCCGAGTACGCGGTGCTCGGGCGCGTCGCGCGCCGCATCTGGGCGGTGGCGATGAAGAACCGCTACGGCGCCAACGAGCGCTCGCAGAAACTGAAGTTCCACTCGCAGACTTCGGGCCGGTCCCTGCACGCGCAGGAGATCGCGTTCAACGACATCCGCACCACGCTGCAGGCGCTGATCTCGACCTACGACAACACCAATTCCCTGCACACCAACGCCTACGACGAGGCGATCACCACGCCGACCGAGGAAAGCGTGCGCCGCGCCATGGCGATCCAGCTGATCCTCAACAAGGAATGGGGCCTGGCGAAGAACGAGAACCCCAACCAGGGCGCGTTCGTGATCGACGCCCTGACCGACCTGGTGGAAGAGGCGGTGCTGAAGGAGTTCGAGGCGATCAGCTCGCGCGGCGGCGTCCTGGGCGCGATGGAGACGGGCTACCAGCGCTCCAGGATCCAGGAAGAGTCGATGACCTACGAGCACCGCAAGCACGACGGCTCGTATCCGATCGTCGGCGTGAACACCTTTCGCAGCGCCCACGGCGAGCCGGTGCCGCAGACGCTCGAGCTGATCCGCTCGACCGAGGAAGAAAAGCAGAGCCAGCTCAAGCGCCTGCACGACTTCCACCAGCGGCACGCCAAAGAGGCGCCGGCGATGCTCGAGCGCCTGCGCCAGGCCGTGGTGCGGGACGAAAACGTCTTCGCCGTGCTGATGGAGGCGGTGCGGGTGTGTTCGCTCGGGCAGATCACGCATGCCCTGTTCGATGTCGGCGGGCAGTACCGCAGGAGCATGTAAGCCGCGGGGTACACTGGCGGCGTGATGCCGCCGGCCGAGCCCTACACGCCCAGGTCCCTGGCGCTGGTCGAAGGCCTGATGCAGCGCCTGAAACTGCGCTCGACCCCCGCCTTCGGCTACGGTGCCGCGCTCGGGGCCTTCGCGGTGGCGGGCGGTCTGCTCCTGCCGGACGTCTTCGGCACGCTCGCGGGGAACCTCCTCGCGATGCAGTTCCTGGTGCTGCTCTTCATCGTCTTTCTTCTCGGTATCGTGTTCGTGCGCCGGATTTCGTTCGCCCGGAAGGCGCCGCAGGCGCTGCTCGAGGCGCGCAAGCTCACGGCCTGGATCATCGATTTCGAGGTGGTCTTTTTCCTCTTCGGCGCGGCCCTGGTCGGCGGCTTCCTCGGCCCGCTCGAATTCATCGCGCTGACGGGGGCGACTTTTCTCGGCGCCTTGCGCGGCGAGCACGGGGCGCGCGAACTGGCGGAAGTGGGCCTGCGCTGCGGCCTGGCGTTCATGGTGCTGCTCGCGGTGAGCGGCGCGAGCGAGCTGCCGCACCGGGTCAACGATTGGCCGGGGGCGCGGGGTTCGGTCCTCGCGGCCGGGCTCTACTTCGGCTTCCTCGCGATCGTCGAAACCACGCCGTTCTACACCTGGACCGTGGCCCGGGCGCTTGGCGCCACGGCGCGCCTGCGGCAGCGGCTGAAGCCGCCGTCACTACCCTGACGCGCCGGATGTTCGAGACGTCGGCATCGGATCGGCTGGCCCTGGTGACCGGAACCAGTACGGGCATCGGCGCTGCGATTGCGCGGCAGTTGCTGCTGTGCGGCTGGGAGGTCGCGGGCGTCGCAAGGCGCAGCTCGGCAATCGAGCATGACCGCTATCGCCACCTCGCGGCCGATCTTCAGGATGCGCCCGCGGCGGTCGCCGCGATCGAAACCGCGTTCGGCGCGCTGCTCGGCGAAAGCCGGTGGCGGAGAATCGGGCTGGTCAACAACGCGGCCAGCGTGGCGGCCACCGGACCGGTGCCGCGGCTCGACGCCGCGGAGCTGGTGCGCGTGTACTCGGTCAACGTGGCGATGCCGCTCTGGCTGATGGGGTTCGTCGCGCGGCATGGCCCGCGCGGGGCCGCGATCCGCATCGTCAACCTTTCTTCGGGCGCCGCGGTGCGCGCGGCGCCGGGGCTTGCGGCGTACTGCAGCAGCAAGGCGGCGCTGCGCATGGCGGGGATGGTGTTCGGCGCGGAGCTGGATTCGCCGCTGCGGCCCGCGGACACGCCCGCGGACCTTTCGATCCTGAGCTATTCGCCGGGCGTGGTCGACACCGAGATGCAGCTCGCTTCGCGCTCGATGTCGGTGGAGGATTTTCCCTGGGGCGGGATGTTCAGGGATTTCGCCGCGCAGGGCCTGCTCGTCGCGCCCGATCTGCCCGCCGCCGAGGTGGTCGCGTATCTCGAATCGGACGGCGGTGAGCGCTTCGCGGAGCGCAAGCGCGGCTAGAGCCGCGCTAAGGCTTCTTCGCGCCTGCCGCGGCGAGATCCTGGCGGATCGCTCGCAGCTTCGCTTTCACCTTCAGCGCGTTCGCGCCGCCCATGCGGATCAGGATTTTCTGCCCGGCGGAGCGCGTTTCGAGCTCCGGGTCGGCAAATTCGTACAGCACCTTGGGCTGAATCAGCCTGACGGGCGTGCCGACTTCGGGCGCGGCGAGCAGGTCGTCGATCGCCTCCAGCAGCCGGTCGTTGAAGTACTTGCCGGGATGGCCGAGCTCCTCGTAGGCGCGCTGGAAAAGCGGATAGGTCTGCACGTAGGCCTCAACCAGGGGGCGTGTCGGCAGCGCCTCGATCGCGCGCACGTACGTTGCGTAGCGCGCGCTGTTCGCGGGATCGAGCGTTGGCGCTTCGCGGCTGCCGGTGGTGCGGAAGGCGCCGGCGACGGGATGAACCGGCATCACGCGCCGCGGCGCGCTGCGCCGCGGCAGGTTGTCGACCGTTGCCACGATGCGCCGCACGAGCTGCGTGGGAATGACGAAATCGTTGAATGCCTTGCTGCCCAGGAGCGCGGCGAGCGACTCGCGCATCATCGAGTCGCTGTTTTCGAGCGTGGGCAGGGATTTCGCCTCTGTCGCCGGGAGCGGATTGGCGATCGCGGGCTTCGCCTCCGCAGGCGGCGCGGGCGCCGGCTCGGTCTTCGCCTGGGGCGCCGCCGGCACCTGTTGCGCCGGCAGGTAGTAGTAATAGTAGTAGCCGATGCCGCCCGCCAGAGCGATCACGAGCGCCGACACGAGCCAGGGGAAGGCGCTGGGCTCCTCGGGCCTCAGGTACGGCCGGTCGTCTTCCAGAGATCGCGGTTCCATGGCTGCCTCCTCGTGTCGTCATCGCCCCCGAAATTGACTGACTCCGTTTCTGCGGAGTAGTTTCATGCGCTTCACTGCCAGGGAGGCGACCGATGAAGAGCAAGGCTACACGCAGGAAGCTGCCGGTGAAAAGGGCCGCGGCGCCGAAGAAGAGGGTGCAGCCGGTTCCGGCCGGCTACAGCGCCGTGACGCCGTATCTCGCCCTGCGCGGTGCCGCGCAGGCGATCGAGTTCTACCGAAAGGCGTTCGGCGCCAAGGAGATCCTGCGCATGCCCGGGCCCGAGGGCAAGATCGGCCACGCCGAGGTGCAGATCGGCGACGCGCGCGTCATGCTCGCCGACGAGTTCGAGGCGATGGCGTTTCTCGGTCCGCAGACGCGCGGCGGCTCGACCGTGCAGCTTTATCTTTATGTCAGGGACGTCGACGCCACGTTCGCGCGCGCGATCGCGGCGGGGGCGAAGCTGGTGCGGGCGGTCGAAGACCAGTTCTACGGCGATCGCAGCGGTTCGCTCGAGGATCCGTTCGGTCACCTGTGGCACGTCGCGACGCACAAGGAGGATCTCACGATGGCCGAGGTGAAGCGGCGTGCGGCGAAGATGGCGAAGCAGGCGGGTGGGTGAAGGGCTGCCGCAACTCCCCGGCCTGAAGGTCGAGAACTGGGCCTGAGCTCGGTCCGGCGCCAGCGCCTGCGCGCGCGCCCGCGTCCGCTTGACCCTGCAGCGCCCAGCGCGTATCGTCTTACTTTCGTATCTTACTTTTCGTGAGGGCGGGCGCCGTGGAGCACACCCGGGTTTCGAGCAAGGGCCAGATGATCATCCCCAAGCGGGTGCGGCAGGCGCTCGGCCTGAAGCAGGGGACCGAACTTGCCGTGGAGCTGCTCCCCGAGGGGGGGTTCGCCGCCCGGCCGAAGGCGACCGACCGGGTGGCCCAGGTGAGAAGCCTCGCCGGAATGCTCGCGCACCGCGGCAAGCGCATGTCCCCGGCCCGCGAGCGGGCTGCGATCATGGCCGCCGTGCTTGGCGAGGACGAGCGCAGCAAGCGCACGGCGCGGAGACGGTCGTGATCGGCGTGGATACGAATGTCCTCGCGCGGTTCGTGCTGGCCGACGACGCCAGGCAGCACCGGCGGGCCGTCGCCGCGCTCGAGGCGGACGAAGATCTCTTCATCCCGGTCACCGTGCTGCTCGAGCTCGCCTGGGTGCTCCACGCCCGGGACGCGACGCGCGCCGAGATCACCTCGGCGCTGCGCAGGATCGTCGGCCTGCAGCGCGCGCACGCGCAGCATCCGGAGGCGGTGCGGCGCGCGCTCGACTGGATGGATGCCGGGCTGGACTTCGCAGACGCATTCCACCTGGCGCTGAGCGAGCGCAGCGAGAAGTTCCTGAGCTTCAACGCGAACCTCGCGCGCCGCGCGGCGCGGCTCGGCGCGCGTCCGGCCGTGTCCGCGCCGTAGATTGGCGATCCAGGGAGACGACCGATGAAGACCAAAGCCAAGGGCAGGAAGCTTGCGACGAAACGGGCTGCGGCGCTCTCGAGGATCCGTTCGGTCACCTGTGGCACGTCGCGACGCTGCTGCGTCTCCTGATCACGGAGATGTACGGCGAGTAGGAACTGCCTGCGGCCCTGCTATAATCCGCTCTCGCAGTTGGACCCACCCAAGCTGGCCGCGGCCAGCTTTTTTATTTCTGGAATCCCCAAGTGATCATCGCCTCCGGCATCGCCATGCAATTCGGGGCCAAGCCCCTTTTCTCCGACGTCTCCGTCAAGTTCGGCGGCGGCAACCGCTACGGCCTGATCGGCGCCAACGGCTGCGGCAAATCCACCTTCATGAAGATCCTCGGCGGCGAACTCGAGCCGAGCGCTGGAACAATCGCAATCGACGCCCACGAGCGGGTGGGGAGGCTGCGCCAGGACCAGTTCGCCTTCGAGAACGAGCGCGTGCTGGACGTGGTGCTGATGGGTCACGCCGAAATGTGGGCCGCGATGCGCGAGCGCGACGCGATCTACGCCAATCCGGACGCGGGGGAGGAAGAATTCCTGCGCGCGGCGGAGCTGGAAGCGAAGTATGCGGAGTACGGCGGCTACACGGCCGAGGCGCGCGCGGGCGAGCTGCTGCTCGGCTTGGGCGTGCCGACGGCGCAGCACGAAGGGCCGATGAGCGCGGTGGCGCCCGGCTGGAAGCTGCGCGTGCTGCTGGCGCAGGCGCTTTTCGGCGACCCGGACATCCTGCTGCTCGACGAGCCGACCAACAACCTCGACATCAACAGCATCCGCTGGCTGGAAGAAGTGCTCAACCAGCGCATGAGCACCATGGTCATCATCTCGCACGACCGGCATTTCCTTTCCAGCGTCTGCACGCACATGGCGGACGTGGACTACGGCGGCATCAAGGTCTACCCGGGCAACTACGACGATTACATGGAAGCCTCCACCCTGGCGAAGCAGCAGCTGCAGAAAGACAACGCCAAGGTGAAGGACCGCATCTCGGACCTCGAGGAGTTCGTGCGGCGCTTTCGCGCCCACAAGGCAAAAGCGCGCCAGGCGACTTCGCGCATGAAGCAGATCGAAAAGCTGAAAGTCGAGGACGTGAAGCCCTCCAGCCGGCAGTACCCGTTCATCCGCTTCGCGCTCGACCCCAGGGAAAAGCTCCACCGTCACGCCGTGGAGGCGAAGGGCCTGGCGAAGGGCTACGAGCGCGGCAGAAGGCTCTTCGAGAAGCTCGACCTCACGATCGAGGCGGGTGAGAAAGTGGCGATCATCGGCCCCAACGGCGTCGGCAAGACGACGCTTCTGCGCTGCCTGGCGGGCAACCTCGAAGCCGATGCCGGTGCCATCAAGTGGGCGGAGAAGGCCCGGCCGGGCTACTGGCCGCAGGATCCGGCGGACGAATTCAAGGCCGACGAGACGCTCGCCGACTGGCTTTCGCGCTGGCGCCGCCAGGACTGCGTGCAGGACGAGCAGCTCGTGCGCGCGACCCTCGGCCAGCTCCTTTTTTCTGGCGACGACCAGAGAAAACCGCTCAAGGTGATCTCGGGCGGCGAAGCGCAGCGCATGATGATCGGCAAGCTCGTCCTCTGCATGCCGAACGTGATGCTGCTGGACGAACCCACCAACCACCTCGACATGGAAGCGATCGAGTCGCTCAACACCGCGCTCGACAAGTACACCGGGACGCTCGTCTTCGTCTCGCACGACCGCGAGTTCGTGTCGTCGCTTGCCACGCGCATCCTCGAGCTGAGGCCGGGCGAGTCCGGTGGGCCGGCTACGGTGATCGACTTCCGCGGCAGCTACGAGGACTATCTCGCGGGCAGGACCACGGAGCTGGCTGCCGCTTAGCGCCCGCCAGGTCAACGTCCGTCATCCGGCCGACCTGGCCGCTTTACGGTCGCAGAATGCGACCTTAAAGCGTGGGCAGCACGCCAAGTATCCACCGCATGCGTTCACCGAACACGGCGCAATCATGGCGGCGATGGTGCTCAACAGTCCGCAGGCGGTGGCGATGAGCGTCTAGGTGGTTCGCGCCTTCACTCAGATGCTGAGGTCACGATGGGCGGCAGCGCTCCGCGCTGGTATCGCCGCGTCTTCGATCACCAGCTACGCACGATGAACGCGTGCGAGCTTCGCCGCTGGCTTGCCGATGCCGGCTACGCCCCGCTCTTCCAGGTACGGCATCTGCACCGGGCGAACTGGAGCTGGTGGTGATTCAGGTTTCCTGCCCCGCCATCCGGGAGCGCGCGGGTATGATTTCCAGATGACAACCCGCACCGTCATCCTCGCGGCGCTGCTCGCCGTGGCGATCGTCGCCGCGGGTGCCGCGTGGTGGCTGTTCGCCGGGCGCGCGGCGCACGCCGCAGTCGTGGTGACCGAGCACGCGGAAGCCGAGCTCGTAGCGGCGCGCGACGCGGCAGAGCCCGGCCGGCCCCTGCTCGCAGCGCTGCGCCTCAAGGCGAAGCATGGCTGGCACACCTACTGGCGCAACCCGGGCGACTCGGGGCAGCCTACCTCGATCGAATGGCAGCTCCCCGCGGGATTCACGGCCGGCGCGATCCGCTGGCCGGTGCCGCAGAGACTCCCCATCGGCCCGCTCGCGAACTACGGCTACGAGGGCGAGGTGCTGCTCGCGAGCGAGATCCATGTTCCCGCCGACGCCAAAGGGCCGGTCAGGCTCGCGGCGCGCGCGCGCTGGCTCGTGTGCAACCCGGAGCACTGCATCCCGGAGCAGGGTGAGGTGCAGCTCGTGCTGCCGGTGAGGGCCGCCACCCCGGGCAAGTGGGTTGCCGCGTTCGACGCGATCCGGCTGCCGCAGGCGGCGCCGGCGCAGTGGAAGCTTTCGGCCCGGCGCGAGGGGGGCGACGTGCTGCTCGAAGTCATCGGCATCGAGGAGACGACGCTGGCCTTCTTTCCCTACGACGAGGGCAAGGTGCAGCACGCCGCGCGGCAGCAGCTCGAGCGAAGCGGCACGGGCGTGCGCCTCGCGATTCCCGTTTCGGCGCAGCCGGTGGGGGAATTCGCGCGCCTCACGGGTGTTCTCGTCACGGGGGGCGGGCATGCGTTCGAGATCGACGTGCCTGTCATGGCCACACCCGGTTGAAGGAGGTGTCATGAAGAAACTGCTCGCACTGATGGTGTTCGCTGCATTGCCGGCGCAAGCCGCCACGGTAGGCGCCCCGGCGCCCGATTTCGCGCTGCAAAGCGTTGCCGCGGGGACCGTGAAGCTCTCGCAGTACCGCGGCAAATACGTCGTGCTCGAATGGGTCAATCCCGAATGCCCGTACGTGCGCAAGCACTACGGCAGCGCCAACATGCAGCGGTTGCAGAAGGACTACACCGCGCGCAACGTGGTGTGGCTGTCGATCAACTCGACCCGCGCCGGGCATCCCGAGCATAAGCCCGCAGCCGAGATGGCGGCGTGGACGAAGCAGATGAACGCCACCCCCTCGGCGACGCTCCTGGATCCGAAAGGCGAAGCGGGCAAGGCCTACGGCGCGCGCACCACGCCGCACCTGTACATCGTCGATCCGAAGGGCGTGCTGGTGTACGCGGGCGGAATCGACGACAAGCGCTCCACCGACCCGGAGGACGTGAAGGGCGCAAAGAACTTCGTGCGCGCGGCGCTGGAAGAACTGCTCGCGGGCAAACCGGTGACGAGCGCGAACACTGCGCCCTACGGCTGCTCGGTCAAGTACTGAGCGCCTGCGCCTTCGGCCCGTCGAGCCTGCGCCAGACGCTCGCCAGCCAGGGCTGGCGCGCGCGCGGCAGGCCGGCGGGGCGGTAGTAATGCGCCAGCTCCGCGAAACCCGCAGCCGAGACGAAGCGCCGCCAGGTTTCGAGATCGTGGTAGGCGCCATAGCGGCCGCGGTTCCAGCCTTCCACATTGTTGCCGTGCGGGTTCGAGGCGAACAGCACGCCGCGCGGCTTGAGCGCCGCGTGCAACTCCCTCAGTACGCGCGGCAGTTCGCGACTGGGAACATGAAACAGTACTGCGTTGGCGAACACGCCATCGAAGCGGCCATCGGGCAGATCGAGCCTGAGGAAATCCTGCTGCCAGACCTCGCAGCCGCTATTCGCGCGCGCCATTGCGGCCAGCCGCGCCGCGCCTTCCAGCCCGACGGCGCGGTGGCCGAGCGCCGCGAAGGCCATCAGATCGCGCCCCGGCCCGCAGCCCAGATCGAGGATCGCGAAGGGCGGCGCGCCTTCGATCGCCTGCACGAGCGCTTCGATATTCTGGCTGACGTCGTGTTCGCGCGTGCCTTCCCAGAAGGCGTCGGCGTTCTGGTCGTAATGCTCCAGCGTGCGGGCCGCGATCTCCGCCAGCGGCTGCGGATCGGGCTTCATGTCTTCGCCGCGGCCGACGCGGCGCTCGCCGCATACTCCGCGCGGATGTCGAAGCGCAGCAGCCGATGCGCGGCGCGCAGCGCGTCCTCGGCCGCGGCGGGGCTGACTGTGCGGCTGAAGATGAAACCCAGGTAGCTCGCGCCCTCGGGCGGGGGCACGATGATCTGGCCGGGCTCGGCCGTGAGACGCACTTCCGTGATGCCGGGTATCGCTTGCGCTTCGGCCAGGCCCTCGACCCCGTGGTAGATCCCGCGCCGCGGAATCGGGATCATCATCACCCCGGCCGCGCCACCGAGGCTCGCCAGGGCGAGCGGTGCGCCGATCGCCTGGCGCAGGATCAGTTCCTCCAGGCTCCGGCCCAGAAAATACCGGAGCGCGCGGCCGCACAAGCCCCCGATCGAGCGCGCCGCCACTTCCAGCAGCCAGACGCCTTCGTCGTTCACCCGCATCTCGGCGTGAATCGGCCCATGCGTGAGCCCGGCCGCGCGGCAGGCGCGCGCCACCGCCTCGCGGATCGCGCCCTGGATCTTTTCGGCCAGCCGCGATGGCGTGACGTAGAGCGTCTCCTCGAAGTAGGGCCCGTCGAGCGGATCGGGCTTGTCGAAGAGCGCAAGCGTGGTGAGCAGGCCGCGCTCCAGCACGCCCTCCAGCGCATACTCGCGCCCCGGGATAAAACGCTCGATGACCAGCCCGAGCGCCTCGGCGTCGCGATCGGCCCGCGACTGGATCGAGCGCACCCGGCGCACCGCGCGCCCGAGCGCCGCGGCATCGTCGACGCGGATCACGCCGCGGCTCGCCGAAAGCCGCCGCGCCTTCACCACCACCGGAAATTCGAGCGCGCGCACGAGGCTTTGCGGGTCGGCGCCGCCAGCCAGGTGATGGAATGCGGGATACGGAAACTCGTGTTCCTCGAGCAGCCGGCGAAAGGCGAGCTTGTCGCGCACGCGGCGCACGGCGGCGGCGGAATTCCCCGGCAGACCGAAGCGTTGCGCGAGCAGCGCCGCGAGCTCCACGCCCGCATCGTCCACCGCCAGCACGGCATCGGGCTTGCCGCCGATCTCGCGCAGCACCGTCTCGAGCGCGAGTTCCGGCTGGTCGAAATGCAGCGCCATGATCGGCGCGAAGCCCCAGGCGGGCGCCAGCCGATGGCAGTGATTGGCCGCCGCCACGATCTCGACGCCGAGCGCCGCCGCGGCGGCGAGGAAATCGTCGTTGCGGTAACCCGTGCTGGGCAGGAGCAGCAGGACGCGCGGCATCGCGGGGTCGGTTCAGAACGCCTGCAGTTGCTGCATGGTGGGCTCGGCGCAGCAGTACCAGGGCTCCGAGAGACGCGGAATCGGCGAACCGAGGTCCGCGGGAAGATCCGGCGCGGCGAGCCCTGCGGCCGCGTGCGCCCGGCGCCAGAGGCCGGCGAACAGCTCGCGGCGCGAAAGCTTCTCCGCCTCGCCTTGCGCGACGTCGGCCTGCAGTTCCTGCTGCAGCCGGTCGACGCGCGCATCGGGATGGCGCCAGGGATAGCCGAGCAGCGCGGGATCGAAGGGCATCAGGGTTTCGCGGAAGCCCGCGAGCTTCAGGAGCCAGGAGCCTTCGGGTACCAGCAGCCGAATGATGAGTTGCACCGGCGGCACGCTTTCCACCAGGCGCAGCGCCACGAGCCGCTCGAGCAATGCGATGTAGCCGGCCAGGGTCGTCCACGGCGTGAAGGCGACGAAAGTCGGCGCCAGCGCAATCCCCGCAGCGCGCGTCAGTTCGACCGCGCGGTCAAAATCCCGGCTGCGATGGTTCTTGTCGAGCCGCAGCAGGATGTCGTCGTCCACGGCCTCCACCGCGGAAGTGATGAACAGGCACCCGCAGGCGCGCAGCTCGGGCAGCAGCTCGGCGTGGTCGATGAGGTGCTGGACCTTGATCGTGGCATCGAACGTGATCGCGGGAAACGCCGCGTGCAGCCCGCGAGCGAGTTTCAGGCCGTGGGTCGGACCATTGAAGAAATCCGGATCGCCGAAGGAAATATGGCGCGCGCCGTCGCCGACCTGCTGCCGGATGTCCTCCATCACCACGTCCGCCGGGACGATGCGAAACTTTCCCCGGTACACGGGAACCACGGGGCAGTGCCGGCAAAGATGCTTGCAGCCGCGGCTGCCTTCGGCGAATCCAGCCACGCGCGTGGAGCCGTCGGGCTGCACGAGGTGGGCATAGCGCGAAAGCCGCGGCAGGACGCTGCGGTCGGGCACGACGAACGGCACGCGCGCGAGGCTGACGAGCGGCGCGCCGCGGCTGAGCGGCTTGCCGTTGAGCCGCAGTGCCTGGCAAAGCGAAACGAGCGCGGGTTCGACTTCGCCTCCCAGAACGCTGCCCACGCCCAGACCCCGCAGCAGGGCCTCGTTCATCGGTGCGTAGAGGCCGTAGACGCACAGATGCGCCTTCGGCGCGAGCTGCCGGATGCGCGGCAGGGCTTCGATGGCGATGCGCGTGGCGGTATGCATGCCGACGTAAAGCGCCACCAGGTTCGCCGCCGCGAGCGGCTCCGGTTCGAGCTTTTCGAGCGAAAGATCGAGGCAGCGCACCGCGAAGCCCTCGCGCTTGAGCCACGCGGCCGGCTCGGCGAGCGCAAACGGCTGCCGTCCCAGCTCGTAAGGATTGACGAGGACGACCTTGAACGGGTCGGCCATCGCGGCGCTAGCGGTGCTTACTTCTGCGACGGCGCGACAAAGCCCGCGGCAACGTCGGCGCCACCGCCGAAGAAATGGCCTTCCATCTGCTGCGCGAGGTAGTCGCGCGCCTTCTTGTCGGCGAGGTTGAGGTGGTTCTCGTTCACCAGCATCTTCTGGTGCTCGAGCCACTGCTTCCACGCTTCCTTCGACACCTGCTCGAAGATGCGCTTGCCGATCTCGCCGGGATAGGGCGGGAAATCAAGCCCTTCGGCCTCGCGTCCGAGCTTGATGCACTTGACCATGCGTGCCATCAAACCAGTATAGCAATGCAAGACAGCAGCCGCGGCGTGGTTATTGCCCGGGCGATCGCTGCCCGGGCGGCGGCAGATCAATTTTTCGGCTGCCGCTTTCTGCTATCGTCGGGCCCGATTCCGCCATCGCCATTGCGCGTCCACCATGTCTACCACGCATAGCCTCGCCACCGCGCTGCTGCGCCAGGCCGCCGCTGAAGGGCGCGACAGGCTCGCTGCGGCGGAGCTGGAGAAGCTGCTCGCCGGTCTCGGCATCCAGCTCGCCGAGCGCAACGGACCGGCGACCACTGCCGATCTGCGCATCAGCCTCCTCAACACGCGTGAATTCGGCATGGTGCTGTTCGCCGGCGTCGGCGGGCCGGACGCCGGGCTCGACGCGGGCAACTTCCGCAAGGACCGCGCCACGGTCTGCGCCGCGGTGGAACTCACGGACGCCGACGACTTCCTCGAGCGCTTTCGCCGTACCCTCGCCTGGCAGCGGCTCGCCGCACAGGCGAAAACGGACGGGCGGCCGCTCGAGGAGGCGCCGCTCAAGGCCTGCTTCGAGCGCCTGCTCGCGCTCGCGGCGGCGTTCTCCGCGAACGACGCGCTCGTGATCCGCAGCCTCGAGCTCGACCCCGTAGCGCTGCGCGATCCGCTCGTCGCGGGGGCCGCGCGCTGCGAGTTCGGCCCGCCGGCGCCGGGCCGCCGGCCGCGCCCGGTGCACAAGATCGACCAGCTGCTGCATCCGGCCTCGATCGGCATCATCGGCGTCTCGGCCACCGCGATGAACTTCGGCCGCATCATCCTGCACAACCTCATGGACAGCGGCTACCCGAAGGCGCAGCTGACGATCCTGCGCCCGGGCGAAGCCGAGATCGACGGCGTCCGATGCGTCGCCGGCCTGAAGGCGCTCGATCGCAAGCTCGACCTGCTGATCGTCGCGGTGGCGGCGAGCGCCGTGTACGAACTGGTCGACGAGATCATCGCGACCGATGCGGTGGAGGCGGTGATGCTGATTCCGGGCAGCCTCGGCGAAACCCAGAAGAGCCGCGAACCGGCGGCGGCGCTGGCGGCGCGCATCAACGCCGCGCATGCCGGGACCGGCGGGGGCCCGGTGTTTCTGGGCGCGAACTGCCTCGGCGTGGTATCGCACCCCGGCCATTACGACTCCTGGTTCATCCCGCTCGAGCGGCTGCCCAAGCCGCAGAAAAAACCGGTGCGCAACTCCGTCATGCTCAGCCAGAGCGGGGCGTTCATGATCACGCGCCTGTCGCAGAACCCCTGGCTCGACCCGCGCTACATGATCGCAGTGGGCAACCAGACCGATCTGACGCACGGCGACCTGCTCACCTACTTCGCCGAGCGGCCGGAAGTCGAGACCATCGGCCTGTACATCGAGGGTTTCAAGGACCTCGACGGCCTGGAATTCGCGCGCGCCGTTCGCCGCGCGGTCCTGCAGGGCAAGCAGATCGTGGTCTACAAGTCCGGCCAGACCGTGCCCGGCCAGGGCGGCGTGCTGGGGCACACGGCCTCGATCGCCGGCGATCCGCAGCTGTTCGAATCGGTGGTGCGCCAGGCGGGCGCGATCGTGGCCGAAGACCTCGACGCCTTCGACGACCTGTTCTACATCGCCGGCGCGCTGCACGGGAAGCGAGCCGGCAGGCGACTGGGCGCGATCAGCGGCGCGGGCTTCGAAGCGGTCGGCATGGCCGATTCGATCGGCAGCGAGACCTTCACGATGACGATGGGCGCGCTCGAAGCCAAAACCGTGCGCGACATCGAGGCGGTGCTCGCGGCGAAGAAGCTCGATGCGCTGGTCGAGGTGCGAAACCCGATCGACATCAATCCGGGTGCCGACGACGAGGCGCACCTGCAGATCGCGGAGGCCTTCCTCAACGATCCGAACATCGACGCCGTGGTGGTCGGCCTGGACCCGACCGCGCCTGCGGTGCGCGCGCTCGCCCAGAGCAGCAAGCGCCCGGGCTTCGACATCAACGACCCGAAGAGCACGGTCCACCTGATGCCGCCGATCGCCGAGCGCCACGCCAAGCCGCTGATCGGCATCGTCGACGGCGGCCGGTTGTACGATGCGATGGCCGCGCGCCTGATGGACCAGGGCGTGTGCGTGTTCCGCAACTGCGGGCGCGGCACCCGGGCGCTGGTGCGCTACATGGACGCGCGTCTCGGCGCCGACGCCCTGAGAAAACGCTTCGCCCGGCATTGACCCTTCACGCACCGCGAGGACCCATGAGCGAACCCCTGAAAACCGGCCTCACCGCCACCCGACGTTTCGATATCGACCGCACCCGCACCATCGGCTTCATGGGCGACGAATGCCGCGTCTATTCGACGCCGAGCCTGCTCTACGACGTCGAAGTCACCTGCCGGGATCTCCTGCTGCAGCACATCGAGGCGGGCAAGGATTCGGTCGGCACCCGCGTCGAGCTCGATCACCTGGGCGCGACCCTGCTGGGCATGTGGGTGGAGATCACCGTCACCCTCGCCGAGTTGAACGGTCCGGCGGTCACGTTCGATTTCACCGCGCGCGACGCCCTCGAGCAGGTCGCGAAGGGCCGGCACAGCCGCTTCATTGTCGGCATCGAGAAGACCGCGCAGCGTCTCAAGGCGAAACAGGCGAAGGCTGCCGCCGGCTGACCGGGCCTGCTCAGGCGCCGTAGCGCCGCAATCCCTCCACGTCGAGCACGGTGACGCTGCCGTACTCGAGCTTGAGCAGGCCCGCGGCCTCGAGCGCGCGCAGCGCCTGGTTGGTGCGCTGGCGCGAGATCCCGGAAAAGTAGCCGATTTCCTCCTGCGACAGCTGCAGGCGCCGCTCGACCCCCGGGTAGAGATGCGGATTGAACAGCATCCCGAGGCAGCGCGCGATGCGCGCGTCAGGGTCGAGCAGCCGGTCGGTCTCCAGCATGCCGATGAACTGGCCGAGGCGCTCGTTCAGCTGCATCAGCAGGAAGCGGTTGAAGGCGATGCTCGAGTCGAGCAGCCAGGCGAAGGTCGCGCGCGGCACCAGCGCCACCTGGCTCGGCCGCAGCGCGACCGCGTCGTACTTCCAGGGGTCGGCCTTGAGAAGCGAGCCCTCGCCGAACCAGCCGCCCGGCGGCACCCCGGTGAAGGTCACCGCCTTGCCCTCGGGGGAGACGCTGGAGATCTTGACCAGGCCGTCCACAACCCCGATCCAGTATTCGACCGCCTCGCCGCGGCGGCAGACGAACCCGCCCTCGGGCACCGAGCGCTCGGTGGTCTCCGCGAGCACGCGCAGCCGCTGCTGCGGCGCGAGCTCGCGCGCCCAGATTGATCCTGCGATAACTTCGCCGAGACCGGCCAAGCGATTGTCGCCGCAATGACAGAGATCGGCCGAGAATCGGCTAGAGTTTCAGCGGCGTCAAGCGGCAGCAACGACGCGCACCGATGGGCAGGCGGGGAGACGGCCCATGCTGCAGGTGCGATTCAAGGTCTCCGCTCTTAGCGGAAGCACTGATGACGGCCCATGGCTGAC
>SCUF01000338.1 GCA_004298325.1 Betaproteobacteria bacterium | reverse complement strand
CTCATCGCGCGCCACGTCAAGGCGCACGAGCACGTGATCAACGCCGGCGACGGCCGCCACGCGCATCCGACCCAGGGGCTGCTCGACCTGTACACCATCCGCCACTACAAGAAGGATTTCCGAGGCCTCACGGTGGCGGTGGTGGGCGACGTGCTGCACTCGCGCGTGGCACGCTCGCTGATCCACGGCCTGACGACGCTGGGCGCTCCCGAAGTGCGCGTCATCGGCCCGCAGACGCTGCTTCCGGCCGGCGTCGAGGCGCTCGGTGTGCGCGTCTTCCACGACATGGGCGAGGGGCTGCGGGGCGCTGACGTCGTCGTGATGCTGCGGCTGCAGAACGAGCGCATGACCGGGGCACTGCTGCCTTCGGCGCAGGAATACTTCATGAAATACGGCCTCACGGCGGAAAAGCTCGCGCTGGCGAAAGCCGAGGCGATCGTGATGCACCCCGGGCCGATGAACCGCGGCGTCGAGATCGATTCCTCGGTCGCCGACGGGCCGCACTCGGTGATCCTGCCGCAGGTCACCTTCGGCATCGCGGTGCGCATGGCGGTGATGTCGATCGTGGCAAGCAACTGATGCGCACCCTGATCCGGAACGCACGCATCGTCGACCCCGCCAGCGGGCGCGATGCACCCGGCGAGCTGCTGCTCGCGGACGGGCGCGTCGCCGCGCTCGACGCGGATGCCAGGGCGGCGAGCGCCGAGCGCATCATCGATGCCCGCGGGCTGGTGGTGGCGCCGGGGCTGATCGACCTTTCGGCGCGCCTGCGCGAGCCGGGCTTCGAGTTCAAGGCGACGCTCGAATCGGAAATGGAGGCCGCGGTGGCGGGCGGCGTCACCAGCCTCGCCTGTCCGCCCGACACCGACCCGCCGCTCGATGAGCCGGGGCTGGTCGACATGCTGCGCCGGCGTGCCAAAGCGCTGTCGCGGGCGCGCCTGTATCCGATCGGCGCGCTGACCGCCAAGCTCGAGGGCGGGCGGCTCACGGAAATGGCCGAGCTCGCCGCGGCTGGCTGCGTGGCGTTCTCGCAGGCCAACGTGGCGGTAACCGACACGCAGGTGCTGTGGCGCGCGCTGCAGTACGCCGGCACCTTCGGTTATCCGGTCTGGCTGCGTGCCGAGGACCCCTGGCTCGCGCGAGGCGGCGTGGCGCATGACGGCGAGGTCGCGACGCGCCTGGGGCTCGCGGGCATCCCGGTGTTCGCCGAAACGGTGGCCCTGGGGACGCTGATCGAGCTGGTGCGCTCGACCCGCACGCGTCTGCACGTGTGCCGCCTCTCGAGCGCCGCCGGCGTGGCGCTGATGCGGGCGGCGCGCCGGGAGGGCTTGCCGGTGAGTTGCGACGTCGGCATCCATCACGTGCACCTCTCCGACATGGACCTGGGCTACTTCGACGCCCAGTGCCGGCTCGAGCCGCCGCTGCGCAGCCGGCGCGATCGCGAAGCGCTGGCGCAGGCGCTCGCCGACGGCACGATCGATTGCGCCGTCTCCGACCACACGCCGGTGGACGACGACCACAAGCAATTGCCGTTCGCCGAAGCCGAGCCCGGCGCCACCGGCCTGGAGCTGCTGCTGCCGCTGGTGCTGAAGTGGGGCGTGGAGCGCAAGCTCGGCCTGGCACAGACGCTGGCGCGCGTCACCTGCGAGCCGGCACGCATACTCGGGGTCGAGGCCGGGCGACTCGCGCCCGGAGCGCCGGCGGATATCGTCGTGTTCGATCCCGAGACCGCGTTCCGGGTCGCGCCGGAGACCCTGCGCAGCCAGGGCAAGAACTCGCCATTCCTGGGCTACGAGCTGGCGGGGCGCGTGCGCGCCACGCTGGTCGCGGGCCAAGTGGTCTACGAACAGCCGTGAAGTGGCTTGCGCTGGCGCTCGCGCTGACGCTCTCCGGTTGCGGCATGTTCGCGAAGCGCGAGGCGCCGCAGGCGCCGCACCGGGGCGGCTTTTACAAGGACGACGGTCCGGGCGATAGGGTGCCGCCGGATCTCGATGCAGTACCGGATGCGGTGCCGCGCGACGAACCGTTGCACCGCTTCGCCAACCGGCCGTATCAGGTTTTCGGCCGCGATTACGTGCCGCTCGCCGCGGTCGGGCCGTTCCGCCAGCGCGGCAGGGCGAGCTGGTACGGACGGCGCTTCAACGGCGGCAAGACTTCGAGCGGCGAGACGTACGACATGTACGCGATGACCGCGGCGCATCCGACGCTGCCGATCCCGAGCTACGCGCGCGTCACGAACGTCGCCACCGGGCGCAGCGTGGTGGTGCGCGTCAACGACCGCGGCCCGTTCCATGCCGACCGGGCGATCGATCTGTCGTACACCGCGGCCTACAGGCTCGGCTATGCGGAGGCGGGCAGCGCGCTGGTCGATATCGAGGCCGTCGTGCCGGGCGCGAGCGTGGCGGCCGCGGCGCCGCCAGCGCCGTCGGGGAAGGCGGTCTACCTGCAGCTCGGCGCGTTTTCCGCGCGCGAAAGCGCGGAGAGCTTTCGCGCGCGCGTGCTGCGCGAGCTGGCGTGGCTGTCGGATGCGATTCACGTTGTTGCGGGAGACGCGCTTTACCGGCTGCAGCTCGGTCCGTTCCGGACGTCGGACGAAGCGCGACCCGTGGCCGATCGCATCCGCGCCGAGCTGAACGTGGCGCCGCTCGTCGTCGTGCGATAATCCGCACTGCCTTTTTCGTTCCGGTTCCCGATGCTTCGAACGCTTGTCGCGACCCTGCTCGTGCTGGCCGCCGCGGCGGTGGCCGCACAGCAGCCGCCCTCCGTCATCGGACGCGCCTGGGTGCTCGCCGACCTCTCGAGCGGCCAGGTGATCGCCGCGGAACGGCCCGACGAGCGCTTCGAGCCCGCTTCGCTCACCAAGCTGATGACCGCCTACCTGGTGTTCGCGGCGCTGAAGGAAAAGAAGCTCACGCTGGAGCAGCCGGTGAACGTCTCGGAGCGCGCCTGGCGCGCCCCCGGCTCGCGCATGTTCATCGAACCGCGCAAGCCGGTAACGGTGGATGAACTGATCCGCGGCATGGTGGTGCAGTCGGGCAACGACGCCTGCATCGCGCTGGCCGAAGCGGTGGCCGGCTCCGAAGAGGTCTTCGCGCAGATGATGAACCGCGAGGCGCAGCGCCTCGGCATGCGCGAGACGAAGTTCATGAACGCCACCGGGCTGCCCGACCCGCAGCACTATTCCACGGCGCGCGACCTGCATCTGCTCGCGGCGGCGCTGATCCGCGATTTTCCCGCCGAATACGCGCTGTACTACACGCAGAAGGAGTTTCGCTACAACAACATCACGCAGCACAACCGCAATCGCCTGCTGTGGCTCGATCCGACGGTCGACGGGGTCAAGACCGGCTACACCGAGGCCGCCGGCTACTGCCTGATCGCCTCCTCCAAGCGCGGACCGCGGCGCCTGCTGTCGGTGCTGCTGGGCTCGACTTCGGAAGCGGCGCGCGCGCAGGAGTCGCAGAAACTGCTCAACTGGGGCTTCCAGTTCTTCGACGCCGTGAAACTCTACGACCAGGGGCAGGCGGTGAAGGAGATCGAGGTCTGGAAGGGCGACCGGCGCCAGCTCAAGGCGGGCTTTCGCGCCGATCTCGTGGTCACGGTGCCCAAGGGGCAGGCCGACCGGATCAAGGCCGAACTGCTCGCGCAGCAGCCGCTGGTGGCGCCGGTGGCGGAAGGACAGCGCGTCGGTTTGATGCGCGTCAGCTTCGACGGCAAGCCTTTCGGCGAATATCCCGTGGTCGCGCTCGAGGCGGCGGTGCCGGCGGGAATCTTCGGCCGCGCCTGGGATACACTGAGACTGTGGCTCAAATAGCGGGGCAGGCATGGTTTTCCTGAATGGCAAGTTCATTCCGATCGGCGAGGCCATGGTGCCGGTGCTCGACCGCGGCTTCATCTTCGGCGACGGCGTCTACGAACTGGTGCCGGTGTATTCGCGCGTCCCGTTCCGGCTGGACGAGCATCTGGCGCGGCTCGACCGCAGCCTCGCGGCGGTGCGCATCCGCAACCCGTACACGCGGCAGCAGTGGCGCGAGATCATCCGGCAGCTCGTCCTGCTGCAGCCGCACGAGGACCAGGGCGTGTACTTCCAGGTGACGCGCGGGGTGGCAAAGCGCGACCACGCCTTCCCGCAGGGCGTCGAGCCGACCGTGTTCATCATGTCGAATCCGCTGGTCAATCCGGCGCGCGAGCTCGTCGAGCGCGGCGCCGAGGCCTTGAGCGCGACCGACTACCGCTGGCAGAAATGCGATATCAAGTCGATTTCGCTCATCGGCAACGTGCTGCTGCGGCAGCTGTCCGCGGATGCGGGCGCGGCCGAGACAATCCTGTTTCGCGATGGCCGCCTCACCGAAGCCTCGGCATCGAACGTGTTCATCGTCCGCGGCGGCGTGATCATGGGGCCGCCGAAGTCGAACCTCATCCTGCCCGGCATCACCTACGACGTGGTGCTCGAACTCGCCCGGGCGGCCGGCCTGCCGCTCGAGATCCGCGACCTCGGCGAGGCGCAAGTGCGCGCGGCGGACGAGATCTGGGTCACCTCGTCGTCGAAGGAGGTGCTCGCGATCGTGCGGCTCGACGGCAAGCCGGTGGGCGAGGGCCGCCCCGGACCGGTGTTCAAGCGCATGTTCGAGCTCTACCAGGACTTCAAGAAGACCGTGATGCGCACCGGCAAGGAGAAAGCGGCGGCCTGAATGTCCGAGGCCCAGGCGCTGCTCGCCTATCCCTGCCCGTTTCCGATCAAGGTGCTGGGGCGGCGGGCGCCGGGATTCGCGCAGCAGGTCGTGAGCATCGTGCTGCGCCATGCGCCGGACTTCGAGCCGGCCAGCCTGGAAATGCGGCCGAGCCGCGAGGGCAGGTACCTGAGCCTGACCTGCACCGTGCGCGCAATCTCGCGTGAGCAGCTCGACGCCCTGTACCGCGAGCTGTGCGACCACCCGGCCGTGGTGATGGTGCTTTGAATGCAAGTCGCCTCGGCACCCTGCGTCGTGAAACACCTCGGCCGCGCCGAGTACCTGCCGACCGCCGCGGCGATGCGCGCGTTCACCGAGCGTCGCGATGCCGGCACCGCAGACGAGCTCTGGATCGTCGAACATCCCCCCGTGTACACGCTCGGCGTGGGCGCCGATGCGGCGCACGGACCGAAAGGCGAGACGCGCATTCCGGTGCTGCGCTGCGAACGCGGCGGCGACATTACCTACCACGGCCCGGGACAGGTCGTGCTGTACGTATTGCTCGATCTCGCGCGGCGCGGCATCCGGGTGCGCGAGTTCGTGTCGCTGCTGGAGCAGTCGGTCATCGACCTGCTCGCCGAGCACGGTGTGGCCGCCGGGCGCCACAGCGGCGCACCGGGCGTTTACGTTGCCGGCGCCAAGGTCGCCGCGCTCGGCCTGCGCGTGTCGCGCGGCCGCTGCTACCACGGCGTGTCGCTCAACGTCGACATGGATCTGGCGCCGTTCGCCGCCATCGACCCCTGCGGCTTTCCGGGCCTGCGCGTGACGCAGACACGCGCCCTCGGCATCGACGCGCCGCCCGCAGCCCTGGGCTTGCACCTGGCGGCCATCGTGATGCGAAAGCTTGACGATGCGTGAGCCCGGGGTGAAGCAAAAGGGCGCGGCGAAGATGACGCGCATCGCCGTCCCGGGCGCGCCGCGCGCGCCGCTGGCGAAGCCGGAATGGATCCGGGTGCGCGTCGCCGGCGCGGATTCGCGATTTCACGAAGTCAGACGCATCCTGCGCGAGCAGCGGCTGCACACCGTGTGCGAGGAAGCGTCCTGCCCCAACATCGGCGAGTGCTTCGGCAAGGGCACCGCGACCTTCATGATCCTCGGCGACATCTGCACGCGGCGCTGTCCGTTCTGCGACGTCGCGCACGGCCGGCCGCTGGCGCCGGATCGCGGCGAGCCCGCGCATCTCGCCGAAAGCATCGCGCGCCTCGGCCTGAGCTACGTGGTCATCACCAGCGTCGACCGCGACGACCTGAAGGACGGCGGCGCGCAGCACTTCGTCGATTGCATCCGCGCCGTGCGCGCACGCTCGCCGGGGACCACGATCGAGACGCTGGTGCCGGATTTTCGCGGTCGCCTGGCGCGCGCGCTGGACGTGCTGTGCGCCGCACCGCCCGATGTCATGAACCACAACCTGGAGACGGTTCCGCGCCTGTACCGACGCGCCCGGCCGGGCGGCGACTACGCCCATTCGCTCGCGCTGCTGCAGGCGTTTGGCCGTCGCCAGCGCGGCGTGCCGACCAAATCCGGGCTGATGGTGGGGCTGGGAGAAACAGACGATGAAATCCTGCAGGTGATGCGCGACCTGCGCGCGCACGGGGTGGCGATGCTCACCATCGGCCAGTATCTCGCCCCCTCGCGCCACCACCTGCCGGTCGAGCGTTACGTGCCGCCGGAGAGTTTCGCGCGCTTCGAACGCGAAGCCGCGGCGCTGGGCTTCACGCACGCGGCGGTGGGCGCCCTGGTGCGCTCCTCCTATCACGCCGAGCGCCAGGCGCACGCGGCCGGCGTCGCCGCGCATGCTGCCGCAAAGCCTTAGATTCAGGGTGGGTTTCTATGTCGCCCTCGCCCTGATGGCGACGCTGCTGCTGTTTGCGCTGCTGGTGGTGCGCCAGCAGCGCGCCGCGCTGCTGGGCGCCGCCGAGGATCACGTGACGCAGATGTCCGAGGCGATCGTGCGCAGCACGCGCTTTGCGATGCTGCAGAATCAGCCCGAGTTCGTGCATCGCATCATCCAGGACGTGGCGCGCGCCGCCAACATCGACCGCGTCAGGATCTTCAGCAAGGAAGGCGTGATCATCGATTCGACGTACACCAACGAGCTCGGCCTGAAGGTCGACCGCAGTGCCGAAGGCTGCTTCATGTGCCACCGCAGCGAGCGTCCGACGGTGAGCCTGCCGAGCAGCGGCCGCGCGCGGATTTTCGAGGCCGCGGATGGCCGGCGCATGCTCGCAAGCATGGAGGTGATCCGCAACGAGCCGTCCTGCTACAACGCGGCCTGCCACGTGCACAAGCAATCGCAGAGCGTGCTGGGGGTGCTCGACATCGTCTACTCGCTCGACGCGATCGACCGCAGCATGCAGGCCGCCGTCACGGCGATCCTCGTGCTCTCGCTCGGTTTCGTCATGCTGGTGGCGCTCGCCGTGGGCGTGTTCGTGCACCGGCTGATCTACCGGCCGTTGCGCGACCTCGAAGCCGGCGCCCAGCGTATCGCCCAAGGCAACCTCGAGAAACCGATCCCGGTGCGCAGCGACGACGAGTTCGGCAGGCTGGCAGGCTCGTTCAACGGCATGACGCAGGCGCTGCGGGCCTCGCAGCGGGAGTTGCAGCGCTGGAACGAGACCCTCGAGCGCAAGGTCGAGGCGCGCACCCAGGCGTTGCGCGTCGCCGAGGCCGAAGCCGTGCGCGGTGAGAAGCTGGCTTCCGTCGGCCTGCTGGCCGCGGGCATTGCGCACGAGCTGAACAACCCGCTCACGGGCATCCTCACCTTCACCAGCCTGATGCGCAAGAATCTGCCCGACGGCAGCACCGAGGCCGAGGACCTGGATCTGGTCATCAAGGAAACCCGGCGTTGCGCCGCGATCATCCGGCGGCTGCTGGATTTCGCACGCGAGAAGGCCCCGGAAAAGAGGTTCGCCGACCTCAACCGGCTGATCGAGGGTACGGTGCACATCGTCGCGCAGCCGGCGCAGCTGCAGGACATCGAGATCCGGCTCGAGCTCGACCCCGCGCTGCCCCAGGTCTGGGTGGACACCAACATGATCGAGCAGGTGGTGATGAACATGCTGGTCAATGCGCAGCACGCCATCGGCCAGAAGGGCCGCATTACAATCCGTACGCGGCGCGCGCCGGAGCCGAAGAGCCCGGCCGTCGGGGCGGCGGCCGTGCCGATGGCCGAAATCTCGATCGCGGACACCGGTTGCGGCATACCGGAGAAGAACCTGAAGCGCATTTTCGATCCGTTCTTCACCTCCAAGGAGGTCGGCAAGGGAACCGGGCTGGGCCTGTCGGTGAGCCACGGCATCGTCGAGGCGCACGGCGGCCTGATCGAGGTCGAAAGCCGTGTCGGCGAGGGCACCACGTTCCGCGTCTATCTTCCGCTCGCGCCCGCCGACGCGCAGCCGGCGCACGCCAGCGAAGGGAGCCGATGATGAAGGGCCGGATCCTGGTCGTGGACGACGAGGAAATCGTCGTCCGCAGCTGCCTGCGCATTCTCGGCGGCGGTGACTACGCGGTGGATGCGGCGCGCAACGGCGCCGAGGCGCTGCAGAAGATCGGATCCACTGCGTACGACGTCATCATACTCGACATCATGATGCCGCAGATCGACGGCCTGGAGGTGCTGCAGCGGGTGAAGGAGGCGCATCCCGACGTCGAGATCGTGATGGTGACCGGCCTGTCGCAGATCGAGACCGCGGTGCGCTCGATGAAGCTCGGCGCCTTCGACTACCTGCCGAAGCCGTTCGATCCCGACGAACTGAAGCGGGTGGTGGAGCGGGCGCTGGAGCGGCGCCGCCTGCTGCAGGAAAACGTCGAGCTCACGACCGAGGCGGGCTCCAAGTACCGCTTCGAGAACATCATCGGCTCGGGCCCGCGCATGCAGGCCATGTACCGCCTCATCGCGCGCTGCGCGCCGACCAGCACCACGGTGCTGCTCACCGGCGAAAGCGGCACCGGCAAGGAGCTGGTGGCGCGCGCGATCCATTACAACAGCCTGCGCAAGGACCAGCCCTTCGTCACGGTGGATTGCACGTCGCTGAGCGAGAATCTGCTCGAAAGCGAGCTCTTCGGCCACGTCAAGGGCGCGTTCACCGGCGCCGTCGTCAGCAAGCGCGGCCTGTTCGAGGTCGCGAACGGCGGCACGCTGTTCCTGGATGAAGTGGCCAACATCTCGCTCGCGATCCAGGCCAAGCTCCTGCGCGTGATCCAGGCGCGCGAGTTCAAGGCGGTAGGCGACACGCGCACCCAGAGCACCGACATCCGTCTGATTGCCGCCACCAACAGGGATCTGCGCGCCATGGTGGCCGAGGGCGGCTTCCGCGACGACCTGTTCTACCGTCTCAACATCTTTCCGATCGAAATTCCGCCCCTGCGCGAGCGCCGCGAGGACATCGCCGCGCTGGCGGGCCATTTCCTGAAGACGTTCAGCGCCGAGCTGGGCAAGGAAGTGAACGAGATCTCCGACGGCGCGATGAACGTGCTGCTCAATCACACCTGGCCGGGAAACGTGCGCGAACTGGAGAACACGGTGCACCGCGCAGTGATCCTCGCCACCGACAAGGTGATCCGCAAGGCACACCTGGTGAACCTGGTGGCGACCTCACCCGCAGGGGCCGCGGCGGTGCCGAGAACCGGCGACGAACTCAAGCGCATCAAGAAGGCGGCGCGCGAGAAATCGGTCGAGCACATCGAGAAGGCCTTCGTGCTCGAGGCGCTCCGGCGCAACGCCTGGAACGTCACGCGCAGCGCCGAGGAAACCGGCATGCAGCGGGCCAACTTCCAGGCGCTGATGAAGAAGCACGGCATCCGGCTGCGCGAGGCCGGCGACGCGCCAGAAGAATATTAGCAAAAGCTAATATGCTCTGATCTGCGTCAAGACCCCCTGCTGGCGGTGGCGCACAGTTTCGCTGGTGCCACTCCGTTCAGCCATAGGGGGCAGATCATGAGACGCAGCATCTTGGGTGTGATTGCCGCAGTGATTTTTGCCGCACCTGCCGCAGCGGCCGTCGATCACGCGGAGCTGGTGAAGGGGCCGTTTCAAACGGGTTCCGACGTGACGCGGGCCTGCCTGCAATGCCACGAGCAGCAGGCCAGGGACTTCATGAAGACGGTGCATTGGACCTGGAGCGCGCGCCAGCGTGCGGGGGCGAGGGAGTTCAATCTCGGCAAGCGCAATGCGGTCAACAACTACTGCATCGCGTTGCCGTCAAACGAACCGCGCTGTACCAGCTGCCACGCCGGCTATGGCTGGAAGGATGCGTCGTTCGATTTTGGCAAGGCGGAAAACGTCGATTGTCTCGTCTGTCACGACACGACCGGCAGTTACCGGAAGTTTCCGACCGCCGCGGGGCACCCGGCCTACAAGGACATCGAGTTCCCACCCAAGTCGGGCAAGATCTGGCCGGCGGTGAACCTGGAGAAAGTGGCCCGGAGCGTCGGCAAGCCGAGCCGTGACAACTGCGGCGCCTGCCATTTCTTCGGCGGCGGCGGCGACCACGTCAAGCACGGTGACCTCGACAGCTCGATGGCGAAACCGCCGCGCACGATGGACGTGCACATGGCGATCGACGGTGCCGACATGTCGTGCACCGCGTGCCACAAGTCGGAGAAGCACATCGTCCCCGGCAAGGCATTGTCGGTATCGGTCGCGGGCGCACGCCAGACGCTTGACTGCAGCGACTGCCACGCCGGCACACCGCACCAGAAGAACCCCGTGCTCAACAAACACACGGCCCGGATTGCGTGCCAGACCTGCCATGTGCCGAGCTTTGCGCGCACGCTGCCGACGAAGATGTGGTGGGACTGGTCGACCGCGGGCATGGACCAGCCCGCGCCGAAGGACCGGTACGGGCTCGCCACCTACGACAAGATGAAGGGCGACTTCCAGTGGGAAAAGGATGTGCGCCCGGTTTACCGGTGGTTCAACGGGGCCGTCGATCGCGTACTGATGGGCGACAGGATCGATCCGGACCAGGCGGTGCACCTCAACTATCCGAAGGGCGAGCGCGCCGACGCGAACGCCCGCATCACGCCGTTCAAGCGCATGCGCGGCAAACAGCCCTACGATTCCGGCAGCCAGGTGATCGCGGTGCCGCACCTGTTCGGACCGGGCGGATACTGGCAGAACTACGACTGGGGTCGCGCGATCGCCAACGGCATGAAGCTGGCGGGACTCCCCTACAGCGGCCAGTACGGATTCGTCGAGACCGACATGTACTGGAAGGTGAACCACATGGTGGTGCCGAAGGCCCAGGCGCTCGGCTGCAACGACTGCCACGGCGCCAACGGCCGCCTCGACTGGAAAACGCTCGGCTACACGCGCGACCCGCGGGTCGGACCCTAGCGCCTGCCGGCAAAACGCACGCCTCGGGGCCGCAGACGCGGCCCTTTTTCTTGCCGCTCAGCGCGCAACGTCCTTGACGGGCTCTTCCTCCACCTCCTCGTAGCCCGTGATCATCGCCTTGAAATGCGCGGTGGGCGTGTGGCCGAGGCTCGCCAGGTAGGGATGGATGAAGATGAAAGCGGAAAAGAAAATGAACAACAGCACGTGCACGGTGCTCACCATGCGCACCCCGCCGAACAGCTCGATCGAGCCGGCGAATCCGTTCACGTCCCACAGCAGCAGCCCCGTGTAGAACTGGAGCGGGACCAGCAGAATCATGATGATCTGGTAGGTGATGCTCTGCAACGCGTTGAACTTGCGGTAGACGCTCACATGGTGCGGATTGGGCCGGCCCTTGAAGATGCCGTAGCCGTAGAACGCGGCCTGCCGCAGGCTGTCGCGATAGTAGCGGGCCGGATTCAGATCGGGGTGATAGACCTTGATCTTGTCGGTGAAAAGATAGAACAGCAGCCAGATGAAATAGTTGCCGATCAGCGCGAAGCCGATTGCGTTGTGCAGTTGCACCGCCAGGCCGAACGGCAGCACGGCCAGGATGTCCGAATAACGGATCTGGACGCCGCTCAGGATCAGCGCGATGAAGCCCAGCGCGTTGATCCAGTGCCAGATCCGGACCGGGAGCGGGTGAACGTAAAGCTTGTGCATGGCGTCGGGCCTTCCGTCTAGCGCGTCGGGTTGCCGCCCTGAGGGCGCTCGGTCGGTTTCCTGCGCAGCAGTTTTCGGAGCAGCAAATGACCGATCGGCACCAGGACGCCGGCGGCGAGCGCGAGCGCGAGCAGGGCATCGAGCAGCTTGATGCGCGTGCCGCCGATGACGTAGAAATCGCTGACCGATTCGACCGAGGCCGGATTGTTCAGAACGTCCTTCTGCGCCTCGTAGCGCACCGGCCTGCCGTCGGGGCCGATGATCGAGATGGTGACGTTCTGGAAGGCGTCCGCGCCCTGCTTGTGGCAGGTCACGCAGTCCTTGATCGCCTTGGACTTTGCGCTCAGCAGGTGGGACTCGGCCCCGGTGCGCACTTCCAGGCGGCCGATCAGGGTCGCTCTTGCCGGTGCGCCTTCGCGGTTGACGCCGCGCAGCAGGTCCCAGAGCGCCTTGGCATCGAGGCTGCGGCCGCTCTCGTCGCTCATGCGCTGCTTGGTCGCGGGGTCGTAGAGCCTGAGGTCAACCCGTTTCTGCGAGGCGGGCGCATGGCAGGCGGGACAGGCGACCACCTCGAGGTGCGTCTTGGTGTTCGGCAGCCACTTCTCGTGCGCGGCGAGCGCCCCGGCATGACAGCCGAGGCAGGCATCGCGCAGGCGCGTCCCCGTCGAGGCGGGACTCACATCGTGCGCGCGGTGGCAATCGACGCAGATCGGTGCCTTGACCGGACCTGCCTTGCCGCGCGCCAGGCCGTGCATGCTTCCGGCATAGGCGTCGAAAATCTCGTCGTGGCACTTGCGGCAGGAGATGCCGTTCATGGGTTCCGGCGCTGCCTTGGCGCGTACCGCGTGCGAGCCGTGGCAATCCGTGCACACCGGCGCCCAGAGGTTGCCGGTGCGCAGTGTCGTGGCGTGGACGCTGCCCTGGAACAACTTCGCCTTGTCTTCATGGCACTGGCTGCACGCTTCGACCTTCGCCACGGCGTACTCGCGTGCCGAGGCGATCTTCCGGCCCGACCCCGGGTGCTTCTTCGAATCGACGTCGGCATGGCAGCCGATGCAGCCCAGCTCGCCATGAACCGATTTCGCGAACTCTTCGCCCGCAACGTGCAGCGAGAGCGTCTCGCCCTTGCCGAGGTTCTTCTTCAGGCCTTCCTGCGAATGGCAGGCGAGGCAGCCCTTGTCATCTTCGGACAGCGCAGCGGCCGCGGGGACTGCCGACAGCGCCGCAACCGCCGCCGCTGCGAGGAGGAGTTGGTGCGTGAATTTCATCTCGAGACCCTCTGCACGGGGCGAGTCTTGCATGCCGCCGCCCCGCGCCATTTGCTCAGGCGCAAAAAGGGGCGCCTTCGCGCCCCTGAAAACCGGCCGCCGACCGGCTATTTCGCCTGCTCACGCTTTGCCAGCGCCTGGTAGCCGCGCCAGGCGAGCATGCCCAGACCGATGAACGGCAACGCGATGACGTACGCCAGCCCGATGAACGGCGCGGCGAAGAAGAGCCCGACGTTCCTGGCGAAAGTTCCGACCCGCCATGGCACGCCCGGCGCCAGCGCAGCGGGCATCGGGGAGGCAACGGCCGTCGCGGCGGCACCGGGCCTGTTCTCGGGCATCACCGCGTGCGCGCTATCCTCGATCATCTCGGGCGACAGCGGCTTGCGCAGGAACGCTGCTACGCCGGCCTTCCTGGCGGCCGCTTCGTTGGCGTCGCTGCCGTATCCGGTGACGATGACCACCGGCAGCCAAGGGCGCGTCGTCTTGACGCGCGCCGCGACTTCGATTCCGCTCATACCGGGCATCTTGATGTCGGTGAACACGGCGTCGTAGTCCTCGCGCGCGAGCTTGTCGAGGGCCTCCTGTCCGTCGCGTGCGGTGATCACCGCATAGCCCTTGCCGGAAAGAACGCGATCGAAGCTCTTGCCGACCACGGGATCGTCGTCTACCACCAGGATCTTCTTCAGCGTCGTCATGACTGGCTCCTAGGAGATTGAAATGTCTGTCAGCAGGCGTTGGTGCAGTGCCGTGTTGCAGGCGCGCGGCGAGCGGCGTCGTTGCACGCGCCAGGCTCGGTGCGCACCGGGTGCAGTGCCCATTGCTTGCGGGTCACGGCGCCCTGCGTGGCGCCGATCACGTCTTGCGGTCCCACGGGTTTGGCGAGGTAGTCGTAGGCGCCGAGCCGGACCGACTCCTTGGCGCCTTCGATGCTCGGATAGCCGGTGATCACCACGACCTCGCTTTCGGGCCATTTCTGCTTGATGGTACGAAGCACCGTCATGCCGTCGGTGCCGGGCATGCGCAGGTCGAGCAGCACGACGTCGTAGGGCCGGCGTTCCATCGCCCGCAAGGCCTCGTCGCCGTTCAAGACGGCGTCGGCATGGCATTGCGCGCTGCTCAGGATCCTCGCGTAGCTGCGCCGCACGATCTCTTCGTCGTCGACGATCAGGACATCGGGCTTGCGGTTCATCGCGTGCTCCGTGCCGTCGCGCGGTGGCGTCCCCGCGCTAGCGTGCCGCGCCGCGACGGGTTGCGGCGCGCAGCCCCCACCACGCCAGCATTCCGAGGCCGACGGCTGGGAAGGCGAGCGCGTAGGCCAGGCCGACGAACGGCGCGACGAAGAACAGCGCGACGTTCCTGGCGACACGCGCCGCGGTCTTGCAGCGCGCCGCGAGCGCCTTCAGCGCGAACCACGCCAGGGCGCCCAGTCCGGCGAGCGGCAGCGCCATCACGTAGGCCAGACCGATGAACGGTGCCGTGCACAGCCACGCCGCGCCTTTGGCGCTGCGCGCCGCGTTCGCGGCTTCGTGCATCACGACTTCGAATTCGCGGCCGATGACGGGGTAGTACCTGACTGTCGCGGTGTTTGCAGTGGCTCTCATGACATCCTCCAGCGTGTGATTTCGTTCTCTGACCTTTCGCCCTATCTCTTGCAATGTGCGTGCCAGTGCCGGTGGCGCTGGTGCGGAGGAGCGGGGACCGGAAATGAATCAGCGGCTTACGGCTGCCGCGTGGCATCGCAGGCGGTCGCGGCGTGAGCCGCGGAACCGCCTGCCAAGTACATTCCGGCCATGCAGCCAGCGCGAGGAAGCGGAGGATTACGTTCTGTTTTCAGGCGGATAGATCAAATTCCGGGGGCATATTTTCTCCATGCGGCGCCGCTCGCGCGCTAAGCTGCGAAGCATCGATCCGCGAGGAGAAATTCGATGACATCGTGGCTTCGCGCTGTGCTCGCGGCTGCGGCATTGGCCCTGCTCGGCACCGCACCGGCCCTGGCGCAGCTCGACAAGATCAGCCATCAGGAGGCGAATGCGGGCCTCAAGGCCGCACTGGAAAAGGGTTCGGTGGCCGCGGTCGCGGCGCTCGGCAGGACCGACGGTTTTTTCGGCAATGGCGCCGTGAAGATCCCGCTGCCCGACTCGCTCAAGCGCTACGAGAAGCTGATGCGCGGCGTCGGCATGGGCAAGTACGCCGATGAGCTCATCCTCACCATGAACCGCGCCGCGGAAGCGGCGGTGCCGGAGGCGAAGGCGCTGCTGGCGGACGCGGTAAAGAAAATGACGCTGCAGGACGCCAAGGGCATCCTCACCGGCGGCAGCACGGCCGGTACCGAGTACTTCAAGCGCACCGCCTCGGAGCCGCTGCGCGACAAGTTCCTGCCGATCGTGCAGCAGGCGACCCGGAAGGTGCAGCTCGCGGAAAAATACAACCGCTACGCGGAGAGGGGCGCGCGTTTCGGCCTGGTGAAGAAGGCGGACGCGAACCTCGACAGCTACGTCACGCAGAAGGCGCTGGACGGCCTGTTCTACATGATTGCCGAGGAGGAAAAGAGAATCCGCGACAACCCGGTCAAGGCCGGCAGCGACATCCTGCGCAAGGTGTTCGGGGCGCTGAAGTAGCGGCGGCCGTCGCCCGGGCGCTCAATGCGCCTGATCCCAGTTATCGCCGACGCCGACGTCGACCACCAGCGCCACGTCGAGCTGCGCCACGCCCTGCATCAGTTCGCGCACGCCCGCCTGCACTTTCTCCAGCTCCGGCTGCGGCACCTCGAGCACCAGCTCGTCGTGCACCTGCATGATGAGCCGGGTGCGCAGCTTTTCGCGCGCCAGCCAGTCGTGCACGGCGATCATCGAGAGCTTGATCAGGTCCGCCGCGGTGCCCTGCATCGGCGCGTTGATCGCTGCGCGCTCGGCCCCTTGGCGGCGCGCGGGCGAGCCGGATTGCGTCTCCGGCAGCCAGAGCCGGCGGCCGAAAACCGTCTCGACGAAGCCGTCGCGGCGGGCGCGCTCCCGCGTGGCATCCATGAAGCGCTTCACGCCCGGATAACGCGCGAAGTAGGAGTCGATGTAGGCCTGGGCGGTGGCGCGCTCGATGCCCAGGCTCTGCGCCAGGCCGAAGCCCGACATGCCGTAGATGAGGCCGAAATTGATCACCTTGGCGGTGCGGCGCTCGTCGGCGCTGACCTGCGCGAGCGGCAGGCCGAACACTTCGGCGGCGGTCGCGCGGTGCACGTCGAGGTCATGTGCGAACGCGTGCCGCAGGCCCTCGTCGCCCGAGAGGTGGGCCATGATCCGGAGCTCGATCTGCGAATAATCGGCGCTCACGATCTTCCATCCCGGCGGTGCCACGAAGGCTTCGCGGATGCGCCGACCCTGGGGCGTGCGCACCGGGATGTTCTGCAGGTTGGGGTCGGTCGAGGCGAGCCGTCCGGTGACCGCCACCGCCTGCGAGTACGTGGTGTGAACCCGCCCCGTCTGCGGATTCACCATGCGCGGCAGCTTGTCGGTGTAGGTTGACTTCAGCTTGGCGAGCGTGCGGAATTCCAGCAGCAGCTTGGGCAGCGGATAGTCCGGCGCCAGCTCGGCCAGCGCATCCTCGTCGGTCGATGGCTGACCGGAGGGCGTGCGCCGCTTCACCGGCAGCCCCTGGCGCTCGAACAGGATTTCCTGGATCTGCTTGGGCGAATTCAGGTTGAACGGCTGGCCGGCCGCCTGATGCGCCTTCCGTTCCAGCTCGAACATCTCCTTGCCGAGTTCATGGCTCTGGGCGGTCAGCTTGGCGGCGTCGAGCAGTACGCCGTTGCGCTCCATCTTCAGCAGCACCGGCAGCACCGGCAACTCGATGCGCTCGTAGATCGTGTGCAGCTTTTCGTCCGCCGCGATCTTCGGGTAGAGCACGGCGTGCACGGCGGCGGTGCAATCGGCGTCCTCTGCCGCGTATTCGGTGGCGCGGCCGATCTCGACCGCGGCGAACGCAATGCGCGCCGCGCCCTTGCCGGTGACTTCGTCGTAGGTGATCGTCTTCCAGCCCAGGTGCCGCTGCGCGAGCGAATCGAGATCGTGCCGCTCGTGCGCTTCGAGCACGTAGGATTCGAGCAGCGTGTCGTGCGCGATGCCGCCGAGCGCGATGCCGTGGTTGGCGAGGACGTGGGCGTCGAATTTCAGGTTCTGTCCGACCTTGGCATGACGCGCGCTCTCCAGCCAGGGCTGCAGGAGCGCAAGCGCGTCCGGCAGCGCAAGCTGCGCCGGCGCGCCGGGATATTCGTGCGCGAGCGGCAGATACCAGGCCGTGTCGCCGCAGGCGAACGACATGCCGACCAGGCGCGCGGCCATCGGCTCGAGTCCCGTCGTCTCGGTGTCGAAGCCGACCAGCGGCGCCTGCTCGAGCAGCGCGAGCAGCGCGCGCAGTGCGGCTTCGTCCGCGATGGTGCGGTAGCGGCGGCGCTCGATCGCGTGCGGCGGGCTCGCCGCGGGCGCGGCAGCCAGGCTTCGACGCGGCGTCTCCGGCGCGCCGCCCTCCAGCTCGCGCTGCCAGGTTCTGAAGCCGAAGCGCTCGTAGAGCTCGCGCAGTTTCGCCGGATCGCCGCCGCCGTCAACGAGAGCGTCGAGCGCGAGCGGCAGGCCGACGTCGCGCTTCACGCTGAGCAGTGCGCGCCCCTGCGGCAGCCAGTCGAGCGCCTTTCGCAGGTTCTCGCCCACGGCGCCGCCGATGTCCGCGGCATGTGCGATCACCTCGTCGAGCGAGCCGTACAGGGTGATCCAGCGCGCCGCGGTCTTCGGTCCGACCTTTTCCACGCCCGGGACGTTGTCCACCGCGTCGCCGACGAGCGCAAGGTAATCGACGAAGCGCTCCGGCGCGACGCCGAATTTCTGCAGCACGCCCGCGGGATCGAGCGTTTCGTTGCTCATCGTATTGACCACCGTGACGCGCGCGTCGACCAGTTGTGCCAGGTCCTTGTCGCTCGACGAGATGACGCAGCGCCAGCCGCCGCGCCGGGCCTGTTCGGCGAGCGTCGCGATGACGTCGTCGGCTTCCACGCCCTCGACTGAGAGCACCGGCCAGCCGAGCGCGGCGACGAGTTCCTTGAGCGGTTCGATCTGCGCCGCAAGCGTTTCCGGCATCGGCGGGCGGTGCGCCTTGTATTGCGGATAGGCTTCGTCGCGGAAGGTCTTGCCTTTCGCGTCGAAGACGCAGGCGCGCGCCTGCGCCTTGTGGTCGGCGGCGAGCCGCCGTAGCATGGCGGCGACGCCGTACACGGCGCCGGTGGGCTCGCCGCGCGGACTCTTCAGCTCGGGCAAGGCGTGAAACGCCCGGTACAGGTAGGACGAACCGTCAACCAGCAACAGCGTCTTTTCAGGATCGGTCCCGGACACGATGCGCAAGGAGAAATTGCAGCGGCCCGCCAGCCACGCGCATGAGATCAGCGCGCGCGAGGCCTGGCGCATGTT
>SCUF01000337.1 GCA_004298325.1 Betaproteobacteria bacterium | reverse complement strand
TTCGATGCGCAGATCTGGGCTTGCGCCGAGCACTACGGCCTGGACGAGATTCTTTCAGAGGATTTTTCCGACGGACAGCTGATCGGGCGTGTGCGCATTCGAAATCCCTTCGCGGCTTGACGGCGGTCGTGGACGCAGTCGCGGTCGCGCCGCTTCATCCGGCGATCGGCCTGCGCGCGACCACGACTACCCGGGCGACTGAGGTTTCCTCGGCTTGCGCTCGGGTGGCGGTGACTACGACCCGCGGGATCGCCGGCGTCGCATCGTCACAGTCGGATTCGAGCGTCGCTGCCGGGCGGTAGCTGATCGCCGCGATGGCCGCGCCGGCGGCGAGGGTGAGGGCGAGTACCGAAATCAGGCGCCTGGCGTTCATCGTCGTTCTCCCGGTGCGCGTGCTGTTCATGGCGCACACTTTAGGAAGGGGCCGTTCGGTCCGCCATCGGATTGCGACGAAACGCAGGGAACGGCGATTGAACTGCAGAATAGGGGGCTGGCCGACAATCTCGATCAGCGGTTCGAGCCGTCCTTGGGGACCCACACAAAGCTCGAACCAGTCGCACGATCAGATCTAATCAGCCCCGCTTTGCGCGGCGCAGTCGTGCACTCCACCTCATGGTGCACGCGGCATGCGCGTACACTCCACCGTGGGTTGAGCAGAACTCGGGGGACACATGAGCGCCATCGACCGCAGGGGATTTATCCTCGCCGCAAGTGCGCTCCTTGTCGCGCGAGGAGCCCTCGCACAGACCGCGCCGAACCGCGTCCACGTCATCGGAATCTTGGAATACGCCTCGCGCGCCGGGTTCGAACCGCTGCTCCCGGCTTTCAAGGACGGCCTGCGCGAAGGCGGATTCGCGGAAGACAAGAACCTGCGCATCGAATACCGCTTTGCCGACTACGACTACCGGAAGCTTGACCGCTTGGCGGAAGAACTCGTCAAAGCCAAGGTGCAGGTGATCTACACACCCTCCACCTGGCCTACGCGCGCCGCCCACGCGGCGACGAAATCCGTTCCGATCGTGTTCTCCGGCGTGAACGATCCGGTGCCGCACAGGTTCGTGCAGTCGCTCGCCAGGCCCGGCGGCAACGTCACCGGCGTGTCGCTCGCGAGCGCGGACCTGACGGCGAAGCGCGTCCAATTGCTGCGGGAGGTGTTTTCCGGCGCCGGTCGCCTCGGAGTGGTCTACGACGCGGATGCCGCCAAAGCGTGCGGCATAGAACTCAAGGAAATCGCGACGGCTGCCAAGCAGCTCAGCGTGGAAGTTCAACCGCTGCCGTACACCGCGAGAGCGGACTTAGACGGCGCGTTCGCCAAAGCGCGACAGACGAACATTCTCGCAATGCTCGTTCCCACGACTTACGAAACCCGTCGCTTCGGGAAGGAATTGGTCGCGCAGTCCTCGAGCAGCCGGATCCCCCTGATGCACGCCGGCAGCGATGCTGTCGAAGCGGGCGGCCTCATGTCATATGGCCCCGAAGCCGGATGGGGACCGCGCCGGGCAGGCAACTACGTTGCGCGCATTCTCAACGGCGCGAAGCCCGCCGACCTGCCGGTGGAACGCCCGGACAAGTATGTACTGGTCATCAACCTGAAAACCGCGCGCGCCTTGGGCCTCAAGATCCCGCAGTCGATTCTCCTGCGCGCCGACAGGATCATCGAATAGCAGGACCTCGACCGGGCTACTGCAGGATCGGGGTGCCGCGGTGCCGGTCCGCCCACCAGGCCCAGAGCGCGTAAAGTGCGCCGCCGGCGAGACCCGCATAGGCAATTGCAGCGACGCTCGGGGGCGGCGGGCCGACGAGGTTCGCTGCGTAAGCAAGCACCAGGAATCCGATCAGCGCCCAGAACACGACGGCGCCGACGCGGTCGCGTGCCGGCGCGCAACGCACGTAGGTCGCGACACCAGCCGCAAACAACCCGCCCTCCACCAGAATCGTGGCCGCGATAGAGTTCCACAGTCCGCCACCGATCAATGTTGCACTGCCCGGCCACAGCGGCAGGTCGGGGCGATGCACCAGCGCATCCAATACCCAGTGGCTTAGCACCAATAGGCCAAGAACGACGGCCGCGCGTCTGCCCAGCCTCGCGAAGACGAACCCGAACAGCGCGCTCCAGCCAATCACCGCAGCGAGGCTGTGCGTCCAGGGGTAATGCACGAACGCAAGCGGCGTGAACGCGGTGTCGCCCGGCCGGATCTCTACGCGCTCCAATCCAACGAGCAGCAGCACCGGCCAGATGAGGTCGATCCAATAGGCCGCAACCAGCAGCAGCCCGAGCGAAACCCGCGGCGCGAGCGGCTTCGCGGCGAGCGCCACCGCCGCGTGGCCGATGAACAAACCTATTCCTCTTCGGCGCGCGGCTTGTGCGCGGCGACGAGTTTCTGCTGCAGCAGCGGCGGCGCCTGCTCGTAATGGCTGAATTCGAACGAATACGAACCGTGCCCCGCGGTGAGCGACTTCAGCCGTGCCGGAAATTGCTCCAGCTCCGAAAGCGGCGCCTGCGCATTGATCTGCAGCATGCCGGGGCGAGGCGAATCCGAGCCCTTGATCTGGCCCCGATGGCCGGAAAGCTCC
>SCUF01000031.1 GCA_004298325.1 Betaproteobacteria bacterium | reverse complement strand
GACCACCTGCGAGGATGTCTTGCCTTCGAGCGTTGCCGCCCGGGCCAGCTTGCGCTTGAGCTCGGGCGCAACCCGGATGAGTAGTTGTTCCGCCATCGTCTGCGCTCCGTCTGAGTCGGTGGATATCTTAGATATACGAGATAGCCACGTCAACGCCAGGAACCCACCGCGGATCCGGGACCCTGTCGCCTAGCGCTCGCGCCCCGCTTCGTGGAAGGCCTTGCGCACGGGTGACAGCAGGTACTCGAGCACGGTGCGTTCGCCGAGGTGGACTTCGGCGATCACCTGCATGCCGGGGGCAAGGCGATACTGGCGGCCGTCCGTCTCGAGGAGTTCGCTTTCCAGGTCGACGAGCGCGCGAAAAGCGAGTGGTCCAGCGGGCCGGTCGCGGCCCGCGAGCGCGCCCGAACGCGTGTTCGGATTGGGCGCCTCGGTGGCATCGGCGCTGATCTGCGCGACGCTGCCCTTCGCCATGCCGTATTTCTGAAACTGGAACGCGGCGAGCTTGAGCTTCACTGCCTGCCCCGTGCGCACGAAGCCGACGTCGTCGTTCGCCAGCCACACCTCGGCGCGCAGGCGCTCCCCCGCGGGAACGAGCGTCATCAGGATGGTGCCGGACGCAACCACCGTTCCAGGCGTATGCGTGGCGAGATCCTTCACCACGCCGTCCTGCGGCGCGCGCAGCTCAAGAGCATCCTGGCGATGCGCCTGCTTGGCGAGCTCCTGCCGAAGGCGCTCGGCCTGCGGCGCGGCCTCCGCGCGCTCCGCCTGCAGCCGGCGGCGGTAGTCGGCCGCGACCTGCGCCAGGCGCCGCTCCGATTGCGCGATCGTGGCGCGCGCGCCTGCGATCAGGTGCTCCTGGCTCTTCAGGTCCTGCTCGTGCTCGATGCGCTCGCGTTCCTTGTCCCCGGAGAGAATCCTGCCGGCGAAACCGTCGTTTGCGAGTTTTCCGAAGGCGCGCTCCTGCTCGCGGTAATGCGGCAGCACCTGCAACAGCTTGGCGCGGATCGCCTCGGCCGCGGCGAGATCGTGCCGCGCGCGCTCGAGGACACTGCGCTCCTGCGCCAGCGCGCTCCGATGGGCCTCGACGTTGGCCGCGTGCTGCGCCTCGGCCTGCGCAAACACTTCTTGCGGATCGTCGCGAACGCGCACGAGCGCCCGTCCGGCGAGCTCCGCGTCGATGCGCCGCAGCGCGAGCCGGCGCGCCTGATAGTCGGCCGCGAGCGCCCGCGCGTCGGCTTCCGAAAGCGCGGTGTCCATGCGCGCGAGCACCTGTCCCGCGCGCACCGTCTCGCCCTCGCGCACGGCGATCTCGCGCACCACGCCCGGTTCCGACGGCTGGACGACCTTGAGGTAGCCCGCGGGCACGAGCTTGCCTTCGGCCACGGCGACGATGTCGAGCCGCGCCAGCGCAGCCCACGCGAATGTCGCCGCGACGAGTGCGATGACGCAGTAGAGCACCGCGCGCCCGAGCGGCGACGGCGCCGCGGCCTCGATGCGCGCAAGCCCGGGCGCGAACTCGGCCGGATCGGTCGCGAAGAATCGGCGCCGGACCCCCGGCAGCGCGGCCATGGCCTCAGGCGAGCAGCGCCAGGCCTTCCCGCAGTCCCTCGAACTGCCGCAGCCGCGGCGCCGCCGCGTCGCTCAATCCGATGCCGGTGTCGGAAGCTACTCTGACCCCCATCGCGTTCGACGGCGTTACTCTGACCCCGTTGGCGAATGGCGGGAGGCCATCCCAGGCGGCGGCGTTGTCGAGATGCGCGGGCAGCTCGCGCGCGATGCGACGCCAGGCGGCCGCGACGCTGCGCGCACTTTCGTGGATCGGCTGCGGCGCGAACCATTCGTCCGGAAGCTCTGCGAGACGCCACCCGCCTTGTGTGACGGCCTGTGCCGGGGTGGAAACGGCAGACGGCAGGGTTGCCGCCGCGGTGGCGGTGTCGCCGGAATCCGCGATCCGCATTGCCTGCACCATGGCGATCTCATCGGTCGCGGCAGCGCTTGCGGCGGCGAGCGGCGCTGCGGCCACGATGGGCTGCGCCGATACCGCAAATGCCGCATCGCCGATGACGGCGCGCATCTGGTCGTACGTCAGCGCACCGACCGAGCCGGTGCGCGCGTACTGGTAGGCGACCGCGCCGCCGATCGCCTCGCTGTCGCTGCCCCAGAGGCGGAACTGCGGCAGGTTCGCCGCCACGCTGAAATTCTGCCCCGCGGCGCGCGCGGCATCGAACGCCGCCGCCAGGCCGAGGAAATCGAACACCTGGATTTTCCGGTTGTTCATCGGGTTCTGCGAGGCGGCGTTGTAGTCGCGCGTGCCCTCGATCACGATCTGCAGCTGGGTGACGGCCTTGTTGGGCGGGATGAAACTGTCGCCGTACCAATCGAGGCCGATCTGCTTGTTGCCCCACTTGAGGTACAAGGCATTGTTCTGCGCGACGAGGACAAGATCCTTGTAGAGCACGCCCCCGCCGAGCGAAATCGTGCTGCCCGTGCCCAGGTTCGTTGCGCTGCCGCTATCGGACTTGTTGAGCAGGATGACGTCGCGGCCGCGGACGCCGTCGTAATCGCGATCGCCGTCCACGGAGTAGATGCGCATCACGATGTCGTTCTGATCGCCGGGCCAGATGTGGTCGTTGCTGCCGCCGCCGTAGAACAGGTTGTTGCCGCCGGTGTCTTCCATCCACTCAAACTCCGCGCCGCCGAGGTAGATGTCGTTGCCGGCCTCGCCGTAGAAATAGTCCCGCCTGCCGCTCGACACGAGCACATCGTCGCCCGGACCCCCATAGAGGTAGTTCGCCACCGCGCCGCCCCTCTTCGGCTCGCCCGTGCCGGCGATCAGCAGGTCGTTGCCCCATTCGCCGTAGAGGTGATCAACGCCGAGGCCGCCGTCGAGCGTGTCGTCGCCGTTGGCGCCGCGGATCGTGTCGGCGCCGGCGAAGCCGCTGATCGTTTCCGACAGGCCCGTGCCCTGCAGCAGATCGTTGCCCGAGGTGCCGGTGGTGGGGAAGAAGCCCGCGATCGTCTGCTCGGTCCAGACCGTGCCGTCGGCAAACGCGATCTGCTCGATGAGCGCAGTGCCGCCGCTGAAGTATTCGTCCAGGCGGACCTCGTCCGCAGTCCCCGCCACGGCAAGCACGAGGTCGTTGCCGGACTTGCTGCGCAAGAGATCCGCCGGCGCGATGGTCGCGGAGAACTGCAGCACGTCGGTCGTATCCGCCGGGTCGGAGTCGAGGTTCCGGATCATGTCCTGCCCGGACCCGCGATCGAAGAGGTACGTGTCGCTGCCGCCTTCGCCGTACAGGCTGTCGGCGCCCGCCCCGCCGTCGAGCGTGTCGTCGCCGCCGCCGCCGCGGATCACGTCGTTGCCGCCGAGCCCGGGCAGCAGGTCGTCGCTCGCGTAGCCGAGGATCGTGTCGTTGCCCTCGGTGGGCGCGATCACCAGCGTCTTGACGGCGTCCAGGTCCCAGAGCGTGCCATCGGCCGGGAATTCGATCCGCTCCAGGGCATACGCGGTCGCGCCTTCGTTTTCGAGGTAATTCATGACGGTCACCCGGTCCGTCGTGCCGGCGAGCGCGAGCACCAGGTCGTTGCCCGAGCGGCTCGCCCGGATTTCGCCCGGCAGGATGTCCGCGGAATAGATCAGCCGGTCGGTATTGCCCGGGGTCGCATCGAGATCCGCGATCGTGTCCTGGCCGTCGCCGCGCGCGATGAAGTAGCGGTCATCGCCCTCACGGCCCACGAGCTCGTCGTTGCCGCCGAGGCCCTCGAAGAGATCGGTACCCGAGGTGCCGTAGAGCGCATCGGCCGAGGCCGTGCCGCGGATCAACAGCGGCGTCGTCGCCGGCGTCCAGAGCGTGCCGTCGGCGAAGCGGATTTCCTCGACCTGCTCGTCCGCCCCGAGGAAGTGATTCGCGAGCGTGACGCTGTCGCCCATCCCGCGCAGCGTGAGCAGCAGGTTGCCGGAGTAGGCCGGATCGCGCGTCGCATCGATGTCCCCGGGGGCGATGTCGGTCGCGAACTCGAGGCGATCGAGATTGCCTGCGGTGGCGTCCTGCTCGTAGACGAGGTCCTGGCCATCGCCGCGGGCGAACCGGTAGACGTCGTTGCCCGTTTCGCCGACCAGCGTGTCGTTACCCGGGTCGCCGGAAAGCGAATCGTCGCCGGCCTGCCCGAAGAGCACGTCGGCGCCCTCTCCGCCGCGAAGCGCGTCGTTGCCATCGCCGCCCTGCAGCTGATCGTCGCCCGCATCGCCGTCGAGCGCGTCGTCCCCGGCGAGGCCCGCCACGAGATCGTTGCCGCCGAGGCCGCGGATGCGATCGGTGACGCCGGTGCCGATGAGCACCGGATGCGCCGCGTCGTGCCCGTCGTCGTTTTCCCCGGTGCCGTCGATGTCGAAGCCCTGCGCGAGCACTTCGGCGTAGCTCAGGCTCGTGCCGTCGGCGAACTGAATCGCGCCGAGCACCGGAGTCGAGGCGGGATCGAGCGGGTCGAAACCCTCGACGTGCACGGCGTCGCCGTCGCCCAGATCGACGAGGAGACTGCCGGTGCGGAACCTGATCGCGTCGCGCGTGATGCCTTCGCCCAGCACGAGCACGCTCGCCTCGGGGTCGTTGGCTCCGCTCGCGACGTCGAAAATCGTGTCCTCGCCGCCGCCTTTTTCGATGACATAGAGGTCCTTGCCCGCGCCGCCGATCAGCGTGTCGCGCCCCGGACCGCCGAACAGGACGTCGTCGCCGCCGTTGCCGTACACCTGGTCGTCGCCCGCGCCGCCGTCGAGCACGTCGCCGCCCTCGTCCGTCGCCGGCACCACGCCCGGGTTGTCGCCGATCAGGACGTCGTTGCCGTCGCCGCCCGAGAGCGCGTCGGCGCCCGCTTCGCCGAACGCCACGTCGTCGCCGGAGCCCGCCTCGATCAGATCGTCGCCCGGGCCGGCGAGGACCCAGTCGCCGCCGCCGCCGCCGTAGATGTGATCGCCCGCGCCGTTGGCGCTGTCGGCCACTTGCGCATCGGCGTTGTAGACGAGCTGATAGTTGGTCGCGCCGCCGGAGACGATCGTCTGCCGCGTCACCATCCAGTTGTCGATGTGCACGAGCGTGCGGCTTGCATCGCCGACCAGGTTGTCGTCGCCAGCGCCGCCGACGAGCACGTCGGCACCGCCACCGCCCATCACCTGGTCGTTGCCCGCACCCGCGATCACCGTGTCGTCGCCCTCGCCGCCGTCGACCCACTCGCCTTTGAGGCCGGTCGCTGTCTCGCTTTCCGCGATCAGCAGGGCCGTTGCCAGCGGCACGACGTTGCCGGAGTGGACCTCATCGTCGTCCGCGCCGCCCGCGACCACGTCGCCGCCCTCCTCGCCGGCGAGCAAGTCGGCGCCGGCCTCGCCCTCGACGATGTCGGCATCGATCCCGCCGTGCAGTTCATCGCCGCCCGCGCCGCCGTATACCGAGTCGCGACCTGCGTCGCCAAAGAGGCGATCGCCGCCGTCTTCGCCGTACAGCATGTCCGCGCCGTCACCGCCTTCGACATTGTCGTCGCCTGCGCCTGCACGCACCGTGTCGTTGCCCGCGAAGGCCAGGATGAGGTCGTGCCCGGGCGTTCCGGCGAGCGATTCGCTCAAATCGATGCCGAGGATGGTGTCGGTCGTGTCCGCAAAGCTGCGCGGCGGCGGCGAGTTCAGCCAGATGCCGAAATCGCCGTCGCGGAAGTCCTTGAGCGTCATGCTGCCGCCGGCGTCGGCGGCGATCGTGACGACGAGGTCGGACTGGCCTTGTGCACCCGGGACGAGTTCATACCGGAACTTGCCGTCCGCGCTGTGCCACTCGGTGTCGGTATTCTTCACCGAGGCGTCGGTGATCACCGTGCTGCGCACGACTCCTGAGCTCGGCGCATAGGTGTAGCGCAGCACGCCATTGCCGTCGGTGTCGAGAATGGTGTCGGCACCGTCGTTGGCGGATGAGCCCGACGCGTAGTATTGATAGATATCGAGCCCAATCCCTCCCTGGAGCAAGTCCTCGCCCGCCTTCCCAGTCAGGAGATCGATTCCAGCACCACCATACAAGCGGTCACCAAGGAGGTAGTTCGTGCCGGCCAGAGCGCGCCCGGCGTCATCCGCGAATATCACAACTTGCGTCGGCAACACTCCAGGCGGTCGATCGTTCGGTTCGACGAAGAGTATTTGCTCCCTTCCGTCCAGGAAGTAGTGAAATTCGGTCACAGAAGCTCCCGCACCGGCGACCCCGATCAGGCCGCTCGTAATGTCTTGTTGATTCGCAGCCAATACCGCCGGCAGCAGTTGCGCCCGGTCGGTAATCCAATCCTGGGTCATTCCACCGCTACGACTTACTGCCAGTGGGGCGTACAAATCGAGTTCCCCGTTCGCATTGTGTGGCGTGTAAAGCGTGTCGGGGCCAAGAATGGCAAAGGGGTCAAGTTCCCTGAGCGCGTATCGATAGGCAAAGGCATCACCGACTTGAGCGCGAGTACTCAGTACCGACGACTCCATTTGGGTCATTGCCGCCACAGAAAGTTGACCGGCATACGCTGCGATGCGCTCTTGAAACCAAACGTCGTACAGATTCAGATACAGCAAATCCCGGTTGCCAATCGGTGTCGTTGTTAGGGTCGGAACGCTTGAATCTCTGAATAAGCGCCGCAACGAATCAAGAATCCCCTCCAAAGACGTGCTTGGCTGATTTGTGCGGGCCTCGAGAATCGTGGAAATTGCTGTGATTGTCTGCGCATCATTTTCGACACCAACTACTGGGCCGATCCGCTCGAACAGGCTGTAGAGTGCAAACGCATCCGACAGTCGCCCAATGCTGTGAAGACCAGTGAGCGAATCGATGTTCTCTTCCACGTAAACGCCGACACGCTCACCAGGCTGTTGAAACAGCGAGTCACTCGTGATTATTTCTGGCCCCGGATATGCGTAGACATTGGTGATCCTCTCGTCCGGAAAGTTCGTCACCGTCTCGCTAGGAATCCCCAACCTCTTCGCAAGCAAGTCAAAAAAGGGATTGACCTCGACGGCCTGTATGCCGAAACCCGAGGCGTTAAACGTCACAACCTGACTCACCTGCGATGGAAATAAACGCGCGAGTGCCATTGCCAGATGCCCGCCAAGGCTGTGTCCCGTTAGCGCGATCGAACCAGTTACGAGGCCAAGCCCAAATTCTGAGTGGTCATACTGTAGATACACATATCGGACCCCACTTGTACCAACGTACTCGTAGTAAGCCCCAGCCGTCGGCACCGTCGCGGAATCCACAAGGCGATAGAATGAGACCTCCTCGTATGATGGGGTCAGCAGCTTGTTGTAGTAATTTAGAAGAGACACTACCTGATTGCGCGCAACGCCCCGGAACACATTGATGATGTCAGCGTTCGCGTCATAACGGTCCGGATTGGCGCCAGACGTGCCGAGATAATCGAGAACACTTCCCTCGCTTCCACGGACTGCCAAGACTTGCTGCCCGCCGGGTCGGTTATCCTTAAGAAGCGTCGCCGAGAAACCATATAAGTCATTCGGTTGGTGGTGAAGAACACTAAACCCATCACCACCGATGAGTTTTGCCGCTTGCGTGGCCCCCAGTCGTTCCGTCCCAAGCTGGCCTTGTTGTGTCATCGCCAGACGAACTTCGGGATCTGAGAACAGATCAATAAATGCGTATACGCCTTGAGACAGACTTGAGTATTCGAACATGGAACGCAGTGATGGCACGATCATCTCCTAGGATTTTCGTGGTACGAGTACATTGCGCATGAACGCAGTAATACTGAATTGTTCCTTAGGGCACCAATTGCGGTAGGCATGCATTGCTGAGAGTTGCCGCTGGAACCAGCCGCCCGAGTGCCCAAAGGTCACGTAGGTCGCAAGCAATTCGTCTTGCGTCAGATCCAGTATCGAGTATTCGGTCCGACTAATCTGATCATCCAAATTCGTCTCAGTTAGGCTGATTCGATATCTTGCTGTCGCCTTCACGTTCCGTTCTTCCGATACCTCTCCGTTCTCGCCTAATGTGTATCGGATCACCAATCCATTTGGCAGCGGGACCTCTGAAAACTTGTACCCCCATTCCTTAAGCAAATCTCCGGATGCAAATAGGGCTTGGCCCTGAAAGCCTTCGACATCACGAACCACTCGGTTGACTTGCAGTCCTGATTTATTGCGACAGAGCGCGTTGAATTCCAACTTTCCTAACATGTGGTCGCCGTAGGGGACGGCCCAAAGCACGATAGCTACCGCCGTTACCGCGGTGAATCGCACAACTCGCGTTTGGCTTCTCTTCGCGAGCTGGTGATACATGACAGCCGTCAGCACAACGCCCAAAGCGAAATAGATCGTCAATCCCATTAGGACAAGAAACATGCGTTCGTCGTGGCGCTGTCGTTATGTGCGGTAAACGCTACTCAGGGGCTGTGCAGCGCTTGCGCCTGTCCACTGATCCCAAATTTGACCACCTCATCCACCTCCAACCCCCTCGGCACCTGGTGCGCGATGAAAACGATCGTCGCCTCACCCTTCAACTGGTTGATGGTGCGCGCGACACCCTCAGCGGTCGGCAGATCGAGCCCGCTCGTCGCCTCGTCGAAGACGAGGATGCGCGGCCGCTTCAGCAGCGCGCGCGCAATCGCGATGCGCTGCTTCTGCCCGCCCGACAATCCGACCCCGTGC
>SCUF01000007.1 GCA_004298325.1 Betaproteobacteria bacterium | reverse complement strand
TGCGCTCGCTCACGTCCTGCTTGATCGCGATGAAGTGCGTGATCTCGCCGCGATCGCTGCGTACCGGCGTGATCGTCTGGTCCTCGGTGTAGCGGCTGCCGTCCTTGCGGCGATTGACCATCTCGCCGCGCCACACTTCGCCGGCCACCACGCAGCGGTAGAGGGCGGTGTAGAACTCCGCCCGGTGCACGCCCGATTTCAGGATGCGCGGGTTGCTGCCGATCGCTTCGCCGGCGGAGTAGCCCGTGAGCCGGCTGAATGCCTCATTGACCCACCGGATCGTGCCGTCGCGGTCGGTGATGACGATGCCGTTGGCGGCCGCCGAAAGCGCGGCCGCCTGGAGTTGCATGCGCCCTTCGCGCGCGGCAAGCTCGGACAGCGCGTGCGCGCGCTCCGCGTGTTCCAGGTCGAGAACACGCCGTGCCGGCGCATGCACGCTGCGCTCCGCGATCCACAGCGCGGCGGCAAGCGTCAGCACCGCAAGCAGCGCCATCGCCGCGAAATCGCCCCGCAGGATTTCGTTCACCGGCCCGTCGATGTCGCTTCGCGCCACGCCCAGCGCCAGACGCAACGCCTGCCCCGTTTCGGCGGCGAGCGGCGCCAGCGCATAAATGCGATCGACGGCGTCCAGACCCCGGACCTCCGCCACCGTGCCCAGCGTGCTCGCGAGTGCGGCACGCACGAGCGCCGCATCGGGCAGCCGTTGCCCCAGCCAGCGCTCGCCGTCGGGGTATCGAAACAGGATTTCGCCATGCGCGCCGATCAGCGTCACCGCCGCACCGGCCACGGGGTACACCACCGCGAGCTGCTCGGCAAACGCCGACAGGTCGAGCGATGTGACCAGCACCCCGCGCAGCTCGCCGTCGTCGCCGAACAGCGGATGCCCCACGCCGAGCAACGCTTTCCCGTCCGGACGCGCCAGTAGCGGTGCGCCGAGCGTTGGCGCGCGGCGCGTGACGGTCTCCCTGAAATAGTCGCGATCGGCGAAATTCCGGCCGCGCGGGCCGGGCGTCGCCGAGCACACCGTCCGACCAGCCGGGTCGAGCACGAAGAGTCCGCCCAGACCGGCGCCCTTGGCCAGCAGCTCGCCGAGCAGCGCGGAACAGCGGGGCTCCTGCGCGTCGCGAATCGCGGCGACATTCGCCAGGCCCGCGAGCAGCAGTTGCGCCGACTTCAAGCGTGCGTCGAACTCCGCCCCCGCCACCGCGGCTGCGCGCGTCAACTCGCGCCGCGCGCCACCGAGCTCGTCGCGGCGCCACTGCAATTCCGACGTGAAGAGCAGCGCCGCGGGTGGTCCGAACGAGAGCAATACCAGCAGCACCAGGCGCAGGCGCAGATCCGACAGCGTGCGCCCCAGGCGCCGGCCGCGACGCGAATCCGGGCCCGCAGCCGCTGCCGTCCGGGGCTCAGCCATGCTGCACCCTCTCGTTCTGCGGCAGCGCGAAGCCGAAGCAGGCGCCCTCGCCCGGCCGCCCTTCGGCCCACACCCGCCCGCCGTGGCGCGACACCACGCGGCGCACGATCGCCAGCCCCACGCCCGTGCCCGGGAACTC
>SCUF01000336.1 GCA_004298325.1 Betaproteobacteria bacterium | reverse complement strand
GGCGTGCAGCGGCGACAGGTTCTGGACGTCGACGATGCGCGGTTTGAGAAATCCGGTCAGTGCCATATGTGCGTCATCCCGTTACTTCGAATACAACTCGATGATCATGTTTTCGTTCACCGTCGAGGGCAGGTCGGCCCGCGCCGGCAGCGACTTGAGCGTGCCCTTGAGCGCCTTCGCGTCGACCTCGAGCCACTCGGGTACGCCGCGCGACTCGGTCGCCTCGGCCGCGGCCTTGATGCGCAGCTGGGCCTTGGCCTTGTCGGCCACCTCGACGACGTCGCCTGCACGGACCTGGAACGAGGGTATGTTGACGCGCTTGCCGTTGACCCGGATCGCGTTGTGGCGCACCACCTGACGCGCCTCGGTGCGCGAAGCCCCGAACCCCATGCGGTAGGTGATGTTGTCGAGCCGCGTCTCCAGCAGCTGCAGCAGGCGTTCGCCGGTCACGCCCTTCGAGCGCGCCGCCTCGGCGTAGGTCCGCCGGAACTGTCCTTCCAGCAGGCCATAGATGCGCCGCGTCTTCTGCTTTTCGCGCAGCTGCTTGCCGTAATCCGACAGGCGTGAGCCCGATTTCTGGCCGTGCTGGCCGGGTGCGTAGCTGCGGCGGTCGACTGCACACTTGTCGGTGTAGCACTTCTCGCCCTTGAGGAAGAGTTTTTCGCCCTCGCGGCGGCACTGACGGCACTTGGCGTCGAGATTTCTGGCCATGGCTTCTCCTTAGACCCGGCGGCGCTTCGGTGCCCGGCAGCCGTTGTGCGGCACCGGCGTGACATCGGCGATCGAGCCGATCTTGAGGCCGATGGCATTGAGCGCCCGCACCGCCGATTCGCGGCCCGGGCCGGGGCCCTTGATGCGGACTTCGATATTCTTCACGCCGCAGTCCTGCGCGGCGCGGCCGGCGCGCTCGGCCGCCACCTGCGCCGCAAAGGGCGTCGACTTGCGCGAGCCCTTGAAACCGGCGTTGCCGGAGGTCGACCAGGACAGGGTGTTGCCCTGACGGTCGGTGATCGTGACGATGGTGTTGTTGAATGAAGCGTGAATGTGAGCGATGCCCTCGGCCACGTTCTTCTTGACCTTCTTGCGGGCCCGCGCCGCGGCAGTCTGCTGCAGCTGCTGCTGCGACGGTGTCGTCTTGGTTGCCATGCGTGCGATCCTTTCAGGCGGCCTTGCCGGCCTGGACGTTCAGCTTGACCGCCGCCTTGCGCGGTCCCTTGCGCGTGCGCGCGTTGGTGCGCGTGCGCTGCCCCCTCACGGGCAGGCCCTTGCGATGGCGCCCGCCGCGGTAGCAGCCGAGGTCCATCAGGCGCTTGATCGACATCGATACCTCGCGCCGCAGGTCGCCCTCGACGGTGAAGCGCGCCACGCTCTCGCGCAGCCGCTCCATCTCGCCGTCGGTGAGGTCCTTGATCTTGCGCGACTTCTCGATGCCGGCCGCCGCGCAAATCGCCTCCGCGCGCGCGCGGCCAATGCCAAAGATCGCGGTCAGCGCGATGCCGGCGTGCTGGTGGTTTGCGATGTTGATGCCTGCAATGCGGGCCATGGGATCCCCGAAAACGGAAAACTTTGGATTATATCTGTCTCATCAACGCCCTATCAAGGGCGCACGCACGAGCGCATTCAGCCCTGCCGCTGCTTGTGGCGCGGGTCGGAACAGATCACGCGCACCACGCGCTTGCGCCGCACGATCTTGCACTTGCGGCACATTTTCTTCACCGACGCACTCACTTTCATGATGCTTCTCCTGGCTTCGCGCGAAACGTCATGCGGCCCTTGCCCGGGCCGTACGGCGTCCGCTGCACCTTCACGATGACAGCTTCCTTCGAAATCCGCCGACGCTCAGCGTGCCGGCAGTCCGCCCTTGAAACTGGCCTTGCGCAGCAGGCTCTCGTACTGATGGGTCATGATGTAGGCCTGCACCTGCGCCATGAAATCCATGGTCACGACGACGATGATCAGCAGCGACGTGCCGCCGAAATAGAACGGCACGTTCCAGCGCAGGATGAGAAACTCCGGCAGCAGGCACACGAGCGTGACGTACAGCGCGCCCGCCAGGGTCAGACGCAGGAGGATTCTCTCCAGATAGCGCGCGGTCTGATCACCCGGCCGGATACCGGGGACAAAGGCGCCCGATTTCTTCAGGTTGTCCGCGGTCTCCTTCGGGTTGTACTGCAACGCCGTGTAGAAGAAGCAGAAGAAGATGATCAGGCCGGCGTAGAGCAGAACGTAGATCGGCTGGCCCGGCGACAGCGTGCCGGCCAGGTCGCGCAGCCAGACCAGGCCTTCGGCGGAGCCGAACCAGCCCAGCAGGGTGGCCGGGAACAGGATCAGCGACGAGGCGAAGATCGGCGGAATCACCCCGGACATGTTGAGCTTGAACGGCAGGTGCGAACTCTGCCCGCCGTAGACCCGGTTGCCGACCTGGCGCTTGGCGTAATTGACCAGGATCTTGCGCTGGCCGCGTTCGACGAAGCACACCACGGCGGTCACCACCACGACGGCCGCCGCGATCAGCAGCGCAGTCAGCGGATGCATGGCGCCGGTGCGCACCAGTTCCAGCGTGCCGGCAATCGCGTTCGGCAACCCGGCGGCGATCCCGGCGAAGATAATGATCGAGATGCCGTTGCCCAGGCCGCGTTCGGTGATCTGCTCGCCCAGCCACATCAGGAACATGGTTCCCGTCACCAGGGTGGTGACCGTGGTGAGGCGGAACATCAGGCCGGGATCGAGCACCAGTCCGGCCTGGCTTTCGAGCGCGATCGAAATTCCGGTGGCCTGGAACAGCGCCAGCGCCACTGTGCCGTAGCGCGTGTACTGCGTAATCTTGCGCCGGCCGGACTCGCCTTCCTTGCGCAGCTGTTCGAGTTGCGGGCTGACCGCCGTCATCAGCTGCATGATGATCGAGGCGGAGATGTAAGGCATGATCCCGAGCGCAAAAATGGTGAAGCGCGACAGTGCGCCGCCCGAGAACATGTTGAACATGCCGAGGATCCCGCCCTGCTGGCCCTTGAACAGGTCCGCCAGCACGTTCGGGTCGATCCCGGGCACCGGGATGTGCGCACCGATGCGGAACACGACCAGCGCCCCGAGCAGGAACAGCAGTCGCCGCTTCAGGTCGCCGTAGCGTCCCGTCTTGCCTGCATTGGGCAGCGTGGTGGCCAAGCCGGTCTATTCCTTCGCCGCGGCAGCGACCGTGGTCGCCGGCATCTCGACCTTGCCGCCCGCGGCCTCGATCGCCGCGCGCGCGCCCTTGGTCGCCTTCACGCCCTTGAGCGTCACCACGCGCGCGAGCTTTCCGGAGAGGATCACTTTGGCAATCAGCGTCAGGTGCGGCACGACGCCCTCGGCCTTGAGCCCGGCGAGGTCGATCACGCTCGCTTTCATGCGCTGCAGATCCGACAGGCGCACCTCGGCGTAGCGGTCGCGGCCGAGCGACGTGAAGCCCCGTTTCGGCAGCCTGCGATGCAGCGGCATCTGGCCGCCCTCGAAGCCGACCTTGTGATAGCCGCCGGCGCGCGCCCGCTGGCCCTTGTGACCGAGG
>SCUF01000335.1 GCA_004298325.1 Betaproteobacteria bacterium | reverse complement strand
CGCGTCGTCCGCGAGCAGCACGTCATGGCCCTCGTCGGCGAGGATCTCCGAGAGCAGCTCACGGATGCCAACCTCGTCGTCCACCACCAGAATCTGCGCCATGGCTCAGGCCGCCTTTGCCGCCATGCCGCTGCCTTCTGCGCGCGGCAGCCACACCTTGACCGACGCGCCCTGCGCCGGTCGGTTCTCGATCAGGATCGAACCCCGATGCTCGTCCACGATTTTCTTCACGATTGCCAGTCCCAGGCCGGTGCCGCGCGGCTTGGTCGTGACGTAGGGCTCGAAGATGCGCGCCATCAGCTCCTCGGGAAATCCGCCGCCATTGTCCGATATTGCGAGCAGCACGCGCTCCCCGGCGGGCTCGGTGCGCACCTCGATGAGCGGCGCCGGGCGCGCGTCCTTGCGGTTCTCGAGCGCATCCTGGGCGTTCTGCACCAGGTTGTGAATCACCTGGCGGATCTGGATCGGATCGGCCGCCACCGCCGGCAGCGCGGCCGCGAGCCGAGCGCTGATGGGCGCTTTCGACTGCTCGTAGAGCGCGAGCACTTCGCGCACCAGCGTGTTCAGGTCGAGCCGTGTCGGGGTCGGCGCCGGCAGCCGGGCGTAGTCGCGAAAATCATCCACCATGGCCTTGAGCGCGGTGACCTGATTGACGATCGTCCGCGTGCTCCGGCGCAAGGCCTCGGCATCGTCGCCGGCGAGCCTGCCCTCGAGCTTCATTTCGAGCCGCTCGGCCGACAGCTGGATCGGCGTCAGCGGATTCTTGATCTCATGCGCCAGGCGCCGCGCCACCTCGGCCCAGGCCAGCGCGCGCTGCGCCTGGATCAGGTGGCTGATGTCGTCGAACACCAGCACGTGTCCCCCGCCGCCGGCCGCCGGCAGAGCGGCGCCGCGTGCCATGAGCGTCTTGCCGGTGCCCTTGAGTTCGAGTTCGGTCTGCCAGGCCTGCGCGCCGTGCCGAATGAACTGCTCGCGCATCGCGTCTGCAAATCGCTCAAGTTCGGCACCGAGGATCGCCAGCGCGCCGTGGTTGGAGATGGACAGCCGCAAATCCGGACCGAAGACCAGCACGCCGGCCGACAGGTTGGCGAGAATGTTCTCCAGATAGACATTGGCGGTTTCCAGGGCCGAGCGGTTGGCCTCCACCACGCGGCGCGCCTCATCCAGCTGGCGGGTCATCGAATTGAACGATTCGGTCAGCACGCCGAGCTCGTCGCGACTCGTCACCGGAGCCTCGCGGCTGAAATCGCCGCGCGCCACGGCCTGCGTGGCGCCGGCAAGAAACGCGAGCGGCTCCGCGAGGCGGCTGGCGAGGATTGCGGCGAGCGCCAGTGCGACCAGCAGCGCCAGGGTCAGCGCCAGGGTCAGCGTCACGATGTAGATCTGCTTCAGGCCCTGGCGCGCGATCGCCAGTTCACGGTAATCGCGGTACGCCGCCTCGACTGCCGCGGCGCTGCGGGCGAAACCCTCCGGCAGCGCCTGCCGCAGCTGCAGGAAGCGCGGCTCATCGGCCAGCGACCCGCTCGCCAGCGGCACCACCACGCGCAGCGCAAGCGGTCTGCCGGCCGGCACGTCGACCGTGGCATAGCCGCGCCCGGTACGCGCCTGACGCAGCGCCAGCGTCGAGGGCAGGTCCGGAACGAACTTGTCCAGCTCGGTGCTGGCGCTGGCGAGCAGGCGGCCGTTGGCCGCCACGACCACCGCCTCCTGCACACCGGCCTGCTCGCGCAGACGGTTCAGCCGGAACGGCAGCTGCCCGGGCGTGCGATCGGCGAGTTCAAGCGCCATGGCACGGCCTTTCACCTGCAACTCGCCCAGCACCTGATCGATCGCCGATTGGCCAAGATTCATGCCGCCCTCGAGGGCCGCATCCACCTTGACGTCAAACCAGGTTTCGATGCTGCGCACCAGAAAGTGCACCGACACGGTGTAGACGAGCGCGCCGGGCACCACGGCCATGAGGGCGAACGAAAGCAGGAATCTCAGCGTCAGCCGGGAGCCGAACACGCGCGCGCGCAATTTGCGGGTCAGACTGACCAGCTGCCAGGCCACCAGCGCCGCCAGCGCCGCCGCCAGCACTGCATTGAGGCCGAGGAGCAGCGGATAGTGCCGGGCGAACAGCGACACGTTCGCACTCGCGGTAGCAAGCAGAAAGAGCAGCACGCCTGCCAGCGCGGCACCCACGAGCAGCAGCAGCTTCATCGCCCGCCCACCTCCCTCGGTTCGCGCGTCTCGACCGGCGCCGGAGGCGCCGGTGGCATCCGGAACGGAAAGCGCCGCCACGCCGACTCGAGATGCAGGTCGCGGCTCGTGATGGCAGTGACCTGGAAGGGTTTCGGCAGCAGGCTGATGTCCAGGCGCATGCGCACCGCGGCTTCATGATTGGCGTCGGCGAGCGCGGCACCGCGCTCCACCACGAGCCAGTTGCGCACGCGCTTCAGTACGTGCAGCGCCTCGTCCAGCGAGTGGAACTGCTGCTGCAACATCCCGGTCGACAGCCGGTACTGCCGCAACAAGGGATGGTAGGAAAGCCGCAGCTGCATGCGTTTGGCCGCCGCCTTTTCGTCGAACCACCACCAGCGCAGCCGGGTCAGTTCGAACTCCACCACGAAATACAGCGGCACGCCGTTGGCCACCACCTCGCCGAGGCGCGGTTTGAGTTCGAAGGCAAAGTCGGCCTCGAGCGCCAGACCCTCTTCCGTGGCCCCGAGGCGCGCGTCCAGCACTTCGATCTCTTCGGCGCGCGCCACCAGCACCGCGGCGCTGGCAAGCAGCACCAACAGCGTCTTCAGCAGGGCGAGGCCTCGCGTCGCGCTGGGCGTCAAGCGGTTTTCTCTAGCAGCGCGAAATAGAAGCCGTCATGCTCGGCTGCGGGCAGCAGCTGCTGCGGCCGGCGGTCCGGCAGCGGCAGCCGCCGCGCGTTTGCCGTCCGTGCCAGGAACACATCGACCACGGCGTCGTTTTCGTCTGGGAAAACCGAGCAGGTGACATACAGCAATTTACCATTCGGCGCCAGCACGCGCCAAAGCGCTTCGAGGATGCGCGCCTGACGCGCAGCGCATGCTGCAACGTCGCCGTCGCGGCGCAGCCACTTCATGTCGGGGTGCCGCCGCGCCACGCCCGAGGCGGTGCACGGCACGTCGGCGAGGATCCGGTCATAGCCGCGGCCGTCCCACCATTGCTCCGGCACGCTGCAGTCGGCGGTGCGCACCTCGGCCGCAAGTCCCAGGCGCGCCAGATTGCGCACCACGTCGCCAGCCCGCTCGCCCTGCAGCTCGAGCGCAGTCAGGGCGACGTCCGCGGTCTCGAGCAGGTGCGCGCACTTGCCGCCGGGCGCAGCGCACGCATCCAGCACGCGCTGACCCGCCCGCAGGTCGAGCAGCAGCGGCACGCGCTGCGCGCCGGCATCCTGCACCGACACCTCACCATCGGCAAATCCTGGCAGGCGCCGGCTCGCCATCGGTGACTCGAGCAGCAGCGCCTCCTGACCGAGCCAGCGCGCCGCGATCCCTTCGTCGGCCAGCCGCTCGAGATAGGACGTGGCCGAGCCGCGCCTCCGGTTCACGCGCAGACACATCGGTGCACGGGAATTGCCGCCCCCGAGGATCTCCTGCCATCGGTCCGGGTACGCCGCCTGCACGCGCTTGATCCACCACCCCGGGTGCTGCCACCGGGCGATCGGATCGGCCGCGAGCTGCGCAGCGATGGCTTGCTGACGGCGCAGGTAAGCGCGCAGCAGCGCGTTGACATAGCTCTTCGCCCGTTGGCGGTGCAGCGCGACGCAGGCGATCACGGCCTGGTTGACCACCGTGTGCGCGGCGTAACGGCCGCAGTCGAGCGCGTACAACGCGCACCAAAGCAGCGCCTCGAGCTCGCGGTCACTCGCCGGACGGTGCTCGATTGCGCGCACGATCGCCTGCACCCGTCCATAACTGCGCAGGGTGCCGAAGCATAGATCCGTGAGCGCCGCGTGTTCCTGCGAGCCTTCAGCAGCGGCCGCGCGCTGCAGCTCCGAGCGCAGGCTGCGGCCCGCGGCGACGCGCGCCACCACCGCCGCCGCAGCGCGCAGGGATTCAGCGAGCGGCGCCAAGACGCTCGCCCGGGTGCATTGCAAACCCGCGCAGAAACTCGCCGACCGCCAGCCTGCGTCCGCCCGCGCGCTGCAGTTCGAGAAGATCGAGAGCGCCTTCGCCGCAGGCAACGCGCAGACCCGCTGGCCCCGCCTGCAGCACGGTTCCCGGCTCAGCCTGGCCGGAGGCAATGCGTGCCGACCAGATCTTGATCGGCTCGTCGCGCAGCAGGGTACGCGCACCGGGTGCGGGTCGAAACGCGCGCACGGTCCGTTCGAGCACGACCGCGGCGCGGGACCAGTCGAGCACCGTCTCGAGTTTCGTGATCTTGGAGGCATAGGTGGCCCCCACCGCAGGCTGCGGCACAGGCTGCGCGCTGCCCGCAATCAACGCCCGGAGTGCCGCGACGATCGAAGTGGATCCCAGCCCGGCGAGCCGGTCCCCCAGCGTCTGCGCGTCATCGTCCGGGGCGATCCTCAGTTCGCGCTGCAGGATGATCGGTCCGGTGTCCAGGCCGGCATCCATCTGCATGATGGAAATCCCGGTCTCCAGGTCGCCTGCCAGGAGCGCCCGCTGGATCGGCGCCGCTCCGCGCCAGCGCGGCAGCAGGGAAGCATGAATATTGATGGCACCGTATGCCGCCAAATCGAGCACCGCCTGCGGCAGAATCAGGCCATAGGCCGCCACCACCAGAACTTCGGGATGCGCCGCGGCAATGCGCGACAGCGCTTCCGGTGTCTTGAGACTGGGGGGCTGGAAGAGCGGTATTCCTCGCTGCTCGGCGAGGCTTCGCACCGCGCCGGGAAGCGCCCTTAGACCGCGCCCGGCAGGTCTTTCGGGCTGCGCGAGAACCAGTTTGACTTCATGGCCCGCGTCAAGCAGCGCGCGCAGAGCACAGGCGGCAAAGGTCGGGGTGCCTGCGAACACGATGCGCATCGTCGCGGCACCCGCTGCAGACCGGGCTCAGGCGCTCTTGCGCAGCTGCTTGGCGAGCTTGCCGCGGATACGCTGTTGCTTGAGCGGCGAGAGGTACTCGACGAACACCTTGCCCTTCAGATGATCCATCTCGTGCTGTATGCACACTGCCAGCAGCCCCTGCGCTTCGAGGGTGAACGACTTGCCGTGCTGGTCGTAGGCGCGCACGCGAACCCGTTCGGCCCGCTCAACGGTTTCATAGATGCCGGGGACCGAAAGACAACCCTCTTCGATATCCGATATGCCAGAGGCGTCGACCACTTCAGGGTTCACCAGCACCACGGTCGAATCGCGCCGCTCGGAAACGTCAACCACGATCACCTGCTTGTGGATGTCCACCTGCGTCGCAGCGAGCCCGACCCCGGGTGCCGCGTACATGGTTTCCGTCATGTCGCGCACCAAGGCGCGCAAGCCGTCGTCGAAGACGGTCACGGGAAGTGCCACCTTGTGCAGTCGGGCATCCGGGTAACGGAGGATATTAAGAATCGCCATGAATCAGTAAATCACTTGCCTATTGAAAGGATTACATGCAGTATTTGAGGCAGCGCGTAAACCATTGTGCTACATTTGGGTCGCCGAACAATCATTTCAACCCAGCCCGGAAATGGCAGCTTTCGAACGGGGGGCCGCATGCACAGACAGAGTGCGAAGTCTATCACATTGACCATTTTTGCCCTGCTTTGGCTTGTGGCAGGTGGGGTTTCGGCGCAGGTTCCCAAGACCGCGCTGGCGTTCAAGCCGGACGCGCCTGATCGCTACACCGTGGTTCGTGGCGACACGCTCTGGGGAATTGCCCAGAAGTTCACCGATTCACCGTGGCGCTGGCCGGAATTGTGGAACCTGAACAAGGACCAGATCAAGAACCCACATCGGATCTATCCCGGCAACGTGATCGTTCTGGACCGTAGTCGGGGACGGCTGGCGCTCGATGGCAATACGGTCAAGCTTTCGCCCCGCCTGCGCGCCGAAGCCACGGCCAAGGAGGCAATCCCCAGCATTCCGCCGCACGTCATCGAACCGTTCCTCACTCGGCCCTTGGTGATCGAGCCCGACGGCCTGGAGCGGGCTCCCCACATCATCGCCGCGGAAGACGGGCGTGTCGTGCTCGGCAATGGCGGCGTGGCGTACGCCCGCGGCATGGGCGAATCGAAAGAGCCCTCTTGGCTGATCTATCGCCGCGGCGGGGCCTTGGTGGATCCGGATACCAAGTTGACGCTCGGCTTCGAGGCCGTTTATCTCGGCACGGCCCGCGTGACGCGCGCAGGCGACCCCGCCAAGATCGAACTCACCAGCGTCACCCAGGAAGTCGGTATCGGCGACCGCCTGATCCCTGCCGGCGGCCTGCAGATCGTCAACTATGCGCCCCACGCTCCGGCCGCAGGGCTCAAGGGCAGGATCATGTCGATCTACGGCGGTGTCGGCAGGGTGGGCGAGGCGGGCCCGCATTCGATCGTGACGTTGAACCGCGGCAAGGCCGATGGCGTCGACGTGGGCCACGTGCTGGCGCTCTATCGCGATACCACCCGGGTCGTCGACCGCACGCGACCCAAGGGGGCCCCCGATTCAATCGTCGCCGTCCCGGGCGATCGCTATGGACTCGTGTTCGTGTTTCGAGTCTTCGAGCGCGTTTCGTACGCCCTCGTGATGCAATCGTCGGCACCCGTGCGCGCGCTGGACCTGGTCCAGACTCCGTAGCCAAAGCGAGAGCCCCGCGAAACGGGGTTGCGCGGCGGAGTGGCCCTTTCGCTTGCCGGCATGACGAATCCGGAGCGCGGGCTGGCGAGCTGGCTGCAGCTCGCACTCACGCCCGGGCTGGGCGCGGCGTTGCTGCGCCGGCTGCTGGGCGAGTTCGGCCTCCCCGAGAACGTGGTGGGTGCCAGACGCGCGCAACTGGAGCGCCATCTTCCGGCGGCGGTGATCGAGAACCTGCATTCTGCCGACGTTGCGCGCGCGGTCGATCAGGCGCTCGCCTGGGCGCAGCGGCCGGATCACACGATCGTGACGTTCGCCGATTCCGGCTATCCGCAGCGGCTGCTGGAGATCGCCGATCCTCCGGCGCTGCTTTACTGCAGCGGCCGCGCCGAACTGCTCCATCGACCGTCGCTCGCGGTGGTCGGCAGCCGCAACGCGACCGCGCAGGGAATACGCAATGCGGAGCAATTCGCCCGGTCCCTCAGCGACGCCGGCATCACCATCGTTTCCGGTCTGGCGTTGGGAATCGACGCCGCGGCGCACCGTGGCGGTCTGGCGGGTCACGGCTCCACGGTCGCCGTGCTCGGCACCGGGATCGACCGCATCTACCCGCCGCAGAACCAGGCGCTGGCGGCGAGCATCAGCGCACATGGCTTGCTGGTTTCGGAGCTGCCCCTGTCAACCGCGGCGCTGCGACAGAACTTCCCGCGCCGCAACCGGCTCATCAGCGGCTTAACGCACGGTTGTCTTGTCGTGGAGGCGGCGCTCGCCTCAGGCTCGCTGATCACGGCGCGTGCGGCAGCCGACCAGGGGCGCGAGGTGTTTGCAATTCCCGGCTCGATCCATTCGCCGCTGTCGAAAGGTTGCCATGTGCTCATCAAGTCCGGAGCGAAGCTGGTCGAAACCGCGGAGGATGTCCTGACGGAGCTCGCGGCGTTCCGGCCAGTGATCACTGCGGCCCACGCCGCGACGCCGCGCCCGGCGCCGCCGCCCGCCGCGGCCGCGTCGTCTCTGCTTTCGCACCTGGGCTTCGACCCGGTCGACGTGGATGTCCTGTGCGCGCGCAGCGGCCTGCCCGCGGCGCAGGTCGCGGCGGAATTGCTGCGGCTCGAGCTCGACGGCCAAGTCGCGGCATTGCCTGGCGGACTCTACCAGCGCCAATCCTGAATCCCCGGCCTGCGCCTGCAGCGCGCGCCCCGGCCGGGGCGCGGTTGTATCGCCGCAGTCTTTGCGGGTATCCTCTGCGGCCTTTTGCATGACGAAGAAACTCATCATTGCCGAAAAACCCTCGGTCGCGGCCGACATCGCGCGCGTGCTGGGCGGGTGCGTGCGCAAGGGCGAGTATTTCGAGAGCGACCAGTACGTGATTTCCTCGGCCGTCGGCCATCTGCTCGAACTTGCCGTGCCGGAGGAGTTCGACGTCAAGAAGGGCAAGTGGTCGTTCGCGCGCCTGCCGGTGATCCCGCCGCACTTCGAGCTGTCGCCGATCGAACGCAGCGCGCAGCGCCTCAACGTGCTGCTGAAACTGATGAAGCGCAAGGACGTGACCGGACTGATCAACGCCTGCGACGCGGGTCGCGAAGGCGAACTCATTTTTCGCTACATCGTGCAGCATGCGCGCAGCAAGAAACCGATCGAGCGGCTCTGGCTGCAATCGATGACCCCCGCTGCGATCCGGGACGGCTTCGCGCGCTTGCGCCCCGACCGCGATCTGCGGTCTCTGGCCGACGCAGCCAAGTGCCGTTCCGAAGCCGATTGGCTGGTCGGCATCAATGGCACGCGCGCCATGACGGCGTTCAATTCGAAGGAGGGCGGGTTCTACCTGACGACGGTCGGGCGCGTGCAGACGCCGACGCTTGCCATCCTGGTCGAACGCGAAGAGCGCATCCGCGGTTTCGTGTCACGCGACTTCTGGGAAGTCCATGCGCGCTTTTCCGTCGCCGCAGGAGAATACCGCGGCCGTTGGATCGATCCCGCGTTCAGCAGAGACGACGACGCGGAGAAAAAAGCCGAACGCCTCTGGAGTGCCGAGGAGGCGGGGGCGATTGCGAGCGCGGTCCGCGGCGGCCGCGGCCGCGTCGGCGAAGAAACGCGCCCCTCCAGCCAGAACGCGCCACTGCTGTTTGACCTGACCAGCCTGCAGCGCGAGGCCAACGGCCGCTTCGGCTTTTCCGCCAAGAGTACGCTGGCGCTCGCCCAGGCGCTCTACGAAAAACACAAGGCGCTGACGTATCCGCGGACCGACGCCCGTGCCCTGCCTGAGGATTATCTTGAGACCGTGAGCAGCACGCTGGATGCGCTCGCTGCGGAAACGACGTATGGATCATTGGCGAAGACCGTCCTGAAGCGGGGCTGGGTCAAGCCCAACCGGCGAATCTTCGACAACAGCAAGGTATCGGACCACTTCGCCATCATTCCGACGCAGCAGGCGCCACGTCATTTGAGCGACGCCGAGGGCAAGCTTTACGACATGGTGGTACGCCGTTTTCTGGCAGTGTTCTACCCGGCGGCGGAATACCTGCAGACGACGCGTCTGACCGAAGTCGGCAAGCATCGCTTTCGCACCGACGGCCGCGTGCTGCTCAGCCCGGGCTGGCTTGCGGTCTACGGACGCGCAGCGGAGGAGTCCAGCGAGAATCTGCCCGCGGTGGCGCCGAAGGAGAGCGCCGCGGTGGACGAGGTCGTGGTGCAGGCGAACCAGACCAACCCCCCCGCGCGCTATACCGAGGCGACCCTGCTCTCGGCCATGGAAGGCGCCGGCAAGCTGGTCGAAGATGACGAGCTGCGTGCGGCGATGCAGGCGAAGGGTCTCGGCACGCCCGCCACGCGGGCGGCGGTCATCGAGGGCCTGATCCACGAGGAATACGTGCATCGCAGCGGCCGGGAGCTGGTGCCGACGCCGAAGGCTTTTTCGCTGTTCTTCGCGCTGCGCCATTTCGGCGTCGGCGAAATCACCTCGCCCGAGCTCACGGGCGACTGGGAGTTCAAGCTGAAGCAGATGGAGGGCGGCAAACTGCGGCGCGACGAGTTCATGGAGCACATCGAGGCGGTGACGCAGGACCTGGTGGAGCGGATTCGCAATGGCCAGATTCCCGAGACCGCATTCGCCACGGTGCCGGCGCCGTGCCCGAAATGCGGCGCCGCCGTCCAGGAGAATTACCGCCGCTTCCAGTGCCAGGCTTGCGATTTCTCGCTCTGGAAGGTGATCTCCGGCCGCGAATGGTCGCCGGAGGAAGTCGCCGAGCTCATCACCAAGCGCTATGTCGGCCCGCTCACCGGTTTCCGCAGCCGCCTCGGCAAGCCGTTTTCCGCCGGCATACGCCTGAACGCGGAGCTGCGCCCGGAGTTCGATTTCGGCCAGACCGGCGCCGCTGCGGCCGGCGAGCCGCCGCCGGACTTCCACGCACAGACCAGCCTCGGCGCCTGCCCCAAGTGCGGCGCGCGCGTCTTCGAGCATGGCATCGCCTACCTGTGCGAGAAATCCGTGGGCGCGACGCCGAGTTGCGATTTCCGCTCCGGCAAGATCATCCTGCAGCAGCCGATCGAGCGCGCGCAGATGGAGAAACTGCTCGCTACCGGCCGGACCGACCTGCTGGCGCGCTTCATCTCGCGCAAGGGACGCCCATTCAAGGCGTATCTGGTCAAGACCGCGGCGGGCCGTGTCGGCTTCGAGTTCATGGCGCGTCCGGCGGCCAAGGGCAAGAGCAAGGTGCCCGCCGTTGCCCCGGTTGCCGCAGCACCGGATGTTCGCCGCACGGCAACACCTGCCGGCGCGCGCGCCAAGCCTGCCGCACGCAAGAAGAAAACCGTTTAGATATCGAGGTTGCGCACGCCGAGCGCATTGCTTTCGATGAACGCGCGCCGCGGCTCGACCTCATCGCCCATCAGCTTGGTGAAGATCTCGTCCGCGGCAATGCCGTCCTCGATCTGCACCCGCAGCAGGCGCCGAGTCTGCGGATCCATGGTGGTCTCCCAGAGCTGCGACGGGTTCATTTCGCCCAGGCCCTTGTAGCGCTGCAGGCTGACGGCTTTCTGCACCTCGGCGAGGAGCCATTTCATCGCCTCGCCGAAATCACGCACCGGCTGGCGCCGCTCGGCGCGCTGAACAAAGGCGCCCACACCGACGAGGCCACGCAGCATCTCGGCGGTCTGGCGGATCTGGGCATAGTCGCCCGAGTGGACGAATTCCGAGTCGATCGCAGTGACGCGCAGGTTGCCGTGGCGCGTGCGCTCCACCCGCACCTGGTAGCGCTCGGTCTTGGCGTCGAAATGCGCGCTCACGCGCACGCCATTGACCTGCAGCGCGGCGGCCAGCGCCTCCGCCGCGGCCTCGGCCGTGTCACGACGCGACAGGTCGATCTGCACGCCCCGCAGGATGGCCAGCACCACTTCACGGTCGATCCAGCGCGCGACCCGGTCGATCACCGCCTCGGTGACGAGATAGGCCTTGGCCAGTTCGGCGAGCGTCTCGCCGCGGATCGGCTCGCGCCGCGCCGCAGGCCAGAGCGCCGCATCCACCAGCGCCAGACGCAGCGTGAATTCATTGAGTTCGTGCTCGTCCTTCAGGTAGCGCTCCTCCTTGCCGAGCTTCGCCTTATAGAGCGGCGGCTGCGCGATGTAGATGTGCCCGCGCTCGACCAGTTCCGGCATCTGGCGGTAGAAGAAGGTCAGCAGCAGCGTGCGGATGTGCGAGCCATCGACGTCGGCGTCGGTCATGATGATGATGCGGTGGTAGCGCAGCTTGTCGGCGTTGTACTCCTCCTTGCCGATGCCACAACCCAGTGCCGTGATCAGGGTTGCGATTTCCGCTGATGCGACCAGCTTGTCGAAGCGCGCCTTCTCGACATTGAGGATCTTGCCCTTGAGGGGCAGGATGGCCTGGAAGCGCCGGTCGCGCCCCTGCTTCGCCGAGCCGCCGGCGGAGTCGCCCTCGACCAGGTATAGCTCGCAGCGCGCCGGGTCCTTCTCCTGGCAATCGGCGAGCTTGCCCGGCAGCCCCATCGAGTCCAGCACGCCCTTGCGCCGCGTCATCTCGCGCGCCTTGCGCGCCGCCTCTCTGGCGCGCGCCGCATCGATGATCTTCGCAGTGATGGTGCGTGCGTCGGCGGGCCGCTCGTCCAGAAACTGGCGCAGTTTTTCGGCGACGATTTCCTCCACCACCGGCCGCACTTCGGAGGAAACAAGTTTTTCCTTGGTCTGCGAGGAAAACTTCGGTTCCGGCACCTTGACCGAGAGCACGCACGCGAGCCCCTCGCGCATGTCGTCGCCAGAGGTTTCGACGCGCGCCTTCTTGCCCAGCTCGTTTTCTTCGATGAACTTGTTCAAGACGCGCGTCATCGCCGCGCGCAGCCCCGTGAGGTGCGTGCCGCCATCCTTCTGCGGGATGTTGTTGGTGAAGCACAGCACGCTCTCCTGGTAGGAGTCGTTCCACTGCATCGCCACCTCCACCGTGATGCCGTCCTTCTCGGCGCTGGCGCAAAACACGTTCGGATGCAGCACCGTCTTGGACCGGTTCATGTACTCGACGAAGCCGCGCACGCCGCCTGCAAAGGCGAAGTTCTCCTCCTTGCCGGAGCGCTGGTCGATCATGACGATGCGGATGCCGTTGTTGAGGAACGACAGCTCGCGCAGGCGCCGCGCCAGGATGTCGTAGTGGTAGTCGACGACGCCGAACATGCCGCGCGAGGCGAGAAAGTGCACTTCGGTGCCGCGCCGCTCGGTGAGGCCGGTGACGCGCAGCGGACCGGTCGGCACACCGTCGGCGAATTCCATCTGGTGCACCTTGCCGTCGCGCCAGATGGTCAGTCGCAGCCAGCTGGAAAGCGCGTTCACTACGGAGACGCCGACCCCGTGCAGACCACCCGATACCTTGTAGGTCTGGTTGTCGAACTTGCCGCCGGCATGCAGCTCCGTCATGACGATTTCCGCCGCCGAACGCTTCTGTTCGTCGTCCTCCATGATGCCGGTGGGGATGCCGCGCCCGTTATCCAGCACTGAAACCGAGTTGTCGGTGTGAATCGTGGCCACGATCTCGTCGCAGTAACCCGCCAGCGCTTCGTCCACGGCGTTGTCCACGACCTCGAACACCATGTGATGCAGGCCCGTGCCGTCCGAGGTGTCGCCGATGTACATCCCGGGGCGCTTGCGCACCGCATCGAGGCCCTTCAGCACCTTGATGGAGTCGCTGCCGTAGCCGTTGCTGTCCTGCTGATCCTTTTCCGATTCGCCCACGTCCGTGTACTTTCCGCGCCCGCTAGATGCGCATTGGCATGACGACGTACTTGAAGTCTGCTTCCGCGGGGAAGCACAGCAGCGCGCTCGACGCCGCGTCACCGAAGCTGCATTCCACCTGCGGCGCAGCCACGTTGTTCAACACATCGAGCAGGTAGTTGACGTTGAACCCGATATCGAGCGTGTCGCCGCCGTAGCTCACATCGAGCGTTTCCTCGGCTTCCTCCTGCTCGGCGTTGGACGACACGATCTTGAGGTTGTTGGGGGTCAGCACCCAGCGCACGCCGCGGAACTTCTCGTTCGACAGAATTGCCGCACGCAGCAGTGCCTGCCGCAGCGTCTCACGATCGATCGACAGCGTATTCGGATGCGCCGTCGGGATGACCCGCGTGAAGTCTGGAAACTTGCCATCGACGAGCTTGGACAGCAGATCCACGTTGCCGAACGAGAACGCGGCCTGCGACGCGGAAATCTCGATTCCGACTTCGTCGTCGACGTCGCCCAGCAGTTTCAAGAGCTCGAGCACGGTTTTCCTGGGCAGGATCACCTCCTGGCGCGGTACCTCCCGGTCGAGCGCGAGCGACGCGTAGGCGAGCCGGTGACCGTCGGTGGCCACCAAGCGCAGTTGCCGGTCCTCGACCAGGATCAGCAGGCCGTTGAGGTAGTAGCGGATATCCTGCTGCGCCATCGCGTACTGCACCAGCCCCAAAAGCTTGCGCAACGCCTTCTGCGGCAGGCCGAAGCGTGCCGAGGTGCCCGCCGGTGCCGCCAAACGCGGAAAATCGTCCGCCGGAAGGGTCTGCAGCGAAAAGCGGCTCTTCCCGGACTTCACCTGCATGCGCTTGTCCTGCAGCTGCAGCGTGACCTCCGCTGCCTCCGGGAGCGCACGCAGGATGTCCACCAGTTTTCGCGCGCCAACCGTGACGGCGCGCGCCTCGCCGGAGCCCTCGAGCTTGGAGCGTGCCGTGACCTGAATCTCGATATCGGTGGCGAGAAACGACAGCCCGCCGCTGCCGCCTTCGATGAGGACGTTCGACAGGATCGGCAGCGTGTGACGCCGTTCGATGATTCCGCACACGGCTGCCAGCGGAACCAGCAGCTGGTCGCGCCCTGCCTTCACTAGAATCATTGTTATTCCTTTTCTAATAACAACACATCATTGCTAGTTCATAGAGCCGCCGCGAATCCGGGATAACCCGGAAAATCGTCTGGATTCCGCGACTTGGGCGGCCCGGAAGCGGTGGACAGGCTGTGGACCACCGGGTGGCGCAATGTGCATCGTTCGGCCCGGCAAGTGCAAAAGCCTGGTTACGCACAATCCGCCCCAGGTTCGCGCACAGGCATTTCAACACCGGCTTCATCCTTTGAGGGTCTGTTCGAGCACGTGATAGTCGCGGTTCAACGACTGGTCCTTCTTGCGCAGCGTGGCCACCGTGCGGCAGGCATGCAGCACCGTGGTGTGATCGCGATTGCCGAAGGCCTCGCCGATCTCGGGCAAGCTCATCTGGGTCAGGTCCTTGGCGAGCGCCATCGCCACCTGGCGCGGTCGGGCAATGTTGCGCGTGCGCCGCTTCGAGTGCATGTCGGAGGCCTTGATCTTGAAATAGTCGGCCACGGTCTTCTGGATGCCCTCGACCGTAATCTGGCGGTTGGCCACATTGAGAATGTCGCGCAGCGCCTCGCGCGCGAGGTCGAGGGAGAGTTCGCGCCCGCTGAAGCGCGCGAAAGCGAACACCTTCTTCAGCGCGCCCTCGAGCTCCCGCACGTTGGAGCGCACGTGCTTGGCGATAAAGAACGCGATGTCCTCGTTCAAGGCGACGCCCTCGGCTTCGGCCTTCTTCAGCACGATGGCGACACGCATCTCGAGCTCCGGGGCCTCGATGGCGACCGTGAGTCCCCAGCCAAAGCGTGAGATCAGCCGCTCCTGCATGCCGACAATTTCCTTCGGATACGTGTCGCAGGTGATGACGATCTGCTTGTGCGCTTCGACGAGCGCATTGAAGGCATAGAAGAATTCTTCCTGCGTGCGGTCCTTGTTGGAGAAGAACTGGATGTCGTCGATCAGCAGTAGGTCGAGCGAGTGGTAGTAGCGTTTGAAATCGTCAAACGATTTCTGCTGATACGCGCGCACCAGCTCGGTGACGTACTGCTCGGCGTGGATGTAGCGGATGCGCGCCTGTGGCCGCTGTGCAGCGAGCGCATTGCCGATCGCCTGAACAAGGTGCGTCTTGCCCAGACCGACGCCGCCATAGATGAACAGCGGGTTGTACGAGATGCCCGGGTTCTCGGCAACCTGCAGCGCTGCGGCGCGGGCGAGTTGGTTGGCCTTGCCGGTGACGAAGTTCTCGAAGGTGAACGCCGGATTGAGACGCGCCCGTTCGAGATTCGGCGACGACTCTACCCCGCCACGCGGGGCGACGCTTGGCGTGCGCACAGGGACGGCCGCGGCCCGCGGCAATACCAGGCGGACCTCGATCTCGCGGCCGCAGGCTTCCGCGGCGAGGCGTCCGATGCGGGAGGCAAAGCGCTCGCGCACCCACTCCAGCACGAATCGGTTGGGGGCAGTCAGCACCAGCGCGTCGGGTTCCGACGCCAGCGCTTCTGCGGTCAGCGGACGGATCCAGGTGGCGAACTGCTGCGCGGGCAATTCCTGCTCCATTCGGCGCAGGCAGGCGTCCCAGAGGCTGTGCATGGTCACGGCGGAATCAGCAGTTCAAGGCGGGTGGCCGACGGCCGCGGCGAGCCGCGCCGTCGGAAGCGCAATTTTACCCGGTCGCGAAACAGTTATCCACAGTCACGGGACGAAAGATCCTTCATTTGACAACGCCAAGCGCAGCGCGATCTAATACCGCCCTTTTTCCGAACGAGACAACCCATGAAGCGAACCTATCAACCTTCGAAGACGCGGCGTGCGCGGCGTCACGGGTTTCTCGTCCGCAGCCGCACGCGCGGCGGGCGCGCGGTCTTGCGCGCGCGGCGTGCCAAGGGCCGCAAGCGCCTCGCGGTCTAGGACCGGGCGGCGCGTGCATGTGCGCGCGAAGCCGGCTCGCTTCGGGCTCGGGACGGATCAAAGGCTAGTCCGGAGCGCAGATTTCGAGCGCCTTTTGCGCGAAGGCCGCCGGGAAAGCCTTTCCGGATTCACGTTCTTTTATGTGCGGCGCACACTGGGACCCCCCCGCCTTGGCATACTGGTGACACGCAAGCATGCGCCCGAAGCCACGGCGCGAAATTACCTCAAGCGCTGTATCCGAGAGGCCTTTCGCCTCGAGCAGCACGCCATGGAGGCACTCGACGTGCTCGTGCGGCCCGCTTTCGGGGCGAAGCCGGGTGCGGAGATGATCGCGCGATTGCGGCCGCTCTTTTCGAAGCTTGCGCGATGACCCGCTTAGTGCGCTGGATATTGCAGGTGTATCGCTACTTGATCAGTCCCATGCTGGGGCCTTCGTGCCGATTCCACCCGAGCTGCTCGGAGTACGCAGACGAGGCGCTTGCACGGCATGGTCTGCTGCGCGGCGGCTGGCTGGCTGCGCGCAGGATCTGCCGCTGCGGTCCGTGGAACGCGGGGGGGGTTGATCCGGTTCCGGAAACCCGAGCAAACCCCAACCCGTAGGCAGGCATCGTCTCCATGGATACTCAGCGACTCATCCTCTTTTTCGTCTTCAGCTTCTCGCTGCTGCTGTTGTGGGATGCGTGGCAGAAGGAGCAGCGCCCCGCGGCGTCGCTGCCGGCGCCTGCCGCGAAGACGCAGAATGGTGTGCCGTCGCCGGCAAGACCAATCGGGTCGGCAACGCCGCCGGCTGAGCCGGCGCAGACGGGTCTGCCATCCGTTCCCACTGCCGCGATTAGCGCGTCCGGTGGCGAGCGAATCCAGGTACAAACGGACCTTCTGGTCGCCGAGATCGACACGCTGGGTGGCAGTCTGCGTCGGGTCGAACTGCTCAAGCACAAGGGCTCCGAGGATACGTCGAAGAATTTCGTCCTGCTGCAACCCGAACGGCATTACGCCGCGCAGAGCGGCCTTACCGGGGAGAGCGGACCCAATCACCGCACCCTGTGGGTCGCAATTCCCGGGGAGCGCCAGTTGCAGGCCGGGCAGGATTCGCTGCAGGTTCGACTGATGGCTGAAGGCAGTGACGGAATACGCGTGGAGAAGACGTATACCTTCAGGCGCGACAGCTATCTGGTCGAAGTTGCCATGGAGGTGCGTAACGGCGGCCAGGCGCCGGTGGCGACGAACGCCTATTTCCAGCTCACGCATGACGGCAAGGAACCGACGCAAGGCAATGCGGTCGCCGGATCGTTCGGTGCGCAGAGCTTCGTCGGCTTCGCGTACTTCACCTCGGAGCGCAAGTACGGGAAGGTGCAGTTTGCCGATCTCGACAAAGGAAAGGCGGATTACCCCAGGCAGGCGCAGGATGGCTGGATCGCCTTTGTGCAGCACTACTTTGTAGCGGCCTGGATTCCTGCCGCCAATCTGGGGCGCGAGTTCGTCATCGAGCGCCGACAGGATGGCAGTTACGCCGGTCGGGCGGTCCTGCCGGTCGGTACGCTCGGTCCGGGGGCGGCGAGCAGGATTGCGGTGCCGTTGTACGTCGGGCCGCAGGAACAAAGGCGCCTGGAGGCAGCGAGCGCCAGTCTGCCGCTGGTGGTCGATTACGGTTGGCTGACGGTCATCGCGCAGCCGCTGTTCTGGCTGCTGGAGATGTTGCATGGCCTGAGCGGCAACTGGGGTGTGGCGATCATTCTGCTCACGGTGCTGATCAAGCTGCTGTTCTTTCCGCTGTCGGCGGCGAGCTATAAGTCGATGGCGAAGATGAAGCTCATCACGCCGCGGCTGACCAAGATCCGCGAGATGTACGCCCACGATCGCACCAAGATGAACCAGGCGATGATGGAACTCTACAAGACCGAGAAGATCAACCCGCTCGGCGGCTGCTTTCCGATCCTGGTGCAGATCCCGGTGTTCATCGCGCTTTACTGGGTGCTGCTCGCCGCGATCGAGCTGCGCCACGCGCCGTTCGTGCTGTGGATCCGGGACCTGTCGGCACTGGACCCGTATTACGTCCTGCCGGTTCTGATGACCATCACCATGGTGCTGCAGACACGCATGAACCCGACGCCGCCCGATCCCGTGCAGGCGAAGGTGATGCAGTTCATGCCGTATGTCTTCAGCGTGTTCTTCTTTTTCTTTCCGGCCGGCTTGGTGCTGTACTGGCTGGTGAACAATATCCTCTCCATCCTGCAGCAATGGCAGATTCAGCGCATGTTCGACCGCGACAGACCTGCCCATGCCAAGCGCTGACGAGGATGGACGCGGCACAGCGCCGGCCGCGGACACGATCGCCGCGGTCGCGACACCGCCCGGGCGTGGCGGCATCGGTGTAGTGAGGGTTTCGGGCGCGGCGGTGCCGGCGATCGGTCGTGCCGTCCTCGGCCCATTGCCGGCACCGCGCCGGGCTAGCCTGCGCAGCGCGCGCGATGCGCGCGGCGCCGTAATCGACCAAGGTATCGCGCTCTATTTCCCGGCGCCCGATTCCTACACGGGCGAAACGGTGCTTGAATTTCAGGGGCACGGCGGCCCGGTGGTGATGCAGACGGTGCTGGCCGCGTTTCTCGACTCGGGTGCGCGATTGGCCGCACCGGGCGAGTTCACGCAGCGTGCCTATCTCAACGGCCGGCTCGATCTGGCGCAGGCGGAAAGCGTGGCCGACCTGATCGATGCGGCAAGTCGTGAAGCGGCACGCTCTGCCTTGCGTTCGCTCAGCGGCGAGTTCTCGAACGTGATTCACGCATTGGTTGCATCGCTCACGGAGCTCAGAGCCTTGACCGAAGCGATGCTGGATTTTCCGGAAGAGGAGGTCGACACCCTGCATCGGGACGATGCTCATGCGCGGCTGGAGCGCGTGCGCGCGATGCTTGCGGAGGTGGTCGTGAAAAGCCGGCAGGGCAGCCTGCTGCGCAACGGCGTCAATGTGGTGCTCGCCGGGCGGCCGAACGTAGGCAAGTCGAGTCTGCTGAACCGCCTCGCCGGCGAAGAGCGCGCGATTGTGACCGCGCTTCCGGGCACCACGCGCGACGCGCTGCGCGAGTCGATCCAGATCGAGGGCGTTCCGATCAACGTCATCGATACCGCAGGCCTGCGCGAGTCGCGGGACGAGGTCGAACAGCTGGGGATCGCGCACGCGCAGCGGGAGCTGGCACGGGCGGACGTCGTGCTCGCGGTGTTCGATGCGGCGGCCGGCTTGACGCCAGAGGATCGCGCGGTGCTGGCGCAATTGCCGCCGGAATGTCATCAAGTTCACGTCTACAACAAGATCGACCTGGTTCCAGTCGGAGCTGCTGCGGGCGGTTCAGGCGGGGCGGCCGAAGTGTTTGTTTCCGCCAAGACGGGTGTAGGCCTGGATGCGCTGCGCCGCAAGCTGCTCGAGACGGCTGGCTGGCAGGCGCACGGCGAAGGCGTCTACCTGGCGCGCGAGCGGCACCTGCGCGCGCTGGGACGCGCGCAGACGCATCTCGCGGCCGCGGTGCAACAGGAGGGCCGCTGGGAGTTCTTTGCCGAAGAGCTGCGCGCGGCACAGGCGGCGCTGTCGGAAATCACCGGGCAGTTCACGGCCGATGAACTGCTGGGCGAGATCTTTGCGCGTTTCTGCGTCGGCAAGTGATCGCAGGTGCTTGTGTCTACAGATAGATTCCGCAAATTCCCAGTCTGATGGCCCCGGAGTAGAATGGCCCATCAGCGAATCCAACCACCGGCCCGGGCTTCCCTATGGGCCGTTTTGCTTTCTGGGAACCTTGTCCATGACTCAAGCAGCATCCGCCACGACCGAATGTTCCGACGCTCCGGCCTGGGTGCGGCACGAAGGCCTCAAACGCTGGGTCGCCGAAATCGCTCGACGCGTCAAGCCCGAGCGTGTCGTCTGGTGCGACGGTTCGCAGCACGAATATGACCGGTTGTGCGCGGAACTGGTGGCAGGTGGCACCTTCATCCGTTTGAACGAGCATTTGCGGCCCAATAGCTACCTCGCGCGCTCGCATCCGTCTGATGTCGCGCGCATGGAAGATCGCACCTTCATTTGCAGCGCGAAGGAGGATGACGCCGGGCCGACCAACAATTGGGTCGATCCGCGGACGATGCGGCAGACCCTCGAGCGGCTGTTTGATGGCTGCATGCGCGGTCGCACGATGTACGTGGTGCCTTTCTCGATGGGTCCGATTGGCTCGCACATCGCTCAGATCGGGGTCGAGATTTCAGACTCGGCCTACGTCGTCGTGAACATGCGCATCATGACGCGGATGGGACGCGTGGTCGCGGAATGGCTCGGCGACAACGGCGATTTCGTGCCTTGCGTGCATTCCGTCGGGGCGCCACTCGCGCCGGCGCAGGAGGATGTGGCGTGGCCCTGCAACGAGGCTGAAAAATGGATCGTCCACTTTCCCGAGAGCCGCGAAATCTGGTCGTATGGGTCGGGTTACGGCGGTAATGCGCTGCTGGGCAAGAAGTGCCTGGCGCTGCGCATCGCTTCGGTAATGGCACGCGACGAGGGCTGGCTCGCAGAGCACATGCTGATCCTCGGCGTCGAGTCGCCGCAGGGCGAAAAGTCGTATGTCTCGGCGGCCTTCCCGTCGGCCTGCGGCAAGACCAATTTTTCGATGATGGTCCCACCGGCCTCGTTCAACGGCTGGAAAGTGACCACGATCGGCGAGGACATCGCGTGGATCAAGCCGGGACACGACGGGCGCTTCTACGCAATCAATCCGGAGGCCGGATTCTTCGGCGTCGCCCCGGGGACTTCGGAGGCGACCAACCCGAACGCGATGCAATCGCTGCGGGCGAACGTGATCTTCACCAACGTTGCGCTGACGCCGGCAGGCGACGTCTGGTGGGAAGACATGACGCGCGAACCACCGGTGCGGTTAATCGACTGGCAGGGCAAAGAGTGGACGCCCGGCTGCGGACGACCGGCAGCGCACCCGAACGCGCGCTTCACGGTGTCCGCCTCGCAGTGTCCCTCGATGGACCCGAAGTGGGAAGACCCGGGCGGCGTGCCGATTTCGGCGTTCGTTTTCGGCGGCCGGCGCTCGAGCACGATTCCGCTGGTGGTCGAGGCGCCGAGCTGGGAAGACGGCGTCTACATGGGTGCCACCCTGGGTTCTGAAACCACCGCTGCGATCACCGGCAAGGTGGGCGTGGTGCGACGCGACCCGATGGCGATGATCGCCTTCTGCGGTTATCACATGGGCGATTATTTCGCTCACTGGCTGAGGATGGGAAAAGCGGTGCGTCACCCGCCGCGGATCTTCCGCGTCAACTGGTTTCGCAGGGACGCGAGCGGCAAGTTCGTCTGGCCGGGTTTTTCCGAGAACATGCGGGTGCTCGCCTGGATTGTCGAACGTTGCCACGGTCGCGCGCAGGCGGCACCGAACGCGCTTGGCCTGATGCCGCGCTATGAGGATCTCGGCTGGGCGGGACTGGAGATGTTTGGCCGCGAGCGATTTGCCGAACTCGCGCAGGTCGATCAGCTCGCCTGGCAGCACGAACTCGGCGCGCACGACGAACTGTTTGCCAAGCTCGCTGCCAAACTGCCGCGTGAATTGGCGGCACGGCGCGCGCAATTGCATCAGAAGCTCGCTGCGTGAAGTGATCCGCGTCGTTCGCCGCGACCCGCGCCAGAGCGGCGCCTGGCGTTATCTCCATCCCTGAGGCGGCACGGCGCTACCCTGATTCAGGTCAACGCGGCACGCGGAGCCTCATCGCCAGCGCGCCAGAGGAAAACGCGGCGACCGATGCGGCGACGAAAGTTGCGCTCCAGCCCCACCGCTCGATCAGCCACCCACCCAGGGCCATGCCCGCGCCGACGCCTGAAAGCAGCGCGGTCGACGACCAGGTGAACGCCTCCGTGGCATGCCGGGATGAGGCGATTCGCGCAACCAGCATGGCCTGCATCGTGAGTGCGGGCGCCATGACGATCCCGGCGACGAAACTCAGGATGGCAAATGACCAGACATTGCCGGGAAGCGCGAGCAGCGCCATTCCGAAGCCCATCAATCCCAGCGCAATCGCGAATTGCCGCGTCAGCGGCGGTGCCCAACTCCGGCTGCCGTAGGCAAGACCACCAATGGCACTGCCTGCGCTCATTAGCGCGAGCAGAACCCCTGCCAGCGCGGGAAGGCCGCGGGCCGAGGCATACGCTGTGATACCAATCTCCACCAACCCGAACGCTGAGGCGTAGCCCAGAACGACCGCGAGCAGCGCGGTGAAGCGATGTCCTGCAAGCGGTCCGAGCAGGCTCGCCGCCGCGTGCGGTTCCGTGCGCCAATGTGCGAGCGCGGGCGAGCGCAGAAACAAGAGCGTCCCCGACGCACCACAGACTGCCGCCAGAAGAACGGCTGCGTCGGCAGAGGCAACCGCAATCAGGAATGCGACCAGCATCGGCCCGACGATGAAGATGAGTTCGATCAGCACCGATTCCAGCGAATAGGCCGCCCCGAGCAGCGATTCCTCGCGGAATTGCTGTCGCAGAAAAGTGCGCATGCAGACCGTGATCGGGGGAAAGCTCGCGCCGGCTGCGAACGCCAGCACCGCGCTCAGCCAAGTGTTGGGAGCAATGTGCGTGGCTAGAACCAACGCGCACAGCGTGCTCGGGAAGGCCAGGGCACTGAAGGCGAGCACACCCTGCGGGCCCGAGCGGTCGATGATGCGTCCGAGCAGCGGCGCGACACAGGCGAGGCCGATGATGTAAGCAGCGGTCATCGCGCCGGCCGCCGCGAAAGAGCCACTGGCGCCTTGAACCAGCAGCAGGATCGATAGTCCCGTGACGCCGATCGGCAACCGACCGATGACGGACGCGAGTACGGTGGAGCGCAACTCGGGATGCGCCAGCAGGGCGGCGTATCGATCGAGTGAAATCATGGACTGCCGCCGAAAAGCTGTGAATTGTCCCACGGAAAGGCGGATGCTGCGACGCAGCATCGATCGCGAGCGTCACGGTTCCACGTGGAACCTGGACCTCCGGCTCCCCCACATGGTTTCACGTGGAGCCATCGCGTATCATGGCGCTCCCCTGAGGCTTGGCCAGTGCATAATCCTTCCAGATTCGATGTGATTGTCGTCGGCGGCGGACATGCCGGAACCGAAGCGGCCCTTGCGTGCGCACGCATGGGCGTTCAGACGCTGTTGATCACCCACAGCATCGAAACGCTGGGTCAAATGTCATGCAATCCATCGATCGGCGGCATAGGAAAGGGGCATCTTGTCAAGGAGGTGGATGCCTTGGGCGGTGCGATGGCAATCGCCACTGACGAGGCGGGAATCCAGTTCCGGATTTTGAATTCCTCCAAGGGTCCTGCAGTTCGCGCTACGCGGGCCCAGGCAGATCGAGCGCTTTACAGACAGGCAATCCGGCGGCGGCTCGAGCGGCAGAAAAACCTAGTGATCTTCCAGCAACCCGTAGAGGACCTGCTCTTGGCGGGCGGGCGCGTGGCGGGCGTAAGGACGCAGCTCGGTATCGAGTTTCAGGGTGGTATTGTGGTCCTCACGGCCGGGACGTTTCTCGCCGGTCGCATTCACGTCGGGTTGGAAAACTACCGGGCCGGGCGCGCTGGCGATCCGGCTTCCGTGGCCCTCGCCGAAAGACTTCGGGACCTCCAGCTACCCGCGGGGCGCCTCAAGACGGGAACGCCGCCGAGACTCGACGGCAAGACGATCAATTTCTCCGCCATAGCGATACAGCCAGGGGATTCACCTGAGCCCGTGTTCTCGTTTATCGGGCGCCGGGAGCTCCATCCCCGCCAAGTCCCCTGCTGGATTACACACACCAATCCAGCCACCCACGAAATCATCCGGGCCGGGCTGGACCGCTCGCCCATGTTTACCGGTGTCATTACGGGGGTCGGTCCTCGCTACTGCCCCTCAATCGAGGACAAGATCCATCGCTTTTCAAGCAAGTCTAGTCACCAGATTTTTCTCGAGCCAGAAGGTCTTGAAACGGATGAAATCTATCCCAATGGCATTTCCACGAGCCTTCCGTTCGAAGTGCAGGTGGCGGCGGTCCGGTCTATCAAAGGGCTGGAAAAGGCGCATATCCTTCGACCCGGATATGCAATCGAATACGATTACTTCGATCCGCGAGGACTGAAGTCCAGTCTCGAAACCAAGTCGATCGAAGGGCTTTTCTTCGCGGGTCAGATCAACGGCACCACGGGCTATGAGGAAGCCGCCGCCCAAGGACTCTTGGCGGGCATAAACGCCGCCCTCCAGATCAAGGGCGAGGCGCCTTGGTGCCCCCGGCGCGACGAGGCATATCTCGGAGTGCTTGTAGATGACCTCGTGACGCACGGTGTTTTGGAGCCGTATCGCATGTTCACCAGCCGCGCGGAATACCGGCTGATCCTGCGCGAAGATAACGCCGATCTTCGATTGACCGAGACCGGAAGACGGCTGGGATTGATCGATGACCAGCGCTGGGGTTTGTTCTGCAGGAGGCGTGACGCCATCGCCGCAGAGCAGGGGCGGTTGCGATCCACGTGGGTGAACCCGCGCTTGGTCGATGCACAGCAAGCCGAGCGAATTCTGGGTAAGCCGCTGGAACGTGAGCACACACTGCTGGACGTTCTCAGGCGACCTGAAGTTGGTTATCACTCACTTTCGATTCTGATGCCAGAATTCCGTCCTACAGATGATCCGAAGGTGATAGAGCAAGTCGAGATCCAAGCCAAATATGAAGGCTACATCGGCCGCCAGCGAGACGAGATTCGCCGTCGCGGCGAGCAGGAAGGTCTGCAGATTCCGTCCGATCTTGATTACACGACGGTACATGGCCTTTCCATCGAAGCGCGGCAGAAGTTGGCCAGCCACAGGCCCGAAACGATAGGTCAGGCCGGCCGCATCTCCGGAATCACGCCGGCGGCGATATCGCTGCTTCTGGTGCACCTGAAAAGAGGTCTGCGTCCGACGAAAAAGCGCGCATGACCCCAGCGGCCGCGCTCGCACGCGGACTGCAGGAACTTGCGCTCGAGTTGCCCGCTGGCGCGACGGAACGCTTGCTTGCTTACGTCGCGTTGCTCGAAAAATGGAATCGCACCTACAACCTGACTGCAATCCGGGATCCGCTGGCGATGGTCAGCCAGCATTTGCTGGATTCCCTTGCCGTGCGCGCGGAGCTGCCCGCTGGCACACTGGTTGACGTCGGTGCCGGCGCAGGCCTGCCTGGAATTCCCCTCGCGATCGCGGAACCGCAGCGCAGGATCACCCTGAACGAGGCCAACGAAAAGAAGGGTGCATTCCTGCGCCAGGCCGTCATCGAGCTCAGGCTAACCAATGCGAGCGTCTACATCGGCCGGGTCGAGCGTTGGCGTCCGCAGCCGCGATTTGAAATCGCGATCTGCCGCGGTTTTGCGTCCCTAGCGGAGTTCATTGCGTCCTGTCGCCATCTGGTTTCGCCCGGCGGCACGCTGGCCGCGATGAAAGGCATCTATCCTGCAGCAGAGCTCGCGCGCGTCCCGCAAGACTGCGATTGCCGCGACGTGCGCAAGCTTTACGTGCCGCTGCTCGACGCCGACCGGCACCTCGTTCTGTGCCGGGCATGACACTGACCATGGCGCGGATCCTTGCGGTAGCCAATCAGAAGGGCGGCGTAGGCAAGACCACGACCAGTGTGAATCTGGCGGCGGCTCTGGTGCAGGCCGGGCGCAAAGTGCTGCTGGTCGACCTCGATCCCCAGGGTAATGCGACCATGGGAAGCGGCATCGACAAGCGCACGCTCGCACGCACGGTCTACCACGCATTGCTCGGGATCGGCGACATTGCGCATCTGCGCGTCCGCTCCGAAAGCGGGGGCTACGATCTCGTGCCGGCCAATCGCGAACTCGCGGGCGCCGAAGTCGAGCTGGTGGAGCTGCCGCATCGCGAAAGCCGGCTGCGCGCCGCGCTGGCCGCACTTGCGCCGCAATACGACTTCATCCTGATTGATTGTCCGCCGTCGCTGTCGCTGCTCACGATCAACGGCCTGGTCGCGGCGCAGGCGGTCCTGATTCCGATGCAGTGCGAGTACTACGCGCTCGAGGGGCTCTCCGATCTCGTGGGTACCATCAAGCGGGTTCGGGCGCACCTCAATCCGGAGCTTGAAATTGCGGGGTTGCTGCGCACCATGTATGACCCTCGCAATACGCTGTCGCAGCAGGTATCTGAGCAGTTGGTGGCGCATTTCGGAGCCAAGGTCTTTCGCACGCTGGTGCCGCGCAATGTGCGCCTCGCCGAGGCGCCGAGCTATGGCGCACCCGCCGTCGTATGGGACCGTGGCGCGAAGGGGGCGCAGGCGTACCTGGCGCTCGCCGAGGAATTGCTGGCACAGGGAGATGGCGCATGAGCAAACCAAGAGGTGGACTCGGGCGCGGGCTGGATGCGCTGCTGGGGGGTGATGAGCGTACGTCCAAAGACGCGCTGGCGACGCTCGCAGTCACTGCGATCCGGCCCGGACGCTACCAGCCGCGCAGCCGCATGGACGAAGCCGCGCTCGCGGAGCTGGCGGCGTCGATACGCGCGCAAGGTCTGATGCAGCCGGTGCTGGTCCGTCCGGTCGAGCCGGGCGCCTTTGAACTGATTGCTGGCGAGCGCCGCTGGCGCGCCGCGCAGCTGGCCGGCCTCACCGAGATTCCGGCGCTGGTGCGCGCGGTACCCGACGAAGCCGCGCTCGCCATGGCGCTGATCGAGAACATCCAGCGCGAGGACCTCAATCCGATCGAGGAGGCGACGGGTCTGCAGCGCTTGGTGGACGAATTCGGCATGACGCACGAGCAGGTTGCCGACGCGGTCGGTCGGTCCCGCAGTGCGACCACCAACCTGCTGCGGCTGCTGCGGCTCGCGAAGCCGGTGCAGGAGATGCTGATGAACCGTGTCCTGGACATGGGCCATGCGCGCGCGCTGCTCGCACTGGACGGTGCACGGCAGATCGAAGCGGCGCAACGCGTCGCGGCACGCGGGCTGTCGGCGCGCGAAACCGAGCTGCTGGTCAAGCGATTGGCCAGCGGAGCCTTGGCAGGTGCCGCGCGCAAACGCGATCGCGACGTCCTGCGCCTTGAACGGGACTTATCGGACCGGCTCGGCACCACGGTGGAGATCCGCCACGGCAGCAAGGGCAGCGGCAAATTGATCCTGCACTACTCCAGCCTGGAACATTTCGATCAGCTCGTGAAAAAGCTGATCTGAGATCAAAACCGGGGGTGCTGCTGCGACGCCACAAATTGACCGAGCCAGAAATAAAACCTATACTTCCGCGGCTTTGCGGGGTGCCGGGGTAGATGAACGTCAGCCCAAGCAACTTCAGCAGGCCGATCCGCACCGTTCTTCTGTGGCAGTTGATCGCCACCGCCGCCCTGACGCTTGCCGGTGCCTATCTGGCCGGTGTCCACGGCGCGCTGTCCGCGGCCTTGGGAGGCGCGGTCAGCTTTGGCGCCGGTTTGGCGGCTGCGGTCGTGGCGTCGAGGGGTAATGCGCAGTCCGCGGCGGGAATCCTGACTGGGGCGCTGGCAGCCGAAGGCGTCAAGTTCGGCTTGATCGGGGTCCTGCTGTGGCTCGTGTTGGCGACGTACCGGGATGTCGTCGTGCTCGCTTTCCTGGGGACGTTCGTGCTGACAGCCCTCGTATTTTCAATGGCGTTTTTTGTGCGCGAAACCTGACAGAACGTTCAAGCGATGGCTGCCGGCAAAGAGTTAACCCCATCGGATTACATCCAGCATCACCTGACTTTCTTTTCCAGGCCGGTCGGCGAAGGCGGATTCTGGACACTCAACGTCGATTCGCTCGTCACGGCAGCCATCCTGGGCCTCGTTGGGCTGGGCCTCATCTGGTGGGTGGTGCGGGGCGCGACCTCGGGCGTGCCGAACAAGCGCCAGGCCTTCGTCGAGCTGCTGATCGAGTTCATCGACGAGCAGGCGAAGGGCATCTTTCACCACGGCGATCGCAACCGCTTTCTCGCCCCCGCCGCCCTCACCGTGTTCGTCTGGGTGGTGCTGATGAACGCCATGGATTTCCTGCCGGCGGACTGGGTGGCGCTGGTCACGCGCCCGTTCGCGCCCGAAGGCTTTCGCATTGTGCCGACCGCGGACGTCAATACCACGTTCGCGCTGTCGCTCTCGGTCTGGTTGCTGATGATCTATTTCGCCATTGCCGCGAAAGGCCTGGGCGGCTGGATCCACGAATTGTTCTGCGCCCCGTTCGGCGCCCACCCGCTGCTGTGGCCGGCCAACTTCCTGTTCAATCTGGTCGAGTACATATCCAAGCCGCTGTCGCACTCGCTGCGGCTGTTCGGCAACATGTACGCCGGCGAAATCCTGTTCCTGCTGCTGTGGATGTGGGCCGCCACCGGACTCGTCGGGACTTTTTTCGGCGTCCTGCTCGGGCTCGGCTGGGCGATCTTCCATATCCTGATCGTGCTGCTGCAGGCCTACATCTTCATGATGCTGACCATCGTCTACATTGCGATGGCGCACGAACACCACTGATCAACCACCGCAACCGCTAATAGGCGACAGAAAGGGAATCACCATGGAAAAACTTCAGCTGCTGGCGATGGTGCAGGCCTACACGGGCATCGGTATCGGGCTCATGGTGGGCTTGGGCGCGCTCGGTGCCTGCGTCGGCGTCG
>SCUF01000334.1 GCA_004298325.1 Betaproteobacteria bacterium | reverse complement strand
CTTGTGTAGAGATTCCAGCGATCTGCGCTGGGCGCCCTCCCTGACCTCCATCCGAGTACCAATTCTCACCCTCTGCGTGACCAATTGTTAGGTCTATAGGTACTAGTACCTTGGTACCAGGGTTCGCAGATGACGAAGACGCGGTTCGAGAAACCGGAAGTCTTCAAGCTGCGTCTGCGAACTTGATTTCGGATCGCTTGATTTTGGATAAACGGAATTCTTGCGTTTCGGATTTCGGCGCAAAGTGGCACAAGGCAATCGCAGTCAACCTGCAGCGTGTCGACGCGCTGATCGCCCGCACGTCGCGCTCGAAGTACGTCTGCAGATAGGAGCTGAACCACAGTGCCGCCGCCTGCGGGCGAGCACTTCCGCGTAACTGCCGCGCAGGCTGCCGACCTTCGCGGATTCGCGCATCGACAGCGGCCAAAGCTGGAGCACTGCGGCGCGACCCGCCATCGATTCGGTGACGTTACGCATCAAGCCCGCTTCCTGCGAGTCGGTGAGAATCCATTGGCCGCGGCGCCGCGGCGTGCGGTCGATCCGGCTGCGCACGTAATTGAACACTTCGGGGACGTTCTAGATCTCATCTAGGATCGCCGGCAGCCGCACGCCGTCGAGAAACCCCTGCGGGTCGTGGCGAAAGCGCGCCACCATATTCGGGTCCTTAAACAGGTGGCAGTGGGCGCGCGAATAGAGGTGCTTCAGGAACCACGTCTTCCCGGCGCGGCGCGGGCCCGTGAGCACGATGGCCGGGTAGCTGTTCGCAGCATCGGCCTGGGGGGCTTCCAGCTCGCGGCTCAGATATTGCCCTCTTTGAGTAATTGAATATCTTGTGTTAGATACCTCAAGCCTCCTGGATGCCGTCAAAGACCGCGCGCTGCTCTCGGCGGAGACCCGCTCGGCCGCGCGCCGAATGGCGCGAGCGGCGGCACGTTGCTCGAGCAGTCGGGTCACGTCATCGGGGTGGTGGTCTCCAAGCGCGATGCGCTGAAGTTTGCGGAAAAGCCGCGTTGGGCATCTCCCTAGACGCCCAGTGGGAGAATGAATTCTCGCCCACTACGTGACAAATTGGCAGGATCATAGGTACCAGTTACCTGGGTACCGATCCGATTCGCTACACGAGCGCGAAGTGCGCGCGTTACGATTTCAGGCGCCGCAGCGTCGAACATGCGCGTTTCTTGATATTCATTAAGCGCAACTCTGGTGTACGTCCGCGACTTCACCCGCCCCGAGGCCATGGCGGACGAGCAGCTGATGGACCTGAGCTGAACGTGCATCACTGCTGCGGATCCTTTGATTTCCCGTTGCGCTGCGTGATGCTCCTTGAGCAGCGGGGTGCGCTGGAAGCCGGGCGCCAACAGCAACACCTGAATCTCGTTGCCGGACGGTCCTGTTTGAAATCGGCACGTGGAACCGGTTTCCATTTGTCCGCCGAAAGGATGGCCGGGCCGCTTTTCCCATAGACTAGCGCTGGACTATTGACGACTGCATGCATCGGGCCGCGCATGCGCGACGAAAGCTGTGAAGAAGAGACCGCAAACCCGAAGGCCGCGAGCCACTGAAATTGAGGCCGAGGTCCGCCAGGCCGCAAGCCTGCAGCGGCAGGGTCGGCTCAAGGAAGCGGAGCGTGCATACGAATCCGTGCTGAAGGCAGATCCTGCGCAATTCGACGCCCTGCACCTCCTGGGGGTCCTGCGCGGCCAGCAGGGAAGCGCCACCGAGGCGGTTAGACTCATCTCGCTGGCGCTCGAGCAACGGCCGGATTCCGCAGAGGCGCATCTCAACCTCGGCGTTGCGCTCGGGAAGCTCGCGCGGCATCGCGACGCGCTCGCAGCGTACGACAAGGCCCTCGCGGAGAAGCCAGACTACTTCGAAGTGCTGTTGAACCGTGGCAATTCGCTCGCCGAACTCGGCCGCCACGAGGAGGCGGTCGCGAGCTACGACCGCGCGGTCGCATTGCGGCCGGACCATGTCAACGCCTGGTACAACCGCGGCAATTCGCTGCGCGCCCTGCGCCGCTACCGCGACGCCATCGCGAGTTACAACAAGCTCTTGGCGACAAGGCCCGATCACGCCGACGCGCTGCTCAACCGCGGCAACGCCTTCCGCGAGCTCAATCGCCACGCAGAGGCGCTTGCCAGCTACGAGCAGGCGCTCAAGCTCAGACCCGACTACGCGGAGGTACACAACAACTGCGGCAACGCGCTGCAGTCGCTCGGGCGATCTGCGGATGCGCTCGCCAGCTACGACCGGGCGCTCGCCATCCGGCCGGACTACGCCAATGCCCTGCACAACCGCGGCACGATCCTGGCCAAAATAAATCGCCACGAGGAGGCGGCCCGGAGCTTCGAACAGACACTCGCGATCGACGCCAACTACAACTACGCGCTCGGTGCCGCGGCGCACTCGCACGCACAGGCCTGCAACTGGGACCGGGGGCCACGCCTCGAGCGGCAGCTGCAGGCAGAGGTGCGCGCGGATAGGGTCGCCAGCCTGCCTTTCCCGTTCCTGTCCGTATCTGCGAGCCCGTCAGATCAGTTGCAGTGTGCGCGCACGTTTGTGCGCGACCGCTATCCGGCGGTGGTGCCGCCGCTGTGGCAGGGGGAGCGCTACCGG
>SCUF01000333.1 GCA_004298325.1 Betaproteobacteria bacterium | reverse complement strand
GTTCGTGCTGGCGCTCACCGCGCTCGGGCTGTCGCTCGTGTTCGGCGTGATGCGCATCGTCAACGTCGCCCACGGCGAGTTCTACATGCTCGGCGCCGTGCTGGCCTGGGCCTGCGCGCACGTGGTCGGAACGCCGGTCGCCGGCTTCATCGTGGCGCTGCTCGTGGCGCCGCTCGCGGTCGGCGGCCTGGCGCTCGCCGCCGACCGCTGGATCCTGCGGCGCATCGACTATCAACCCGAGAGCACGATCGTGGCGACGATCGGACTGCTCTACGTGTTGCAGCAGGCGGTGCTGATGCTCTACGGGCCCGACGCCCGCCCGGTCGCTCCGCCGGTGTACTTCAAGATCGAGTTCCCATGGTTCGGCTACTCCGGCTACAAGCTCGTCGTCGCCGCCGCCTCCGCGCTGCTGCTCCTCGGCACCTGGCTCGTCATCACCCGCACGCGGCTCGGCCTGTACATGCGCGCCGCGCAGCAGGACCTGGAGATGGCGCAGGCCTTCGGCGTGCCGGCGCGACGGATCTACGGGCTGGTCTTCGCGCTCGGTGCGATGCTCGCCGCGGCGGCCGGCGTGCTGATCGTGCCGATCGAGCAGGCGCATTACCTGATGGGGCTCGACCCGCTGCTGCTGTCCTTCATCGTGGTCATCATCGGCGGGCTGGGCAGCCTGCGCGGCACCCTCGTGGCGGCGTTCGCGGTCGGACTGAGCGACGGCATCGTCTCGGTATTCTTCTCCCCGACACTCGCCAAGATCGTCGCCACGCTGCTCGTCGCGGCGGTGCTGGTGGTGCGCCCCGGCGGCCTTTTCGGCGAGGAACGCGCGTGAGCGCCGGGCGCAGGATTCTCGCCCTGCACCTGGGCGTGCTGGCGGCGCTCCTGCTGCTGCAGTTCGCGCTGCCGCCCTACCACCACACCAACGTGGCGCGCATCCTGGTGCTCGCGGGCTATGCGATCGGCTACAACGTGCTGCTCGGTTATACGGGGCTGATGAGCCTCGGCCACGCCATGTTTTTCGCCGCCGGCATGTACGGGGCGGGACTGCCGGTGTACTACCTCGGCGTCGGCGCGCCGGCCGCCTTCGGCCTGGGGCTGGCCTCGGGCGTCGGCCTCGCGCTCGCCTTCGGCCTGATGGCGCTCAGGACGAGCGGGCCGTCGTTCCTGATCGTCAGCCTGATGTTCGCTCAGGCCCTGTTTCTCGCCACGCTGTATTTCAACGACGTCACGCTCGGTGACCAGGGGTTCATCCTCTCGGACAAGCTCGCGCCGCTCGGGCTGGGCGGGGCGCAATTCGGCTTCCACGAGCCGGGCGTGAAGTACAACGTCGCGCTCGCCATCTTCGCCGCCTGCCTCGCTACGGCGCTCGCCCTGCGGCTGTCCGCGCTCGGGCGCGTCCTCATCGGCATCCGCGAAAACGAGGAGCGCACGCGGCTGCTGGGTTACGACAGCTTCCGCTACAAGCTGGTCGCGCTCGGCGTCTCGGGGGCGCTCGCGTCCGCGGCGGGGGCGGGCTACGCGCTGCTGTTCTCGTATGTCGGCTCGACCTTCGCTTCGATCCTGTTCTCGATCTACCCGCTGCTCTGGACCCTGCTCGGCGGCGTCGGCACGGTGCTCGGGCCGCTCCTCGGCACCGCGCTCATGTTCTACCTCGTCGACACGGTGAGCGGCGTGACCTCGAGCTATCTGCTCTTCGTCGGTGCCGCGCTCATCGCCCTGGTGCTGTGGTTTCCCCAGGGCCTCCTCGGCACCGTGCGCAGCCGCTGGCTCCCATGGCTGCCGTAGCGCCGCTGCTGGCGACGCAAGCTCTGTCGAAGCACTTCGGCGGGCTCGCCGCGGTGCGCGAGGTGTCGCTCCAAATCCAGAGCGGCGAGATCCGCGCGATCATCGGGCCGAACGGCGCCGGCAAGACGACGCTCGTCGGCATGATCTGCGGTCGGCACGTGCCGTCGTCGGGGCGCATCCTCTACCGCGGCAGCGACATCACCGCGTTGCGCCCGTGGCAGCGACTGCGGCTCGGCATCGCGTACACCTTTCAGGTGACGAGCATCTTCAAGGGACTGAGCTGCTACGAGAACGTGGCGCTGCCCGCGCAGCGCGGGCTCATGCAGGGCTTCTTCGCCAGGCTTGCGCCCGGCGAGCCCGCGGTCGCCGCCCGGGTGCGTGCCGCGCTCGAGGCAGTCGGGCTGGCGGATCTGGCGGGTCAGCGCGCCGACGAGCTCGCCTACGGGCACCAGCGGCTGCTCGAGCTCGCGATGGCGCTCGCCACCGGGCCGCAGCTGCTGATTCTCGACGAACCCACGCAAGGCCTCGCCGAGGGCGAGATCACGGCGTTCTGCGCGCTGATACGCCGTGTCGCGGAGCAGGCCACGGTGCTTCTCATCGAACACAACATGCAGGTGGTGCTCGCGCTCGCCCGGCGCGTCACGGTGATGGACGCGGGCGAAATCCTGGCCGAGGGAACGCCGGCGGAGATCGAGCGCCATCCCGCGGTGCAGAAGGCCTATCTCGGCCGATGAGGCTGGCGCTCGAAGACGTGCGTGGCGGCTACGGCCGCGTGGCGGTGCTGAAAGGCGTCAGCTTCACGCTCGACGCGGGCGAAGTGCTGGCGCTCCTCGGGCGCAACGGCGCCGGAAAGACCACCACGCTCAAGGCGATCATGCGGCTGCTGCCGGTGCGCAGCGGTCGCATTGCGCTCGATGGAACTGACCTCGCGGATCGCGCACCGCACAGCATCGCGGCGCTCGGCATCGCCTACGTGCCCCAGGGGCGGCGGCTGTTTCCCTACCTGAGCGTGGAAGAAAATCTGCGCATGGGTCTCCTGGCGGGGCGGAGCAATGTCCGCGTGCTGGAGGCTGTCTACGCGCTCTTTCCGGCGCTGCGCGAGCGGCTGCGGCAGCGCGCCGGCACGCTGTCCGGAGGCGAGCAGCAGATGGTGGCGATGGGACGCGCGCTCGCGGCCTCGCCGCGGGTGCTGCTGCTCGACGAGCCGTTCGAGGGCTTGCAGCCGAGCCTGGTGGAAGGAATCCTGCGCGCGATCGCGCGGCTGCGCCAATCCGGCGTCGCGGTGGTGCTCGTCGAGCAGCGGGTTGACCTCGCGCTGCGGGTGGCCGACCGGGTCGTATTCCTGCAAAACGGGCTGACCGCGTGCGAGACGCTGCCCGCTGCGCTCGAACAGGACCCGGAGCCGCTGTACCGCTACGTCGGCGTGCGGCGCTAGATCACGGCCTGACGCCGTCCGAGCGCGCGCGCCCGACCCCGGCGACCTGCAGCTGCTGCCACGCCCGGTCGAGCGAGCCGTCGAGATCGATCGCGCGGCAGGCGTCCTCGATCAGCGTCGCTTCGAATCCTGCGGCCCGTGCGTCGAGCGCCGACCACGCGACGCAGAAATCGGTCGCCAGGCCGCAGAACCACAGCCGCCGGATGCCGAGCTCGCGCAGCCAGGCCGCCAGCCCGGTGGAGGTCGTGCGGTCGGCCTCGAGAAACGCCGAATAGCTGTCGACCGCGGGGCGATAGCCCTTGCGCACGACGAGCTGCGCTCGCGGGATCGCGAGATCGCGGTGCAGCGCCGCGCCTTCGGTGCCCTGCACGCAATGGTCCGGCCACAGCACCTGCTCGCCGTAGGCGAGGCGCGTCGTCTCGAAGGGCCTGCGGCCCGGATGGGACGAGGCGAAAGAGGCGTGCCCGCGCGGATGCCAGTCCTGCGTGGCGACGATCCATTCGAACGTTGCGGCGACGCGGTTGATCGCCGGCACCACCGCATCGCCCTGCGGCACGGCCAGCGCGCCGCCGGGCATGAAGTCATTCTGCACATCCACCACGATCAGGCAGGCGTCGCTCATCCCGGGCGCTCCTTTTCCCTCAGGCGCCGCGATTCTAGCTTCACACGAAGCGGCGCTGCTGCTTCAGCTCCGGCATGCAGTGCCGCAGCCACTGCGCACCGAGCTTCTCGCCGAGCGAATTCTGCTTCAGGCGCTCGTTCAGCACCTTGAAGTCGACCCAGTCGAGCGGCTGGTCCTGGTTGGAGCAGGAAAAGACGTAGCTGGTTTCGCCGCTCGCCGGATCGCGGTGCGGCTGCAGGCACTGCGCGCAGATCTCCTTCATCATGCACTGCATGGGCGAGTTGATCGAGCCGATGGCGACGTGCTGCGGCTTGAGGTGCGGCCTGAGAATGTCGTGGCGCGCGCGCGCGATCGCCGCCATCATGCGGTCCGAGCCGATCGCGATGATGCGGTCGGCGTCGTCCAGCCGCAGCGGCGGGGCGCCGAGGCGTCCCTCGGCGTAGCTGTCCATCGCCTGCACGATGTTGCCGACGAAGCTGCGGTCCTGCGGCCGGCGCGGCGCGAAACCGGGTTCTTCGTCGCAGCACCACACGACGACGTCGGCGGCCTGCTCGATCTCGTGCACCTTGTAGCGGTCGATCACCTTCTTGTAGCCGGCGAAGTAGAGCACCTTGGAGCCGGCGGCGCGGAACGCCTGGCCGATCGAGAACAGCACTGCGTTGCCCAGGCCGCCGCCGCACAGCGCCACGGTTTCGCCGCCGTGAATCTCGGTCGGCGTACCGGTCGGCCCCATCAGCACCACCGGCTCGCCGGGCTGCAGCATCGCGCACAGGTCGCTCGAGCCGCCCATTTCGAGCACGATGGTCGACACCAGGCCGCGCTCGCGATCCACCCAGGCGCCGGTCAGCGCCAGGCCTTCCATCTGCATGCGCGTGCCGGCCACCAGGGGCGCGAGCGCCTCGAAATTCTGCAGGCGGTAGAACTGCCCCGGCTGGAACTTGCGCGCGGCGAGCGGCGCGCGCACCACCACTTCGACGATGGTCGGCGTGAGCCGTTCCACCCGGTGGACCGTGGCGCGGAGCTGCTCGGCGAGTTCACCGAAGAACGCCGCGTCGGCGAGGCCGCTGGCCGGCACAATCCGCGACAGCACGCGCGAGACCACCGGATAGCCCTGCTTGGCCGAACCCATCGCCTTGACGACGTTGCCGAAGTAGGATGGATGCACGTCGCCGAAGAAACTGACGCAACGCCCGTCCGCCTGCCGCGACAGCAGCACCTGCGGCGTCGCCGGCTTCGACGCGGAGAATTCCGGCGTCGCCGGCCTGCCGGCCTCGTCGCAGGCGGCGAAGTATTTCTGGTCGAGCGCGAAATGCGCCGCATCTTCGCGCGCCAGCACGGTATTGGGCTGCGTGCCCGCAGCGACGAACACCGTGCGCGCGGGCAGCCAGTGCTCGGCGCCGGCGGCGTGCCTGAAATTCACGCCTCGCACCGCGCCGTAGTGGTCGGTGTCGACGCGCGCCGGCGTCAGCGATTCGGCAAAGACGATGCCTTCTTCGAGCGCCTTCTCCACCTCCTCGTGATTCAGGACGTAGGAGGGGCTCTCGACGAGCCGCCGGCGGTACGCGACCGTGACGCCTCCCCAGTGCTGCAGCAGCTCGACGATCTTGGTCGCACGCCCCTCGCGCGCCGCCTCGCGGCGCTCGCTGCGGATGGCGCGCGCGTGCGCCAGGAACTCCTCGGCGATCTCGCGCTCCTGGTCATCCCAGCCGGCACGGATCGCGTCCTCGCCGATGTCCTTCGCCAGAGCCTCGTAGCGCGCCAGGAACTTCTCGACCTGCACCACGTAATAGGCCAGCGATTCGGTGGCGGTGTCGATCGCCGTCAGTCCGCCGCCGATCACGACCGCGGGCAGGCGCAGCTGCATGTTGGCGATCGAGTCGCGTTTCGCCGCGCCGGTGAGCTGCAGCGCCATGAGGAAATCGGACGCTGCGCGCACGCCGCGCGCGAGCCCGTTGGGAATGTCGAGCACGGTGGGCTTGCCCGCGCCGACGCAGAGCGCGACGTGATCGAAGCCCATCTGCCAGGCGTCCTGCAGGGTGAAGGTGCCGCCGAAGCGCACGCCGCCGAACATGGCGAACTGCGCGCGCCGCTCAAGCAGCAGCCGGACCAGCTTGAGGAAGTTCTTGTCCCAGCGCACCGTGATGCCGTATTCGGCGACGCCGCCGAATCCGGCCATGGCGCGGTTCTCCAGCGGCTCGTAGAGCTCGAGCGCGTCGCGGATCGGGTGCAGGCCGCAGAGCGTCTCGGGCAGCGGCTCGATCTTGAGGCCGTCGATGCCGACCACCGCGTGGCCGTCGTTCATCAGGTGGTGTGCGAGCGTGAAGCCGGCGGGGCCCAGGCCGACCACCAGCACCTTGCGGCCGGACGCCTCGCGCGGCAGGGGCCGGCGCAGGTTGAGCGGGTTCCAGCGCGTCAAGAGCGAGTAGATCTCGAATCCCCAGGGCAAGGCCAGCACGTCCTTGAGCGTGCGCGTCTCGACCTGCGGGATGTTGACCGGGTCCTGCTTCTGGTAGATGCACGACTTCATGCAGTCGTTGCAGATACGGTGTCCGGTCGCCGCGAGCATCGGGTTGTCCACGGCGATCATGGCGAGCGCGGCGAGCGCCTGGCCGCGCGTCTTCACGAGGTGGAATTCGGAGATCCTCTCTTCCAGCGGGCAGCCCGCCAGCGTCGTGCCGAGCGGCGATTGCTTGAACGGCGCGCGCGCCGCGGCGGTGCCGGGTCCGGCGTTCGCCGGCGCCTTTTCCCGCAGACCCTTGGAGCAGGAATCCTTGCCCTGCTCGTGGCACCAGATGCAGTAGTGCGCCTCGTCGAGGGCGCCGACCAGATCCGCACCGGCGTCGGTGAGGCCGAAACCCTCGCGGCGGCGCAGGGGCTCGACCGTATGGCGGGCGTAACCCTGCGAAGCGTCCGTGTGCACCGCAACCAGACGGATGGGATCGATCTTGTGCGGCGCCTTGAACAGCACGCCGTGGCGGTGCTTGGCCCTGCCTTCCGCGGTGCTCGCGGCCCAGGCGGCGTAGCGCGCGGCGAGCTCGAGCTTCGCGCCGTGCAGCGCCTCGTCCTTCTGCCATGCGGTGACATGGCGCGCAAATGCGAGCTCGGTAAAGGAGCCGCCGAAGAGGCTGCGCAGTTCCTTCTCGGCCGCAGCGCCATCCATGGCGGCGACCGCTTCCGGTTTCACCTTGTGCAGCGCGCGCCGCTGCACGAACAGGCGCTTCACCGAGTAGAGCGGGGCGAAATTGTGGTGCCGTGCGGCGAGTGCCTGCGCCTCGGCCTCGATCGCGAACAGCCGCGCGAGGAAATCGTCCAGGTGCGGCGAGAGGTCGATGAGGAGATCCGACTCCGCCTTCGCGGCGAGCGCGTCGGGCGCGGCGCGCGCCGCGGTCAAGCGCGCGGCAAGCGAGGTGTCGACTTCGCTGAGGAAGCCGACGAACGCCGCATCGAGCCTTACGAGACCGGCGCGGTCGTACAAAGCATTGAAATCCAATCCGAAGCCGAGCGCGATCACGGGGCGATGGTGCAGTGCACGGGGAAGGTAGAATTATACTTTTCGGGCCGGAGAAACATCATGCAGATCAAGAACAGCGTATTCCTTGTCACGGGCGGGGCTTCTGGCCTCGGTGCCGCTACCGCGCGCATGGCGGCGCAGGATGGCGCCAAGGTCGTGATCGCCGACATGCAGGCCGAGGCGGGCGCCAAACTCGCCGCGGAAATCGGCGGCCGCTTCGTGAAATGCGATGTCTCCTCGGAAGCCGAGGGTCAGGCGGCAGTGGCGCTCGCGCTGACGGAATTCGGCGGCTTGCACGTGCTGGTCAACTGCGCCGGCATCGCGACTGCCGAGCGCACGCTCGGCAAGGAAGCGCCCCACAGCCTGGCGTCGTTCAACCGCATCATCAGCGTCAACCTGATCGGCACGTTCAACATGATCCGCCTCGCGGCGCAGGCGATGGCACGGGCGGTGCCGAATGCCTCCGGCGAGCGGGGCGTGATCGTCAACACCGCCTCGGTGGCGGCGTTCGACGGGCAGATCGGCCAGGCGGCGTACTCCGCTTCCAAGGGCGGCATCGTCGGCATGACGCTGCCGATCGCGCGCGACCTGTCGCGCAGCGGCATCCGGGTCTGCACCATCGCCCCCGGAATCTTCGAGACGCCGATGCTCGCGGCACTGCCCAAGGAAGCGCAGGACTCGCTCGGCAAGCAGGTGCCGTTTCCCTCGCGCCTCGGCCGCCCGGCGGAGTACGCGCAGCTCGTCAAGTCGATCGTCGAGATCGAGATGCTCAATGCCGAGACGATCCGCCTGGATGGCGCGATCCGCATGGCACCGAAGTGATCGCAGCGGGACCGCACGGCGACGGGGCAGGTGCCGGGGCACTGCGCCCCGCTGCATCGCATTTCGTGGATATCCGCGGCCTGCGCTACCACTACCGCCAATGGCGCGGCGATCCGGCGCGGCGCGTCGTATTGCTGCATGGCTGGATGGACGTGTCGGCGTCGTTCCAGTTCCTGGTGGACGCGCTGTCGCCGGGTTGGGACGTCTATGCGCCCGACTGGCGCGGCTACGGCCAGAGCGACTGGGGCAAGTCCGATTGCTACTGGTTCCCGGACTATCTCGCCGATCTCGATGCCCTGCTCGAGCACATCCAGCCGCAGGCGCCGGTCAATCTCGTCGGGCACAGCCTCGGCGGCAACGTCGCCTCGATTTACGCCGGGGTGCGGCCGGAGCGCGTTGCGCGGCTGGTGAACCTCGAAGGCTTCGGACTGCCGCCGACGCGCCCCGAACAGGCGCCGCGACGCTACGCGCGCTGGCTCGAGGAATTGCGCGATCGCCCGAGCCTGCGCGCCTACACCAGCTTTTCCGGCCTGGCCGACCGGCTGCAGAAGAACAACCCGCGGCTGACGCGCGAGCGTGCCGAATACCTGGCGCAGCATTGGGGCCGCGAGACGGGCGACGGCCAGGTCATGCTGCGCAGTGATCCGGCGCACAAGATCGTCAATCCGCTGCTGTACCGCTACGAAGAGGTGCGGGCGATCTGGCAGCAGGTGACTGCGCCCACGCTGTGGGTCGACACGACCGAAACGGACAACCTCGACCGCCTCAAGCTGACGCCGGAACAGCATGCCGAGCGACGCGCCGCGTTTCGCGACCTGCGCTACGTCACGGTGCCGGAGGCCGGCCACATGCTGCACCACGACCAGCCGGCGCGGGTGGCGCGCCTGATCGAGGACTTCCTGCTGGTAGGCCGCTGAACCTGTGGCGCAGTACTTCTCGGTCCATCCGACGCACCCGCAACCGCGGCTGCTCCATCGCGCCGCGGAAATCGTGCGGCGCGGCGGGCTGATCGCCTATCCCACGGATTCCTGTTACGCGCTCGGCTGCCAGATCGGCGACGCGAAGGCGCTGACGCGGCTGCGGCGCGTGCGCGGCATCGACGCGAAGCACCATCTCACGCTCATGTGCCGCGACCTTTCGGAAATCGCGGCCTATGCGGTGGTCGACAACGTCCAGTACCGCCTCCTCAAGGCGGCGACGCCCGGCGCCTACACGTTCATCCTGCGGGCGACGCGCGAAGTGCCGCGCCGCCTGATGCATCCGCGCCGCAAGACCATCGGCGTGCGCGTGCCCGCGCATGCCGTGGCGCTGGCGCTGCTGGCGGAACTCGGCGAGCCGATGCTGTCGGCGACGCTCGCGCTGCCGGGGAGTGCCGCACCGCTGTCCGACGCGCGCGCGATTCGCGACGCGCTCGAGCACGCGCTCGACCTGGTGATCGACGCTGGCTCCTGCGGCACCGAGCTCTCCACCATGATCGATCTCACGACCGACGTCCCGGTGCTGCTGCGCCAGGGCAAGGGCGCGCTCGCGGCGCTCGGCTTCGCCACCGAACCGGCCGGCGCGGCGGCCGCGCTCTGATAAACTGCAGCGCCATTCGAAGTCGTCGATGGACGTCAGCCAGCTCGCCCAGACCCTCGCCATCTATTCGCTCCCCGTGCTGTTCGCGATCACCCTGCACGAGGCGGCGCACGGCTACGTGGCGCGGCACTTCGGCGACCTGACGGCGTACGCGCAGGGCCGCATCAGTCTGAATCCGGTCCGGCACATCGACCTGGTCGGCACCATCATCGTGCCGATCCTGATCCTGGTGGTCAGCAAACTCGCCGGCGGCGCCGGCTACCTTTTCGGCTGGGCCAAGCCGGTACCCGTGAATTATTCGGCGCTGAGGCGCCCCAAGCAGAACATGATGTGGGTCGCCGCGGCGGGTCCCGTCTCGAATCTGGCGATGGCCCTGGCGTGGGCTGCGATCATCAAGGTCGCCGACGTGGTGCCGGCAGACTATTTCGCCACGCCGATGCGACGCATGGGCATCGCGGGAATCGAAGTCAACATGGTTCTGATGCTCCTGAATCTGCTGCCGATCCTGCCGCTGGATGGCGGCCGGATCGTGGCGAGCCTGCTGCCTCACCGGATGGCCTGGCAGTATGCGAAGCTGGAGCCGTTTGGATTCCCGATCCTGCTCGTCCTGCTGTTCACGGGTTATCTGGGCGTCATTCTGGGCCCGATGCTCAGCGTGTCGTTCGCCCTCATCGGCACCGTCTTCCGGCTCTGAGCCATGTACGAGACCCGCGTACTTTCCGGCATGCGTCCGACCGGCGCCCTGCACCTGGGCCACTACCATGGCGTGCTGCGCAACTGGGTGCGGCTGCAGTCGGAGTATCCGTGCCTGTTCTTCGTCGCCGACTGGCACGCGCTGACCACCGACTACGAGAATCCCGGCGAGCTGCAGAAGAGCGGCAACGACATGGTGATCGACTGGCTCGCCACGGGTGTCGATCCCGGACAGGCGACGCTGTTCGTGCAGTCGCAGATTCCGGAGCACGCCGAGCTGCACCTGCTGCTGTCGATGATGGTGCCGCTCGGCTGGCTCGAGCGCGTGCCGACCTACAAGGACCAGCAGGCGAAGCTCTCCGACCGCGACCTGGCGACGTACGGCTTTCTCGGCTACCCGCTGCTGCAGTCCGCGGACATCCTGATGTACCGCGCCCGCTACGTCCCGGTGGGCGAGGACCAGGTGCCGCACGTCGAATTCACGCGCGAAGTGGCGCGCCGCTTCAATCACCTCTACGGACGCGACGCGGGCTTCGAGGACAAGGCCAAGGCTGCGGCGAAGAAGATGGGCTCGAAGAAGGCGCGGCTGTGGAACGAGCTGCGCAAGAAGTTCCTCGAGCAGGGCGACGCGGAGGCGCTGAAGCGCGCCCAGGTGCTGCTCGACGAGCAGCAGAACCTTGCGCGCGGCGATCGCGAGCGGCTCTACGGCTGGCTCGAAGGCGCGGGCAAGCGCATCCTGGTCGAGCCCGAAGCGCTGCTCACCGCGGCCTCGCGCATGCCCGGGCTGGACGGGCAGAAGATGTCGAAGTCCTACGGCAATTCGATTGCGCTGCGCGAGGAGCCCGAAATCGTGACGCGCAAGATCCGCACCATGCCGACCGACCCGGCGCGCGTGACGCGCAGCGACCCGGGCAACCCCGAGTGCTGCCCGGTGTGGCCGCTGCACCAGGTGTATTCGGACGACGCCAGGCGGCAGTGGGTGCGCCAGGGCTGCACCACCGCGGGCATCGGTTGCCTGGAATGCAAGCAGCCGGTCATCGACGCCGTGCTGGCCGAGCTTGCGCCGATCCGCGAGCGCGCGCAGGTCTACCTCGACGATCCCACCCTGGTGAACAACATTCTCGCCGACGGCTGCGACAAGGCGCGCCGGCTGGCCTCGGAAACCATGCGCGATGTGCGCGAAGCCATGGGGTTGCTCTACACGTGAGTGAGATCGCGGCGCCGGTGGCCCGGATCTACGGCGAGCCGCTCGCCGAGCTGCCGGCCGACCTTTACATTCCACCCGACGCGCTCGAGGTGATGCTCGACGCGTTCCACGGCCCGCTCGACCTGCTGCTGTACCTCATCCGCAGGCAGAATCTGGACATCCTCGACATCGCCATGGCGCCGCTGACGCGGCAGTACCTCGAATACGTCGAGGCGATGCGCTCGAAAAACCTGGAGCTCGCCGCCGAGTATCTGGTGATGGCCGCAATGCTGATGGAGATCAAGTCACGCATGCTGCTGCCGCGGCCGCCGGCAGTGCAGGCGGAGGGGGAGGACCCGCGCGCCGAGCTGGTGCGGCGGCTGCTGGAGTACGAGCAGATGAAGCAGGCGGCGCACAGGCTCGACGCCCTGCCGCAGGCGGGGCGCGACGTGATCGCGATTTCGGTGTTCATCGAGAAGGCCGCCGGCGAGCGCCTGCCGGACGTGAACCTGCGCGACCTGGCCGAGGCCTGGCGCGGGCTGCTGCATCGCGCGCGCCTCGGCGCGCACCACCACATCACGCGCGAGGAACTGTCGGTGCGCGAGCACATGAGCCGCGTGCTGCGGCGCCTGCAGGAGCACCGCGTGCTCGAATTCGGCGAGCTGTTCGATCCGGCGCGCGGCGTGCCGGTGCTGGTGGTGACGCTGCTCGCGCTGCTCGAGCTGGCGCGCGAGACACTGGTCGACATCACGCAGTCGGAAAGCTACGCCCCCATCTACGTCAGGCTGGCCCATGCCAAGCCCCACTGAAGCCAAGCGCATCCTCGAGGCGGCGCTGCTCGCAGCGAGCGAGCCGCTGCCGCTCACCGAATTGAAGCGCCTGTTCGATGACGATCCCGGACCGGACACGCTGCGGCGCCTGCTGGAAGAATTGCGCGACGACTGGCGCGATCGCGCAGTGGAACTGGTGAGCCTTGCCAGCGGCTGGCGCTTCCAGACCCGTCCGGAATTCGAGCCCTTCATCGAGCGCCTGCGCACCGATCGCCCGCCGCGCTATTCGCGCGCCGTGATGGAGACGCTGGCCATCATCGCCTACCGCCAGCCGGTGACGCGGGGCGACATCGAAAACCTGCGCGGCGTGGGTGTGTCGGCGTCGATCATCCAGGCGCTCGAGGGTCGCGGCTGGATCGACGTCGTCGGTCATCGCGACACCCCCGGTCGCCCGGCGCTCTATGCCACGACCCGGACGTTCCTCGACGATCTGGGCCTGCGTTCGCTCGAGGAATTGCCGCCGCTCGACGAGATTGCCAAGACCGTTGCGCTTGAAGCCCCGTCCGCCCCAGCGCCCGACGCCCAGGACGCCCGCCCAGGCAACGCCTGAGCCGCAGCGCGAGCGGCTGCAGAAATTGCTCGCCGCGGCGGGGTTCGGCTCGCGCCGGGAGATCGAGGGCTGGATTGCCGCGGGACGGATCGCGGTCGCCGGGCGTGTGGCCCGACTCGGCGACCGGGCGGCGACGGGTGATCTCGTCACGATCGACGGCCAACCGGCGCGGCTTGCAGCCGCGCCAGCGCTGCCGCGCGTCATCGCCTATCACAAGCCGGAGGGTGAACTCGTGACGCGACGCGACCCGGAGGGCCGAGCCACCGTGTTCACGCGCCTGCCGGCGCTCGCCCAGGGGCGCTGGATCGCGGTGGGGCGCCTCGACCTGAACAGCTCCGGGCTGCTGCTGTTCACGGATTCCGGAGGACTCGCCAACCGCCTGATGCATCCAAGTCACGCGATCGAACGTGTCTACCTGGCGCGGGTGCTGGGCGAGTTGACGGATGCGGCACAGCGCCAGCTGCTCGGCGGCGTGGCGCTCGATGACGGACAGCGGGCGCGTTTCGAATCGATCGAGGCCACCGGCGAGGCGGCGGGAGCCAATCGCTGGTACCGCGTGGCGTTGCGCGAGGGCCGCAATCGCGAGGTGCGCCGCCTGTTCGAGGCGGTCGGCTGCCGCGTCAGCCGGCTGCGGCGCATCCGCTTCGGCCCGGTCGAGTTGCCGCGCGATCTGGCGCCCGGGC
>SCUF01000332.1 GCA_004298325.1 Betaproteobacteria bacterium | reverse complement strand
TTACAATTCGGCGGTGAATCCGCGGCCGATGCTGCTCGTGTTCTGTCCCTTCGCCGCGGGGTACTTCCTGTCGTTCTTCTTCCGCAACGTCAACGCGGTCATTTCCAAGGACCTGGCGCGGGAATTCTCGCTCGCGCCCTCCGATCTCGGCTTTCTGACCTCGATGTACCTGCTCGCCTTCGCCGCGTTCCAGCTGCCGCTCGGCGTGCTGCTCGACCGTTACGGGCCGCGGCGCGTGCTCGCGGTGCTGTACAGCATCGCCGGCGCCGGCGCGCTGATCTTCGGGGTGGCGCAGGACTTCACCACCCTGTCGATCGGCCGCGCGCTGATCGGTCTGGGCGTCTCCGGCGGCCTGATGGGCGCGATCAAGGCGTTCACGATGTGGTTTCCGCTGTCGCGGCTCGCCACGCTGAACGGCCTTTACCTGGCGGTCGGCGGCATCGGCGGTCTGTCGGCAACGGCGCCGGTCGAGGCCTTGCTCGGACCCCTGGGCTGGCGCGCGCTGTTCTACTGCGTCGCGGGGCTTTCGGTGATGGCGGCGGCGCTGATCTTCTTCGTCGTCCCGGAAAAGCCGCCGCCGGGCCGGGGCGAGACGCTCGCGATCCAGATCCGGCGTTTCGGCGAAATCTTTTCGACGCAGAAGTTCTGGCGCATCGCGCTGCCGCTCGTCGTCTGCCACGCCGGCTATCAGGCGCTGCAGGGACTCTGGCTCGGACCGTGGCTCTACGACGTCGCCGAACTGCCGCGCGCCGCCGTGGCGAATTACCTGCTCGTCACCGCGATCGCCTTTACCGTGGGCTCGGTGTTCTTCGGCGTCACCAGCGACCGCCTCGCGGCCGCCGGCGTCAGCCGCATGACGATGTTCAAGCTCGGGCAGACCGTTTCGCTCGCGATGTTCGTCCTGCTCGCGGCCGGCGTGAAGACCGGGCTGTTCGCCGTTCTCGCGGTGTACGGCTTCACCGCGATCTCCGCCGCGCTCGCCTACGCGCTGCTCACGCCCCTTTTCGGCCCGGAGATGACCGGGCGCGTCAATACCGCGTCGAACGTGCTGATGTTCGGCTGCTCGTTCCTGTTCCAGTGGGGCATCGGCGCCGTGCTGCGGGCTTACCCGGTGCTCGAAGGGCGGTACGCGCCCGAAGGCTACGCCACTGCGCTCGTCATCCTCGCCGTGCTGCAGGCGCTGGTGATTGCGTGGCTCCTGCCGATGCGTGAACCGTCCGCCCGGAAGGCTGGACCATGACTTCTGCCTCGCGCGGCTATCTCGCGGTGGCACTCGCGGCCGGAGCGGTCTTCGCCCTCGGCCTGGGCGTGCGCAACGCGCAGCCGCTGTTCATTTCCGCCATCAATTCGCACACCGCCATCGGCTACGCGACCATCAGCCTCGCGTTCGCGATCGGGCAATTGATGTGGGGCATCGCGCAGCCGGTGGCCGGCGCCATTGCCGACCGGCACGGCCCGCGCAGCGTCATGGTCGGCGGCGCGCTGCTCGTGGCGTTCGCCACCGCCGCGACGCCGCTGGCGAACACGGCGCCCGCGCTCATCTTCCTGATCGGCATCGTCGCGGCGAGCGGCGCCGGCGCCATCGGCCCGTCGCTGCTGATGTCGGCCGCCAACCGCTGGATTCCGGAAGCCAAGCGCGCCTTCGCGAGCGGCATCGTCAACGCCGGCGGCTCGTTCGGCCAGTTCACCCTGATCCCGCTCGCGCAGCTGATGATCGGGCTCGCCGGCTGGCAGCCGGCGCTCGTGATCCTCGGCGCCACCGGCCTCGCCGCGGTGCCGCTGGTGCTGTGGCTGACGCGCGGCGCGGGGGAGGCGGTGGTGCAATCGCAGGCGACCGGCGCCGCATCACTGCGCCAGGCGATCGGCGAAGCCGCGGGCGATCGCAGCTACCTGCTGCTGAACCTCGGCTTCTTCACCTGCGGCTTTCACGTCGCGTTCATCGCCACGCACCTGCCGGGCGTGGTCGCGAGCTGCGAGCTGCCCGCGAGCGTGAGCGCGTGGTCGCTCGCGATCATCGGCCTGTTCAACATCGCCGGCAGCCTCTGGGTCGGCAAGGCGATCCAGGAGTGGCGCATGAAACTGGCGCTCGCCGGGATCTATGCCGCGCGCGCCGCGCTGATCCTGGTGTTCTTCTACTCGCCCAAGGTGGAGCTGACTTTCTTCCTCTTTGCAGCGGGCATCGGCTTCACCTACCTCTCGACGGTGCCGCCCACGGTGGGGCTGGTGGCGAAGCTGCACGGACCGCGGTACCTGGCGACGCTCTTCGGCATCGTGATGCTGTCGCACCAGGTGGGCGGTTTTCTCGGTGCCTGGCTCGGCGGCAAGGCGTTCGAGGCCACGGCGAGCTACGACTGGATGTGGTGGGCCGACATCGCGCTGTGCCTGATGGCGGCCGCGGCGCACCTGCCGATCCGCGAGGCGCGCAAGACCGCGCCGGCGGCGGCCTGAGGCGGCGCGCCCCTACTTCGCGCGCGGCGGAAAAACCGTCTCGCGCTGCACGCTGCAGATCTGCAGGCGGAACTCGGAATAGAACGCCTGCCGGCCAAGCTTCTGCGCCTCGGCGTGCTCGGGGTGCATGCGCCAGGCGCGTTGCGCTTGCTCCGATTCGAACTCCACCAGCGTCACGCGCTCGCCGTCCTCGGCAACGAAGCCCTTGTGCGAGATGTAGCCCGGCATCTTCTTCGCCAGCTCGCTCATGCGCGTCGCCAGCTCCGGATAGTCCTTCACGTCGGGCCGCAGGCGGCTGCGAAACACGGTGAGCACCATTCTCAACCTCCTCGATCAAGCCGGCTCGGCGCCGGCAGCGTATTGTGGCAGACCGTCGCGGGGGACGCGCCGCGCGGCATTACTTCAACTCCACTTCGACAAACACGAACTCGTGGGCATTCGGATTGACCACGTTGTGCTCGACGCCCTGCGAGCGCGCGTAGGACTGGCCGAAGGCCAGCTCCGTCAAGATTTCGCCCTTCGCGGTTTCCTGCAGGAGCTTGCCCGCGGTAAGGACGACCACGATGTAGTCGTGCGCGTGCTTGTGCCAGCCGGTCTCGGCGCCGGGCGCGAAGCGCCATTCGGTGACGATGGCGCGCTCGGTTTCCTGAAGCAGCTTCGAGGTCGCCTTGGGTCGCATGGTCGGTATCCCCCTGTGGACGGCCTCAGGGCTGCGGTCCCCAAGGAGCGGCCATCAGCAACTTGTTCTCCTGCGTCAGGATGAGCGGACGCAGTTTCCTCGCGAATGCCGCAAAGGCCGCATCGGCATAGACCCCGGCCCAGAACTTCCGGCGATCGGCGTCGTCGTCGAACTTCCAGAGATGGACCAACTGGTTCAGGGCGCCGATGTCGCCCGTGAAATAACCGACCAGCCTGGCCGGGTGCTGCTGCAGCGCGGGCCAGCCTTCCGACTGGTAGAGCTCGACCGCCTCGGCCAGCTTGCCGACCTGAAAGGTGTATGTCCGCAATTCGTAGATCGCCACCGCCGCCCTCCCGATTCAAACGTGCCGCACGACGCCATGATACGCAGTGTAAAGTAGCTGCCGAGGAGGATTTCGCAATGTTCGAGACGACCATCGCCGGCAGCCTGCCCAAGCCCGGCTGGCTGGCGGAAACGCAGAAACTGTGGCCCACCTGGCGCGCCGCGGGCGAGGAACTCGCGCGTGCCAAGTGCGACGCGACGCTGCTCTGGCTGAAGGAGCAGGAAGACGCAGGCCTGGACATCGTTACCGACGGCGAGCAGTCGCGGCAGCACTTCGTGCACGGCTTCCTCGAATGCGTCGAGGGCATCGACTTCGAGCACAAGGTGAAGATGGGCATCCGCGACAACCGCTACGAGGCGATGGTGCCGGTCGTCGTCGGCCCGCTGAGGCTCAAGGGCCGGGTGCATCAGGTCGAAACCCGACTCGCACGCGCACACACGAAGAAGAAACTCAAGATCACGCTGCCCGGGCCGATGACCATCGTCGACACCATCGCCGACCGCCATTACGGCGACAAGGTGAAGCTGGCGATGGCGTTCGCGGCGCTCCTCAACCAGGAGGCGCGTGCGCTCGAAAAGGACGGCGTCGACACGATCCAGTTCGACGAGCCCGCGTTCAATGTCTACATGGACGACGTAAGGCGCTGGGGGATCAAGGCGCTGCATCGCGCGATCCAGGGCCTGAAGTGCAAGACCGCAGTGCACATCTGCTACGGCTACGGCATCAAGCCGAACCTCGACTGGAAGCAGACGCTCGGCTCCGAGTGGCGCCAGTACGAGGCCATCTTTCCCGCGCTGGCGAAGAGCCGCATCGACCAGGTGTCGCTCGAATGCATCCACTCGAAGGTGCCGCCGCAGTTGATGAAGCTGCTCAAGGGCAAGGACGTGCTCGTCGGCGTGATCGACGTCGCTTCCGACAAGGTCGAGACGCCCGAGGAAGTCGCCGACACCATCGGCCGCGCGCTGCAGTTCGTGCCGAAGTCGAAGCTCTTTCCCTGCACCAACTGCGGCATGGCGCCGATGGACCGCGACATCGCGCTGGCGAAACTGAAAGCGCTCGCGGCGGGCGCGGCGCTCGCGCGCAAGCGCTACGCCCGCCGGCGCTGAGCCTCACCACGCCATCGCAAACGCCGGAAAGCAGTGCGACTTCGCGCCGCGCGGGTCGCAGCCAGCCTCGATCAGCCCGGTGTCCTCGTCGTACGCTGCGCAGGACACGAAGCCTTCTGTCCAGTCGGGCGCCACGTCGAGTTCGTGGCCGCGACGGCGCAATTCATCCAGCACCTTCGTGCCCAAGCGCGGCTCGATGCGCACGCGGTTGGGTTCGCTCGCGTGCGGCGCAAAAAATCCCGGCGTATGCTCGCTCGAAAGCCGCGGCGCCTCGATCGCCTCCGGAATGCTCATGCCGAAGGCGGCGCGGCAAAGGTAGAACTGCAGCAGCCACTGGCCCTGGTTGTCGCCGCCCATGGTGCCGAAGGCCATCCAGGGCTTGCCGTTCCTGAACGCCATCGAGGGTGTGAGCGTGGTGCGCGGCCGCTTGCCGGGCGCCACCACGTTCGGATGATGCGCCGGCGCGAGATAGAAGGTCATCATGCGCACCGAAAGCGGAAAGCCGAGCGGGCCGATCACTTCCGCCGACGAGATCCAGGCGCCGCTCGGCGTGAAGGAAGCCATGTTGCCCTGAGCGTCCACCGCATCCACATGCACCGTGCCGGCGCCCCAGTCCTTGGGCGTCAGCTTCTCGTCTTCGGGCAGCCGCGCGGCGTTGCGGCGGGCATCCCCCGGGCGCAGCTCGCGGTTCGCGCGGCGCATGTCGATCAATGCCGCCCGCCGGCGCGTGTATTCGTCCGAGAGGAGCAACTCGCCGGGAACCCACGTCTGTGAAGGGTCGCCGTAGTACTGCTCGCGGTCGGCGTAGGCGAGCTTCATGGCCTCGATCAGCAGGTGGCAGTAGTCGGGCGTGCCGAAGCCGATTCTCTTCAGGTCGAATTGCCACATCAGCGCGAGCGTCTGCAGTTCCGCCGGCCCCTGCGACCAGAACCCGGTCTTGAAGAGCTCCGTGTCGCCGAGCTTGAGGGCTGCGGGCGCTTCGATGCGCGTCTCGAACGCCGCAAGATCCTCGCGCGCGAGCAGGCCATCGCGGTCTTTCGAGAATCGTGCGATTTCGGCGGCGACCTCGCCCTGGTAGAAGGCCTCGAGCGGATCCTTCGCGCGCGCCAGATAGTCGAAAGTGCGGGCGAGCGCTTCGTTGCGGAACCGCTCGCCCACCTCCGGCACGCGGCCGCCGGGCAGGTACAGCTGCGCGCTGCCCGGCCATTCGGCCTCGAAGCGTGGCCGCATCGCCGCGATGCCAAAGCGGTGCTGGTTACGCAGGCCCTCCGAAACCGGAAATCCGTTCTTCGCCAGCTCGAGCGCCGGTGCCACCACCGCGGCGAAGGGCAGCGTGCCCCAGCGCTGCAGCGCCGTCACCAGGGCCCCGAACGTGGCGGGCACGCCCGCAGCGAGGATGCCGGAATCGGGAACGTCGCTCAGGCCGCGCGCGAGGAACGCTTCGGGGGTGGCCCGCGCCGGCGCCGCCATGTTGCCGTTCACCGCGATCACTCGCGATTCACCCGCGAGCCGCACCAGGATCGGGCATTCGCCGCCGATGGTGTGCATCTGGGGGTTTACCACGCCCTCGACCAGGCTGGCCGCGACCGCGGCGTCGATCGCGTTGCCGCCCGCCTTCAGGATGTCCGCGCCGGCGCTCGCGGACAGGTTGCTGTTGGAGGCGACCGCGCCGCGCGTGCCGAGCAGGCGCGGGTGGAATGAGGTCGCATCGGTGGGAAGTATCCGGTAGGCGCGGCGGCTCATGATGGCTTCCAGTATATTCGGTGCATGCGTCGCGCCCGCCTGGCTGCCGACATCGGCGGCACCTTCACCGACGTGGTGCTGGAAGATGCCGGTCAGCGCTTCGCGGCGAAAGTGCTGACCACGCCGCGCGCACCCGAGGACGGCATGCTCGAGGGCATCGCGCAGGTGCTGCGCAGCGCGGAACGGACCGCCGGCGACGTCGGCGTGCTGATCCACGGCACCACGCTCGCCACCAACGCGCTCATCGAGCGCGCCGGTGCGCGCACCGCGTTCGTCACCACCGCGGGTTTTCGCGACGTGCTCGAGATGGGCTATGAGAAACGCTACGAACACTACGACCTGAATCTCGAACTGCCGGCGCCGCTCGTGCCGCGCGAACTGCGCTTCCCGGTGGCCGAGCGCATCACGGCCCGCGGCGAAGTGCATCTTCCGCTGGCCGAGGACGCACTGCTGCAGATCGCGGCGAGCCTGCGCCAGGCGCAGGTCGAAGCGGTCGCGGTGGGCTTTCTGCATGCCTACGCCAACGACGCGCACGAGCGGCGCGCCGGCGAGATCCTCGCCGCGCAGCTGCCCGGCGTCGCGTTGACGCTTTCTGCCGCCGTGTGCCCGGAAATCCGGGAGTACGAGCGCTTCTCCACGGCTTGCGCCAACGCCTACGTGCAGCCGCTCATGGCCCGCTATCTCGGGCGCCTCGCCGAGGCGCTCGAGCGCCTCGGCCTGCGCTGCCCGCTCTACCTCATGACTTCGGGCGGCGGCCTCACCACGCTCGAGACCGCGCGCCGCTTCCCGGTGCGCCTGATCGAGTCCGGCCCCGCGGGCGGTGCGATCCTTTCGGCCTGCATTGCGCGCGACGCCAGGCTGTCGGAGGTGCTGTCCTTCGACATGGGCGGGACCACCGCCAAGATCTGCTTCATCGGCCATGGCCGGCCCGAACAGTCGCGCAAGTTCGAGGTCGCGCGCGTGTGGCGCAACCTCAAGGGCAGCGGCCTGCCGGTGCGCGTCCCGGTGACCGAGATGGTCGAGATCGGCGCCGGGGGCGGCTCGATCGCGCGTCTCGACGCGCTCGGCCGCATCCGCGTCGGCCCGCAAAGTGCCGGCGCCGAGCCCGGGCCGGTGTGCTACCGGCGCGGCGGCGCGGAACCCACGGTGACCGACGCCAACGTCGTGCTCGGCCGCATCGATCCCGGAGCGTTCGCCGGCGGCACGCTCGCGCTCGATCGGCACGCGGCCGAACGCGCAGTGCTCGAGCGCATCGGCGGGCGCCTCAAGCTCGACGCGAACTGGGCGGCGGCAGGCATCGGCGAGATCGTCGAGGAGAACATGGCAAGCGCGGCGCGCGTGCACGCCATCGAGCGCGGCAAGGTCGCCGAGCGCTGCACCATGATCGCCTTCGGCGGCGCAGCCCCCCTGCATGCCGCGAATCTCGCCGCAAAGCTCGGCATGACCCAGGTGCTGGTGCCGCTCGACGCGAGCGTGGGATCGGCGATCGGCTTCCTGCGCGCGCCGATGGCGTTCGAGCTGGTGCGCAGTTTCGCGCTGAGCGAAGACCGGTTCGATGCCGCGAGGGTCAACCGGCTGCTCGAGGCGATGGCGCGCGAGGCGCAGGCGGTCGTCGCGGCGGGCGCACCCGGAGAGGCTCTGGAGACGCGCTGCGCGGTGGAGATGCGCCATGCAGGACAGGGCCATGAGATCGCCGTGCCGCTGCCGGACCGCGCGCTCGCGCCCGAAGACGGCGCGGCCTTGCGCGAGGCGTACCAGGCGCGCTATGAAGAACAATTCGGGTTGCGCGTGGCCGACGTGCCGGTCGAGTACCTCTCCTGGTCGGTGACCGTCTCGACCGCCGTCAGCGCAGGCGACCCGCCACCCGCGCCCGCCCCGGAATCGCGGGCGCCAGCGCCGCGGGGCAGGCGCGAAGTGTTCGACGCGGCATCGGGCAAGAAGGCGTCGCTGCCCGCCTATTGGCGCGCGGAACTCGCGCCCGGCGCGCGGCTCGCGGGCCCGGCGCTCGTCGCGGAGCCGCAGACCACAACCCTGCTTCCGGCCGGCTGGTCCCTCGAAGTCACGGCCGCCGGTCACCTGTTGCTGACGAGGCCATGATGCACGACATGCAAGAGCAGCTGGTGCGCCAGATCCTGTGGAACCGCCTCATCGCCGTGGTCGAGGAGCAGGCCAACGTGCTTCTGAAGACTGCGTTCGGCACGATCACGCGCGAGGCGGGCGATCTCTCGGCCGGCGTCTACGACACCCAGGGGCGCATGCTGGCACAAGCAGTCACCGGCACGCCCGGCCACGTCAATACCATGGCGACCGCGGTGGCGCACTTCCTCGAGCGCTACCCGGCGGCTTCGCTCAAGCCGGGCGACGTGCTGGTCACCAACGACCCGTGGCTCGGCACCGGGCACCTGTTTGATTTCGTCACCGTGACCCCGGCGTTCCTCGATGCGCGGCTGATCGGCTTTTTCGCCTCGACCTGCCACCTGATCGATGTCGGCGGCCGCGGCTTCGTCGCCGAAGCGACCTCCGTGTATGAAGAGGGCCTCTACATTCCGCACCTCAAGCTGGCCGAGCAGGGACGCCTCAACGACACGCTGCTCGCCATCCTGATGGGCAATTCGCGCGAGCCCACCCAGGTGCGCGGCGACCTGCTGGGGCTGCTGTCGTGCAACGAGGTGGCGACGCGGCGCCTGGCCGCCATGCTGCGCGAATTCGGGCTCGCAGAGCTCGATTCGCTGGGCGAGCACATCCTCGAGACTTCGCGCCGGGGCATGCTCGAAGCGGTGCAGCGCCTGCCACGCGGCACCTGGCGCGCCGCGATGCAGCTCGACGGCTACGAGGCGCCGATCGAGCTGCGCGCCGCGCTCACCGTGAGCGGCGACGGCATCCACGTCGATTACGCCGGCACTTCCGCGGCGTCGCGCTTCGGCATCAATTCGCCCAAGTGCTACACCGATGCCTACACCTCCTTTGGCATCAAGTGCATCGTCGCGCCGGACATTCCGAACAACGCGGGATCGCTTTCGGTGATGACGGTGTCGGCAGCGGAGGATTCGATCGTGCATCCGCTGCGGCCGCGGCCGGTGACGGCGCGCCACGTCATCGGCCAGATGCTGCCGGAGCTGGTGTTCGGCTGCTTCGAGGAGCCGCTGGCCGGGCGCGTGCCGGCCGAGGGCGCGGGCAGCATGTGGGTGATGGGCCTCTCGGGCGGGCCGCTCGTCGCCGGCGCAAGCGCGAAAGCCGCGCCGTTCAACGTGATCTCGATCGCCATCGGCGGCATGGGCGCGCGCCCCGACAAGGACGGGCTTTCGACCACGGCGTTTCCCAGCGGCGTCGGCGCGATCCCGGTGGAGATCACGGAGGCGCAGTCGCCGCTGCTGTTTCGCCGGCGCGAGTTCGCGCAGGGCTCGGGCGGCGAGGGACTTCAGCGCGGCGGCCTGGGCGCCGTGATCGAGATCGAGAACACCGACGCCGAGCCGTTCAGCGTCGCCTGCGCCACGGTGGAGCGGCGCAATCACCCGGCGCGCGGGCGCGCGGGCGGCGGCGCGGGTCGCGTCGCACGCGTCGCGCTCGCGAGCGGCAAGGTCCTGCCGGGCAAGGAGACTTACGTCGTGCCCGCGGGTGATCGGCTCATCGCCGAGATGCCGGGCGGCGGCGGTTACGGAAAGGCAAGCACTGCAGCGATCTGCGACGGGTCCTCGCAAAGCGCCGCAGCACCTGCCCCTGCAAGCTCTTCCTGGGTCCCGTAACCCCACAACACCCCGATGGGACGGACACCGTTTGCCAGCGCGCCCGCAACGTCGTGCGATCGATCTCCGAACATGACCGTGGACGCCCGAGCGAGGGACTCCACCGCCAGGACATGAGCAATCAGGTGCGCCTTGTTCGCTCGCGTGCCGTCTAATTCACTGCCATGAATGCCGCGAAAGAGGTGGGCCAATCCAAAGTGCTCCAGGATTCGCCTGGCAAAGACCGACGGTTTCGAAGTCGCGACGAATAGCGCAATCTCTCGTTCCTTCAGTTCTTCGAGCGCTTTCCGGATTCCCGGGTATACGGCGTTCTCCAGATAGCCCACGCTGCCGTATCGCTCCCGGTAAAGTGCGGCCGCGGCCTGCACTTTGGCCCGATCGCCGTCCAGCAGTTTCTCCAGAGTTTCTTCCAGCGGGGGGCCGATGTGCCGCCGGATCTCGGCTGGCGAGTACCTCAGGCAATCGAGCTTCGACAGTGCATGCGTAATGCAGCTGACAAAACCCTCGCCGGGGTCGGTGAGCGTGCCGTCCAAATCAAACAAGACGTTGACCGTCGCCATCGAGTGCCGCCTTCCGTGAATCTGACATCGGCAATCCAGCTGCGCTTCCTTCGCGCGAGGCGCGACGCCTTCCCTTCCCCATCGAAATCAGTTGGCAACGCTCTTGACGCGAAACGTCCGTGCGCTCATCTGTTCGACGATGAGTTTCGGCGGCCGATGGGTCGGCCACGGCACCAGCCCGTTCGCGTGCAACCAGCGGCCGATCTCGTCGCTGATCAACGCATGGCACTTGGCGGTCCAGAAGGAAGCCTTCGAGACATTGACCTCCACTTCGGTAAAGCCCCGCCCTGCCGGCAATTCCAGAACGACGGTCTGCCACCATTTTTCGAACAGCTTTTCGCGGTCCGGTAGGGGTACCTTCAGGCCGTAATCCGTCGCGGAACCCGTGCCTGCGCGCTTCCACGCCGTCCACACCAATGCCATTTGCGTCCTCCCCTGGCTGCCAACCTACGATCCGGAATCGATTCCGCGGCCCAGTCGCCGCGTGTTCTAGCCCGCCTCGACGAGCGCTGCGAGCTTCGCCAGTGACGACTTCCAGCCGGCCTCGTTGTCGGCGGCCGGCAGGCCGCGCGGCAGCCCGTCGTGCACGGCGTGGACATCGGTGCCGCCGTCTGCGTCGGCAAGCGCGATCGTGATCGTCATCTCGCCGCGCAGCGCGGGATCATTGGTCTCGAACTCGACCACTTCGATCACCCGCTCGTTCGTCACGAGCTTCACGAAGCGGCCGTGGTACGTGTCGCTGTGCGCGCTCGTCTTGCCGGTCCCGGTCGGCGCATCGTACGTGAGCGAGATCCGGAACGAGCCACCTTCGCGGGCGTCGAACGCATGCACGCGGCTGGTCATGCCGTTCGGCACCATCCACGTCGCAACCGCACGCGCATCGAGAAGTGCGCGATAGACGTTCGCGCGGGGCGCGTTCACGCGGCGACTGACGCGGGTCGAGCTCATGAAGTGACGGCGTTGTAACCGACGGTGAATTCCGCTTGACCAGCGCCGCGCGACACCGCGGCTGCGCTACGTCGCCTTGAAGTCGCGGAAACCGGCGGCGCGCGCCAGATCGGCCTTCACGTCCTCGCGGCTGCGCTCGTACACGATCTCGCGCCCCATGGCGTTGCCGACATAGGCCGTGCCATTGCGCGTCGGGAGCAGATCGCAACGCACGTTGTGGATACCCTCCCCGAGCACGATCTGGATCACGTCCAGGCGCTTGTTCAGGACCACCACGTCGAGCAGCTGGCCGCTCTTGGTGACACGGACCTTGATCTTTTCGTCGTTCATGTAAGGATCGATTCCGTTAAACACGGCCGCCGATGGGCCGGTAGCGGGGGCGCTGCGGTGCGCTGCATCGACTTTGGGCGCTCCCCCGAGAGGCCATAGTGTAACCGCCGGCGGCCCCTCCTGCCCGTCAGGCGAGATTACCCTACTTTTTCGCGGTGTTCGTCTCGAAATCCGCAATCGCTTTCTTCAGCAGCGTGTATTCCTCGCAGCCGAAAAAGCACATCCGGTCGAGCGCATCCAGGTGCTCCTTCGCCTTGGCGAGGTTGCCTTGCATGAGATAGGCCTCGCCGATGTACTCGTGCGCGCCGCGGTGCTTCGGATCGATGCGCAGCGCCTCGTGGTAGTGCTTGAAGACGAGGTCGAGGCTCGGGTTGGGGCCCTTGCGGATCGCGTAGGCGTAGAGGTTGTGGTAATCGGCGTTGCGCGGATCCTTGCCGAGCGCCGCGTGCAGCAGCGCCTGCGAGCGCCGCCAGTCGGCCTGCGCGTTCGCCGCCACGACTTCCTCGATCACCGGGTCTGCGGCAACCGCGCCGCCGGCCGAGGGGTCATCCCCGGGCGCAGCCAGCGCCGCGGACGCCGCCATCAGAGCTATGATGAACGCATGCCGCTGAACGGCTTTCATGTCCGCCTCCTCCGGTTCGCCCTGGCCGTGACATTAACAGGCGCGCTGCCGGCTGCATTCCCGGCGCCAGCCACGCGCGCCGAGGCGCTCGCCGACCTCGAGCATGCGCAGACCGAGCGGCGCGCCGAAGCCGTGGTCTGGATCGCCAACCACGGCGCCATGGAAGACCAGGCGCTGCTGCTGAAGCGCCTGCGGGACGACAGCCCCTTCGTGCGCGGCTACGCCGAGCAGGGCCTGTGGCTGCTCTGGAGCCGCTCGGGCGACGCGGCGATCGACCGCCTCCTCGAGCGCGGCGTGGAGGAAATGCAGGCCGGCGATCACGCCGGGGCGGCGGCCACCTTCAGCGAGGTGATCCGCAAGCGGCCCGATTTCGCCGAGGGCTGGAACAAGCGCGCCACGGTGCGTTTCCTCGCCGGCGAGTACCGCCAGTCGCTCGCCGACTGCGACGAAGTGATGCGGCGCAATCCCTCGCACTTCGGCGCGCTCGCGGGCTACGGCCAGATCCATTTCCGGCTCGAGCAGTACGAGCGCGCCATCGAGTACTGGCAGCGCGCGCTCGAAGTCAATCCCAACATGCTCGGCGTGGAAATCAACCTCAAGGGCGCCGAGGAACTGCTGCGGAAAAAGCGCGCGCGCACCGCCTGAGCCGCGGCGGATTCACGCTTTGCCGCCGTCCAGTTCCTGCAGCAGCTCCTCGATCGCAGCGGCCGCCGCGTGCGGGTGCTCGAGCGGAAACAGGTGTCCGCCGGGCACTTTGCGCTTGCGAAAGCCCCGCATCGCCGCGAAGCCCACCCGCCGCACCACGTCGGAATCGGCGCCGCCGACGAAGCCGGCCGGAACGCGCAGCCGCCGGGCGTGGCGTGCCATGTCGTGCGGCACGGTGCGGTAGATCTGGCACTCGATCCCGGGATCGATGCGCAGGTGCAGGTGACCTGACCGGCCGACCAGCCCGTGGCGCACGTAGTCGTCGAGGCATTCCTCGGCGAAATGGCGGAAGAGCTTGCGGCTGCGCAGATGGGCCCTGGCGTCCTCGCGGCTGGGCCAGTGGCTGCGCCGGTCGCGCGTCGCGCC
>SCUF01000331.1 GCA_004298325.1 Betaproteobacteria bacterium | reverse complement strand
GAGGTGGTCTTCCTCTTCACGCGCCGCGCGTTCGAGCGCGCGCTGGGTTTCGGCATTGCGCGCCGTGAGCGCCTGCCCCTGGTACAGCGCCTGCGCGCACACTTCGCCGACGTGATTGATGCGCATCAGCGCCGCGGCGTGGGCGCGTGCTCCCTCATCCAGATCACCCTCGGGGACCGCCTCGGCGGGCGATGGCCGCCCCTCGCGGTGCACGCCCGTGACGGTGCGAAGCGCAAGGTCAAACCCGGCAATCAGTTGATCCAGTGTCGGCACCTGTCAATCATACCCGCACCGACCGGTGCATCCGCGTGCTCGCCTACGCGAGTTGTAATGCGTCGAACTGCTGCGCCAGGCGCAGCAGCGATGCTGCCTCGGTCGCCGGCGCCCGCTTGTCCAGCAGCGCGAGAACGCCGCGCACGAAACCCGAGATCCAGGGCCTGAGCACAACGATGTCCTCCAGGCCAATCGGTATGTAGGGCTTGTAGTCGGCGACATGGCGCTTGTCCATCAGTTCGTTGAGCCTTGCGATCGTCTCCTGCGGCAGCGCCGCAGGCTTCACGAAATGAAGGGCGAGCAGTTTCTGCACCGCCTCGTGGCTCCGTACCTCGATGCCGTGGGAGGCGAGCAGTGCGCTGGAAAGGTGAAAACATGCGTAGTACAGATCGCTCACGCAACGTCCGTAAGCTTTCCCAAAGGGGCCCGCAACGCTGTTCAGGGCCGCGATCATGCAGCCGGTTGCCGCCGCCAGCTCGTCTGCCACGGTCTTGGCAATCACGGTCTTGTCCATACGACCTCCAGATCCTCGCGTATGGCCTCGAGAAAGGCGGGCGGTTCGTCGCCATAGAACGCCACCGGCCGAAGCGCAACGGCATAGCCGTCCAGCCAGTACGATCTTTGCGCCGCGAGCGCAATCGCCGAGAGCTTCGCTTCGACCGCGCGGTCGCGAGTACCGCCATAGAACACCGCGACGTCGAGATCCGAGTGCTCGTGGGAGTCCCCGCGTGCACGGCTGCCGAACACCGCGACGCGCAGTGGAAGCTGGGGAAGGTCCTCCAGGCGCGCACAGAAGCGGCGCAGCACGTCCTGTTCACCCGGCGTGAGAAACGTATCGCGCGCGAAATGGACTCGCGTAAGCATTGCGTCCGTAGTCCGCACCGCTCTGATGCGAACGCCGCGTGCGCGCAGGCGTGCACGGTAGCGCCGCGCACGCTCCGCAGCAGGGATTGCGTGTCCGGTTCTGGGGCGGCCCCTGGGCCTCGAAACCTGGTTCATGTTTTTATTGTAACGCCGTCACGATAAATAGAAATAGCCAAAAAAACGGGCATCCTGCGATGCCCGTCGGATCCTGCCGGCCGGATCGCTCCGGCCGAAGGAAAATGATGCTTAGAACGCGTGGCGCAGAGTCGCCGCCAGAATGCGCGGATCTTCGCCCGGGGCTGCGGCCGAAGCCGCGTTGCCCAGCGCGCCGGTGCTCGTAAACGGCTGGTAGAACGCGCCTGCATCGTTGGTGATCTTCGCGTAGGTGAGAGCCATCGAGGTACGCTTCGACAGGTTGTACGCATAGGCGATCGCCAGCATCTTCGCGCCGTCCTGCGCGACCGTCGCCTTGTCGTCACGCGCCTTCGTGTAATGCCCGTGGATCTCGTGCGCGCCCCAGCTGTACGAAGCCGGAATCGACCAGGCGGTGCGGTTGCTCGTGGTTACGCCCGTCGCGCCGGTCTTGATCTTCGACTTGTCCCACGCCAGGCCGACCTTGAAGCCACCCCACTTGTACGAACCGAACAGGCGATCGCCGCGCTGATCCGAACCCGCGCCGGCGCCGTCCGCCTTCTGGCTCCAGTAGCTGTAGCCGATCTGATAGTTGCTGCCCGCGAGAGTGGGGGCGATATTCCATGCCCGGCCCTTACGCGCGCCGCTGCCGATATCGGCTTCCGCTGCCGTCGGGTTTGTCGAGTAGGCGACGACGGCATAAAAGCCGCCCCAGTTCGGCGTCGTGTAGTGCATCACGTTCGTCGTCCGCGTCGCACCCGCGATAGGCGTTCCGCCACCACCCGCGAAAGCGAGCAGCGAAATGCTGTCGGCTTTCAGCGAGCCTTTGGCGGTCAGGTCGCTTTCGCGGCCGAAGTAGTGAAGGTCCTGGCGGCCGATGAAGAACCGTCCCCAGCTCTTGCTCTGCAGGCCGACGTGGTTGTTGCCGCTGACCGCGTCGGTGCCCGTGTCCGGAGTCACGCGCCAGTCGATCTGCGCGATCGCCGCAAGCCCGCTGCCGAGATCTTCACGCACGTTGAAGATGATGCGCGAGGAGTCGTCCTGAACCCGCGATTCGCTCGACGGATTCTTCGGGGTGTTGCTCAGCTTGACGTTGTCGATGCCCATCTTGAGAAAGCCGCTGATGGTGACACTCGACTGCGCAAGCGCCACGCCGGGAAGCGCCAGCGCGCCGGCGACTGCCACTGCCAGAAGTTTCTTGTTCATCAATAAATCTCCCGTTCGTTGATCACTC
>SCUF01000330.1 GCA_004298325.1 Betaproteobacteria bacterium | reverse complement strand
AGCGCCCACGTGGTGAAATTGGTAGACACGCTAGCTTGAGGGGCTAGTGGCCTAAAAAGCCGTAGCAGTTCGAGTCTGCTCGTGGGCACCATAACTGTGGAGACCGTGCTTTGAGGAAGGAAGGCTGAGAAGGTGCTGACGGAGTACTTCCCGATCCTGCTCTTCATCCTCGTCGGACTGGCGGTGGGCGTGGTGCCGGTGGCGCTCGGCGCGCTGCTCGGGCCGCACCGTCCCGACCCCGAGAAGCTGTCGCCGTACGAATGCGGCTTCGAGGCCTTCGAGGATGCGCGCATGAAATTCGACGTGCGCTACTACCTGGTCGCGATCCTGTTCATCCTGTTCGACCTCGAGATCGCGTTCCTGTTTCCCTGGGCCGCGGTGGTGAACGAGATCGGCCTGTTCGGCTTCCTGTCGATGATGCTGTTCCTCGGCATCCTGGTGGTCGGTTTCGTCTACGAGTGGCAGAAGGGCGCCCTCGAATGGGAGTAGACGTCGGGCACCGCGGCGCGCTCGGCCCCGCGGCGGGAGCCCGGAGGCGTCATGTCGATTGAGGGCATTCTGCAGCAGGGCTTCGTCACCACCACCGCGGACAGGCTGATCAACTGGACGCGCACCGGGTCGATGTGGCCGGTCACCTTCGGCCTGGCCTGCTGCGCCATCGAGATGATGCATGCCGGCGCCGCGCGCTACGACCTCGACCGCTTCGGCGTCGTGTTCCGGCCCAGCCCGCGGCAGTCCGACGTCATGATCATCGCCGGCACGCTCACCAACAAGATGGCGCCCGCGCTGCGCAAGGTCTACGACCAGATGCCCGAGCCGCGCTGGGTGATCTCGATGGGCTCCTGCGCCAACGGCGGCGGCTATTACCACTACGCCTACTCGGTGGTGCGCGGCGCCGACCGCATCGTGCCGGTCGATATCTATGTGCCGGGCTGCCCGCCGACGGCCGAGGCGCTGATCTACGGCATCATCCAGCTGCAGAACAAGATCAAGAGGACCAACACCATCGCGCGCTAGCGCGACGGCAAGCCGCATGAGCGCCAAGCTGCAGCGCCTGAGCGATCGGCTGGAGAGCGTGCTGGGTGTGAGAGCCGTGGCGCGGCTCGGCGAGCTGACGCTCGAAGTGCCCGCCGCCGACTACTTCAGGACCGCGCAGGTGCTGCGCGAGCATCCCGAGCTGCGCTTCGAGCAGCTGATCGACCTCTGCGGCGTCGACTACTCGACCTACGGCGACCGGCCGCCGAATCCCGAGCTTCGCGGCGCGCGCTACGCCGCGGTGCTGCACCTGCTGTCGGTGACGCACAACTGGCGCCTGCGGCTGCGCGCTTTCTGCGCCGACGATGCCTTTCCGCTGCTGCCCTCGGTCACCGGGCTGTGGCCGGGCGTGAACTGGTTCGAGCGCGAAGCCTTCGACCTGTTCGGCATCGTGTTCGAGGGGCACCCCGACCTGCGCCGCATCCTGACCGACTACGGTTTCATCGGGCACCCGTTCCGCAAGGATTTCCCGATCTCGGGCCACGTCGAGATGCGCTACGACCCCGAGCAGAAGCGCGTCATCTACGAGCCGGTCACGATCGAGCCGCGCGAGATCACGCCGCGCGTGGTGCGCGAGGCGAATTACGGCGAGAACGGGCGCTAGTGGCCGAGATCCGCAATTACACGGTGAACTTCGGCCCGCAGCACCCGGCGGCGCACGGGGTGCTGCGCCTGGTGCTGGAACTCGACGGCGAGGTGGTGCAGCGCGCCGATCCGCATATCGGCCTGCTGCACCGCGCC
>SCUF01000329.1 GCA_004298325.1 Betaproteobacteria bacterium | reverse complement strand
GGGACCGTTCGGCGATCACACCGGCTACTACAACGAGGCCGAGCGCTTCCCGGTTTTCACCATCGAGCGCATCACGCTGCGCCGCTCGCCGATCTACCACAGCACCTACACCGGCAAGCCCCCGGACGAGCCGGCGATGCTCGGCGTGGCGTTGAACGAAGTGTTCGTGCCGCTGCTGGCGAAGCAGTTTCCCGAGATCGCAGATTTCTACCTGCCGCCCGAGGGCTGCTCGTACCGCATGGCGGTGGTGAGCCTGAAGAAGCAGTATCCCGGGCATGCCAAGCGCGTGATGTTCGGCGTCTGGAGCTATCTGCGGCAGTTCATGTACACCAAGTTCATCGTCGTGGTGGATGACGACATCGACGTGCGCGACTGGAAGGAGGTGGTGTGGGCGATCACCACGCGCGTCGATCCGGCGCGCGACACCCTGATCGCGGAGAACACGCCGATCGATTACCTCGATTTCGCGAGTCCAGTCGCGGGCCTCGGTTCGAAGATGGGCATCGATGCCACGCACAAGTGGCCTGCGGAAACTTCGCGCACCTGGGGCCGGCCGATCGCCATGTCCGAGGACGTGAAGCGCCGCGTCGACGACCTGTGGAAGGACCTCGGGCTGTGACGGATCAGGAACTGGAAGGCTTGCGGGCGTGGACGCACGTCATCTATGCGCTGCACGCGATTTCGGTATTCGCGGGACTCACCTCTGCGATGTTCGTGGTCACCGCGTTCGTCACCGGCTGGCCTTCGATCATCGCGGTGCTGCTGAATTACCTGAAGCGCTCGCAGGCGGCGGGGACGCTCCTTGAATCGCATTTCCGCTGGCAGATCCGCACCTTCTGGTGGACGCTGCTGTGGGGCGCGATCGCGCTCCTGCTGATCACTACGGTCCTCGGTGTCGTCTTCGCACTGCCGCTGCTGCTGCTCGTAGGGGCGTGGGTGACCTACCGCATTGCGCGCGGCTGGCTGGCGCTCGCGCGCGGCAAGGCGATGCCGGGCTGAAGAGCGGGCAACTCCTGATTGCCTCGAGCCCGAAAGAGCCGGATCCACGACCGTTTTCTTAGCAGGCGTCAAGCTTTCGCCAGGCAGGAGGAACGCGCACCCGCCAGCGCGGCTCTAATGTTGAGCATTCCTGCCACGGAGAACGATCATGAGATTGCGCAGACTCGCAGCAGCCATTCTTCCCGTAGCCTTGGCACTCGCCTGGACCGCGCCCGTGCAGGCGCATTGCGACACGTTGGACGGGCCGGTCGTGTCCGCCGCGCGCAAGGCGCTGGACACCGGCAATGTCAACCTCGTGCTCGTCTGGGTGCAGAAGAACGACGAGGCGGAGCTGCGCAGCGCGTTCCAGAAGGCACGCAGCGTGCGCCAGGCTGGCGGTGAAGCGAAGGATCTTGCCGACTTGTACTTCTTCGAGACGCTGGTGCGCGTGCACCGTGCGGGGGAAGGCGCGCCGTATACCGGTCTCAAACCTGCCGGCGACATCGAGCTGCCGGTCGCCGCCGCCGACAAAGCGATCGAGACCGGGAAGCTCCAGGGCCTCGCCAAGGTGATCTTCGAGCGCACCGAGAAGGGCCTGCACGGCCACTTTGACCAGGTAATGGCGAAGAAGAAGTACAACCCCAACGACGTCGAGGCAGGCCGGGCCTATTCGGGCGCGTACGTAGAGTTCGTGCACTACGCCGAGCGGCTCTATGGCGCCGCCGAAACCATGGCGCCGGAGCATGTGCAGAAAGCTCCCGCAGCAGCGGTGCACACCCACTGAGAGGACAACCATGAAGTTCGAGATTCCGAAACCGCTCCAGGCGGAGCACGAGGAGCTGCATGCGACGCTCGTGACGGCGACCAAGCTGGCCGGCCCGGTAGGCGAGGCTGCGCGCGAGGTGGCGCGGCTGCTGCATCCGCACTTCGTGAACGAAGAGGACTTCGCGCTGCCGCCGCTAGCGCTGCTTTCCGAGCTCGCGCGCGGCGGCGTGACGCCAGAGATGGCCGAGGTGTTGCCGATGACCCGGCGCCTGAAGGCCGAGCTGCCGAAAATGCTCGCCGAACACCGGCAAATTGCAGGAGCGCTCGAGAAGCTGCGGGCGGCGGCGCGTGCCGCCGGCCGTCCCGAGTACGAGCGCTTCGCGGCGGCCCTGATGCTTCACGCGCAGACCGAGGAGCGGGTGCTATATCCTGCAGCAATCCTGATCGGCGAGCACGTTGCGTCCAGCTTGAACGAAGCCATCGCAACGCACTAGACCGAAAGACCGCATCGGTCTTGGCGCCGAACTCAGCGCTCGGCGAGCACGAAGCGGTAGACGACGCGTTCCGGGCGCAGGTCCTTGGAGACGTAATAGCCTTCGCCCACCTTGAAGACGTGCCGGCACCAGTTCTCGTCGACCCCGCCGGCGGTCAGCTCCAGGCACAGCTTGCCCTTCTTCGTGACGTACCACTTGCCCGTGCCCCGCATGTTGGCAAGGCCGTCCTTGCGCCGGCCGCTGGCCTGCAGGGTGTTGTCCTTGTCCAGCAGGAGGTCGAGGAACCATTCCTGGTTCTCCTTGTGCATGAGCCTGCCGGCCAACGCCTTCCTCAGCTCTGGGCCCGTGGGGCGCTCCGGCTTGTGCGCGAGGACCTGGCGCAGCCGCGGCCGGTCGTCGATGCGCGTGACCTGCCACGGCTCGCTCGCCGCCTTCTGGTCCTTCAGGAACTTCCCCTGGGCTGCAAGCCGGGCCGCAGAGGCGTCGAAGTGCCGCCCGCCGTAGCGCGCGACGGCGGACAGGGCGTATTCGCGCTTGGACACGAAATCGTTGAGCAGTCGGGCCTGCGTCTCGCTGCGCAGCTCGCGCGTATAGGTGACCCGCCGGCCGTTGCGATCGAGGAACACCAGCACCGGCGCCCATGAGACGCGCATCTGCTCGATGATCTCGCGCTCCTCTTTGCCCGGCGCGTAGAGGTCGACGCTGACCACGACGTAGTTGCGCCGCCATTGCTCCCGCACCGCTTCGCTGTTCA
>SCUF01000328.1 GCA_004298325.1 Betaproteobacteria bacterium | reverse complement strand
TTGTCGCGCAGCACGATCTTGCGGTAGCGGCCGGCCTGCGCATCGCAGTGCACGCTCGTCTCGCCGCCCTCGATCGCATCGACGCCGACCGAAAGCGCCTGCCGGCCGAAGAAGTGATAGGTGTTGATCGGCACCGCGCCGCGATAGTCCTTCGCACCCGGATCCTGCGCCATGTCCATGCCGGCCACGCGCCCCTGCTCGACCGCGTTCGGCAGGATGCCGTTCACCACCGGCGCGTCGCGATAGAAGCTCGCCGCCTGCGTGACATCGCCCGCGGCCCAGACATGGGCGACATTGGTGCGCATGCGCCGGTCCACCAGGATGCCCTGCTCCGCCGCAACGCCCGAGCCCGCCAGATAGTCCATCGCCGGCCGCACGCCGGTCGCCACCAGCAGCAACTCGCCCTCGACGCGTTCCCCGCCGGTGAGCTTGAGCGCAAAACCCTGCCCGCGCGGCGCCGCACTGATCACCGCCTGACCGCAAAGCACGCGCGCCCCGCGCTGCTCGAAGGCCTGCGCGATCAGACCGGCGGCCTGGGCGTCGAAGTAACCGGGCAGCACCTGCGGCTGCATTTCGACCACCGTCGTGCGGGCGCCCGCGTTGACCAGGTTCTCGGCGGCGTGCATGCCGACCAGTCCGGCGCCGAGCACCACCGCCTTGCGCGCGCCGCCGAGCGCGGCGCGCAGGCGCACCGCGTCCTCGAGCGTGCGCAGGACGTGGAACGGCACCTGCTTCAGGCCGGCGATCGGCGGCACCGCGGGGCTGGCGCCGGTCGCGAGCAGCAAGCGCTCGTACTCGACCGGCTCGCCATCGGCGAAGCGCGCCACGCGTGCTGCCGTATCCAGCGAGGCGAGCGCGCTGCCGCAGCGCAGTGCCACGTGCTGTTGCTCGAAATACTCCGCGCCGCGCAAGCGCACGCGCTGCGGATCGGATCTGCCGGACACGACGTACGGCAGCACGGTCGGCGAATAGGGCGGCGCCGGATCGCGCGTAGCGAGCAGCACGCTGCCCTCGGCGTCCTGCATGCGGATCGCCGCCAGCGCCTCGAGCGCCGCATGACTGCTGCCCACCAGGAGGTATTTCGTCTGCAGCATGGCCTAGCGATCGCTCTCGTTGAGCCAGACCGGCGCCAGCGGCAGCGCCCCGGCCAGCGTCTGGGCAGTGGTCTGGAGCGCCCGCGCGAAATGCGCCGGCGTCAGGTCGGCACCCGCGAGGCCACCGATGAAACTCACTGCCGGAACGCGTTGCGGCAGCGTCGCCAGCGTGCCGAGCACATCCTGGTGCAGGGGGCCGCAGTTCCAGCCGAAGCTGACCGAGCGGTCCACCACGCCCACAGCCTTCACTTTGCCGAGCGCCTGCGCCATCGCCTGCAGCGGAAACGGGCGGTAGGTCTTCACCTTGATCAGGCCCGCGCGCTGCCCGCGCGCGCGCGCCTCGTCCACCGCGTCTTTCGCCGCGCCGGTCATGCTGCCGATGGTGACGATCGCGTAGTCGGCGTCGTCGAGCCGGTATTCCTCGAGCAGCGGCGCATGCCGCCGGCCGAAATGCTCGCCGAAGTCGCGGTGCACGTCCTCGATCACGCCGAGCGCGTTCTGCATGCCGCGGCACTGGCCCTTGCGGTAGCGCGCGAAGAGCGCCGGCCCGGGCCCGCCGCCGCCCCCGGTCAGCGGATCGACCCCCATCGGCCGGTCGGGATCGAGCGCGACGTGCCAGTTGGTATCGGGCTTGCCGAGAAAGGTGTCCACGCCGCCCTGTGCGGGCAGGTCGACGCGGCAGACGCCGAATGAAAGATAGTTGCCGTCGTGGCAGACATTGACCGGCAGCATCACGTCGCGATGCTCCGCAACCTTGAAGGCCATGATCACGGTGTCGAGGATTTCCTGGACCGTCTCGCAGTACATCTGGATCCAGCCGATCTCGCGCACGCTCATCGCGTCCTGGTGCCCGCCCCAGACGCATTGCGGCGACAGGGTGTCGCGCGTCACGATCGACATGACCATCGGCAGCCTGAGGCCCGGCGTACGAATGTAGGGCTCGAACATGAACGCCAGCCCCGGCCCCGAGGTCGCGGTGTAGGTGCGCGCGCCGGCGAGGCAGGCACCCTGCAGCACCGAGAGCACGCTGTGCTCGCCTTCGGCCTCCACCATTTCCGCATCGAGGACGCCGTCCGCCGCGAATTGCGCCAGCGCCTCGACCAGCGAGGTCTGCGGCGTGATCGGGTAGACCGCCACCATGTCGGGACGCGACAGCACCACGCCCCAGGCGGCCGCCTCGTTGCCGTCGCAGACCACGTGCTGCGGTCTGGCCTGCGGCAGCGCGCTCATGCGGCCTCCTCGATCATGGCGATGGCGCGCTGCGGGCATTCCTGCGCGCAGATGCCGCAGCCCTTGCAGCTGGCGAGATCGAAATCGAACCAGCGCGGCTTCTCCACCACGCATTGCACCGGGCAGTAGAGCCAGCACACGGCGCACTTGACGCACTTGAGACGATCCACCACCGGGCGCAGCGTGCGCCAGTCCCCGGGGAGCATCGGGCTGGGCTCGGTCGCAATCGGCGCCAGGTCGCCCGGGATGCGCGCGGCGTCGAAGAACGGTTTCGCCTGGCGCTTCATGCCGCCGCCCGGCGCTCGATGGCGTGCACCGCGGTGACCTCGTAGCCGCGCGCCAGCGCGGCGAGATTCTGCTCCAGCGCGGCGTCGCGCAGCCCGCCTTCGCCGCGCAGCGCCGCCTGCAGCGATTCCAGGCGCACCAGCCCGCTGGTGCGCGCGAACGCGCCGAGCATGATGGTGTTGGTGATCGGCCGGCGAAAGATCTCGAGCGCGATGCCGACCGCGTCGCACAGCCCCGCGCGCGCCACCTGCCGGGGGAGGTTCAGCTCGCCGAGCGCCTTGCGGGTCGCCTGCACCAGCATCGCATTTTCGCGGATGCCGTCGAAGATGTTGACGGCGCGCGCCACCGTGGGGTCGATGCACACGATGCAGTCGGGCTCGTAGATGTTGGTCATGCGCCGGATCGGCGCCTCGTCGAAGCGCAGGAAGGCGGCGACCGGCGCGCCGCGCCGCTCGAAGCCGAAGGAAGGGATCGCGACCACGTGCTTGCCCTCCTCGACCAGCGCATGCGCCAGCAGGTTGGCGGCCATCACCGTACCCTGCCCGCCGCGTCCGTGAAGCCGGATTTCGTACACCCGAGCGCTTGCCTCCTTGAGCGGGGAGGTTGGGCGCTGCGGCCCGGTGCGTGTTTGATTTAGGTCAAGCGAAGCGGGGCGGCGCGTCGATCCCGCACGCGCATGGCACCGGGCGGCGCTTCAGAGACCGAAGCGCGCCGTAAGGAAGACCAGCCGCGGCACGGGATTGCCGGTCGCGGCGATGTCGTTGAAGACGTATTCCTCATGGCGCCTGCCCTGATTGAGCAGCACGAGCGCGATTTCCACGGGCCGCGCCGCCGTGCCGAAGCGGTACGCGAGACGCGCGTCGAACGCGGTGTAACCCGGCACCGGCAGCGAACCGCTGCCCCACTGGTAGGCGCCGTAGCGGATCGCAGTGAGCGTCCCGGACCACCGGCTCGACCAGTCCTGGATCCAGGTGAGCGTCGTCGTGTGTTTCGGGGTCTGCCGCGCCAGCGAGCCGCCGCCGAGTTCCGAGCGCGCGGTGACGCTGGCATGGCCGGCGACGAGCTGCGCGCCCTTCAGGGGCCGCGCCTTGTAGTGCCATTCGAAACCGCTGAAACGCATCGGCAGGTCGCTGTTGATGAACGAATTGGTGCGCGGGAAAACCACGCCCGGCGGCGGTGCCACGGCAACATCCTGGATGAAGTCCGTGATCTTTTCCCGGAAGAGCCGCAGGTCCAGGACGCCGTCCCAGGTCTGGAACTGGCCGACGTAGCCGAGCTCGTTGGCGTGGATGCGTTCGGGGCGGACCGCCGGCTGCCCAGTCCAGAATTGCTGCAACAGCACGCCCGAATAGCCGTCCGAATAGAACCGCAGGTCCGCCTTTTCCTCGAACAGCGACGGCGCGCGGTAGGCGACCGTGCTGCCGGCGCGCACGGTGTGCCCCGGCGCGACGTGCCAGTTGGCGAACAACCGGGGCGCGAGCTTCGCGTGGCGGCCGAGGTAACGCTCGATCATGGCGCCGCCATTCAGGGTCAGCTTCGGGTGCGGCCGCCACTCCAGGTTGCCGAACAGGCGCACCAGTTCCTGCTTCTCCGTGCCGCTGACATAAAAGAAGCGCTGCGAGCGGATGCGGTCGCGGCGCAGCTCCACGCCCCATGCCAGCCGCGTCTGCGCCGACGGCGCGAACAGATGCTGGAAATCGAAGTTGTCGCGCACCGAAGTGCGGTTGTAGTCGACCGGCACCACGGCAAACAACGGCGGCAGGTAGACCTGCGATTCCTCCCGCGCGCGCTCCTCGTTGCGGTAATAGCCGATCTGGATTTCCTCCGCTGCGCCGAGCGCACGCCGCCAGCGCAGGTGGCTGAAACTGTAGGCCGCGCGATGCGCGCGCAGGCCGTTGGTGTTGGCCGGCTCGCCCGCGTAGCCGAAGCCGCGCCGCGAATCGTTGATGCCGGCCCAGAAACTGATTTCGCTCTGGCTGCTCAACTGGTAGTCGAGGCGCAGCGTGGCGATGCCGTGGCGCGGAGAATCGACCAGCGTGTCGTGGCCGTGGTCGTAGCGCACTTCGGCGTTCAGCCGCAGGCTGAGATCGCCGCTGCGCAATTCGTGGCGCGCGCCGAAATCGCGCAGCGCATCGTTGCCGAGCGCCACGCTGACTTCGCTGCCCGGATGGTCGCCGGCCTGCTGGGTGATGATGTTCACCACACCCATGAACGCGTTCGAGCCGTAGGTGGCGGAATTCGAGCCGCGCAGCACCTCGATGCGCTCGATCTCGTCGATCGTGACCGGCACCAGGAACCAGTCGACGCCGCCGTAAAAGCTCGGCGAGTAGACCGAG
>SCUF01000327.1 GCA_004298325.1 Betaproteobacteria bacterium | reverse complement strand
AGCAAATGCAAGTGCGACGCTCAATCGCACCGATAACGTACGCCTCCACTGTCTTCGCACGCTGTTCCCCTGTTCTTGTTTCTGCGCACATTGCGGCGATGCCGCCGCGCAGAATGTCGAGCGAATCGTAATCAGGGAGAACACGCGTATCTGCCCGAATCGGAGCCTCGATGGGGCCACGAATCGACTTGCAATCGGGTGGTAGTTCGCGCGAAGCGACGCGCGCACTGCGCGGTGTGCGCGGACGGCTCAAAGGGCGCTGCGCACGTCAATAGCGTTTCGGAGCTTTGCCGAGGCCACGATAGCGGCGGATGTACCGGATGTGACCCGCAATACTCACTCCATGATGATTACAGCGGTAATGAAGCGCGGAGGCAGATCGGCCCTGGGAAGCGTGCTCGCGAGCGCCGGCACGTTATTGCTGCGCAAGCGTTTCCTTGCAAGAACGCCTCAGGAGCAGCAGCAAGAGGCCGTCCTCGCGCCAGGTTCGGAACTTCACGCGCTGGTTTTCGAGAAGTTCATCGAACGTACCCACAGCGCAACCCTCGTCGAACTCCTCCGCATCAAACTTGGGTTTCCCAGGGAAGTGTTCGAGCGCGCCGTGAATCCCGTGATCAAAGGGTATGCGGAGTTCGTCCAACTGCCGCCGACGTCCGAAACGCAGCAGCATGGGAATCCGAGCGATCTGTTCACACGCGCTCTGGATGTCGCCAGTCGCGCGCTCGATTACCGTCGTGGCCAGATTCTGCCGCGAGGCGCTGCACCGGAAGTAATCGGAGCGCAGGCGCATCGGTGGACCTACGCGGTGTTCGTCGCCGCCTTGTTGTGTGGCGTTGGTAGGAACAGTTTGGACGTACACGTACGGCTTGCGGTGCAGTTGTTTGACCGGCTCGTGCCGTCATCGGTTCTGGAATGGCTGGCTGCGGACCCCGTGCTTATGCGCGAGCTTCTAGCGTTCCTCTCCGGAGACATTTCGGCGCGGACTGGAGCGATCAGCCAGCTTGTGCTGCGAGCTGCGGCCGAATCAGGGGGCCGCGACCATTTACAGGGGGGTAGAGCGGATCTGTCAGTGCAGGCGGCTGCGCCGGCCACCGATTCTCGCGAAGTGAAGGCTGTAGGCGGCTTTGATGGACGTTCGACCCCATGCACGATAGTGGCGGCTCAGCCGGATGCCGCGACCACGGCCATCAGTGAGTCGGCACCTCGGGACGAGGAAACGGAGTACCTCGAGGATTTCGACGAAAAGCGCGGCGCACGAGCGGAACAATTTCGGACGACCGATCCCGCATTGGCACAAGCACCCGAAGCGGCACGCCGCTTTATCGATTGGGTGCGGCAAGAACTCTCCGACGGGGCTCTCCGGGTCAACGAGGCGGGAGCGCTTGTGCATTGCGTGCAAGAGGGCATGCTACTCGTTTCGCCGCGCATCTTCCGGGAGTTTGCAAAGCGCTTCGGCGAAGACGGCAGCCGCGGTTCCGCGAACGCTCCCGGCGAGCCGGACATCGGCAAATCCATCCAGCGCCAAGTCTTGCGGGCAGGTTGGCATCTGCGCGCCGACAAGGGCGTCAACATCCTCACCTACCAGGTGATGCGTGGCGATCGCGCCGTGTCACGACTGTCCGGGGTCGTCATCCGCAATCCGAGGCGAATCGTCAACCCGGTTCCGCCCATCAATCCGTTGCTCGTTCGCTTGCGCCAAGTGCACGGAGACGCGTGAGCCCATGGGCTACCCGCTCGAAGCCTTGCTGCGGCCCGCCTACGAATTGCGTGCGGCGGCCGTTTCCGGTCTCGCCGCCGTTGCGGTGCTGACGAGCCCTTCGACCTTCCTCCTGCCGCCGGGACTGGCATGGGGGCTCGCCGGCATTTTTGTCTGCCACGCGAGCTGGCGAGGCTACGCCGGGCTGCGAATCGTCCGGTACCGAGCGAACCTGCAGCGCCAGCGCCGCTACGTGGTGGCGTCCGAAGAGATCCCGTGGTCGGCCGAGCGACTGTTTCTGGGCAAGGGCTTTCACTGGGACCAGCGGCATACCCAGCGCCTGCACGAAGCCCGTCTCCCCGACAAGCGGGATATGTTGCAGCCAGGGCTCATCGGCCGGATCGCAGATCTCCTGCGGCCTCCGTCGCCCGAGCAATCCGCCGTTGGCGGAGATCCCGCTATTCACGGCGTGGAGCCCGCGGAGTCTGATATCTGGATGGACATCCGCGACCGGGTGGGTCACACGCTGGTGCTGGGCACGACGCGCGTCGGAAAAACCCGGCTCGCCGAGGTGCTCCTCACGCAGGACATACGCCGCGGCGAGGTGGTGATCGTGTTCGACCCCAAGGGCGACATCGACCTGCTTCGCCGCGTCTACGCCGAGGCGAAGCGCGCGGGGCGGCAGAACGAGTTCTTCATGTTCCACCTGGGACATCCGGAGTTGTCGGCACGCTACAACCCGGTGGGGAACTTCTCGCGAATCACCGAGGTGGCAACGCGCATCGCCGGCCAGCTTCCCTCCGAGGGCCAGTCGGCCGCGTTCAAGGAGTTCGTCTGGCGTTTCGTCAACGTCATGGCCCGTGCGCTGGTGGCGCTCGGACGCAAGCCCGACTACGAGCAGATCAATCGCTATGCGTCGAACGTCGAGCCGCTCCTGATCGACTACTTCGAGCACTGGCTCGACCGGGAGCAGGGCGCCGCCGGCTGGCGCGCGGAAGTCGAGTCGATGGCGATCGACAAAAAGAGCCTCGACAAGGGGCTGCAGACGCGCGGATTCCGCGCGGTGACGTTGGTCGAATATGCGCGGCGCAAGAAACTCTACGACCCGATCGCGCACGCGCTCGCCTCCACGCTCAACTATGAGAAGAGCTACTTCGACAAGCTGGTGGCTTCGCTCCTTCCCTTGATGGAAAAGCTCACCACCGGGCGCACGGCGTCGCTGCTCTCGCCGGATCTCGACGATGCCGGCGACTGGCGCCCGGTGTTCGACTGGGCCTCGGTGATCAACCTGGGCGGCATCGTCTACATCGGGCTGGATTCCCTTTCGGACTACGAAGTCGCCGCCGCGGTGGGCAACTCGATGTTCGCAGACCTCACCAGCGTGGCCGGAAGCCTCTACAAGTTCGGCACGGGCAGGGGCCTTCCTGGCGTAACGGTGGCGCGGCGCATCGCGATCCACGCAGACGAGTTCAACGAGCTGATTGGCGACGAATTCATTCCGCTCCTCAACAAGGCCGGTGGGGCGGGGTTCCAAGTGACCGCGTACACCCAGACGTGGTCGGACGTGGAAGCGCGCATCGGTTCTCAGGCGAAGGCGGGGCAGATCGCCGGCAACTTCAATATCCTCATCATGCTGCGCGTCAAGGAAGTCGCCACCGCGGAACTGCTGACCAGCCAGGTCCCGGAAGTGCGCGTCGTCTCAACCCTCGTTTCATCTTCGGTCTCGGATACCAACGATCCCGGCGACTTCGCCGATTTCGCCAGCCGCAACGAGGACCGCATCACGACGGAAAGCGCCCAGATGCTCTCCCCGAGCGACCTGGTTCAACTGCCCAAGGGGCAGGCCTTCGCGCTCATCCACGGCGGCCAGCTCCACAAGATCCGCATGCCGTTGCCGGATGCCAGTCACGATCCGCTGATGCCGGCCAGTCTCGAAGCGATCGGCGCCGAGGTGAGGGGCCGGTTGGACAGCCGTTCACATTGGGCGCGGCACGACGCAACATCGACGGAGGCGCCAGTTGGCCTCTAGGAATGCGTCGTTTCACGAGGGGGGAATCGCAGGCGCTCTGCTTGCACCGCTGAAGCTTGCCTTCGCGCTCATGCTGACATTCCTTGGAATTCTCGTTGCAGTCTGGATTGTCGATTGGACAATCGTGTTCAAGGTCTGGCCGGACGGTATCGACCGGCTGAGGAGTATCCTGGCTGCAGACCTCGCGCGCGGGCGCGCCCTCGCTGCGTGGCAGGGCGGGGTGCCGGGCGTTGTGACCGAAACGGCCAACTCTCTATATGCGATTGTCTTCCGGTTCACGGGAATTCACGACATGGGAATGCGATTCGCGGAGGGGGCGGCGCATTCTATTCCAGACACGATCGTACGGAATACCTACCTGGCGAACATCGAAGGCATCGAAGTCGCGATGATCGGAACGCAGCTGCTCGGTGTCCGTATTGCCACGTTGGCGTTGCTTGCGCCGATTCTCGTGCTCATCTACATCGTCGCGGGGGCGGATGGGCTGACACAGCGTGCGATACGCCGGGCCTCTGGCGGACGGGAATCGGCGAGCCTTTACCACCGCGCAAAACATCTTCAGGTTGCGCTGATGGCAACCGGTTTGCTGATTTGCCTGTTCTGGCCGGGGTCCGTTGATGTCCGCTGGATTGGCCTACCGCTTGCAGCAACCCTCGCAATTCTCACTCGGCTGCAGTGGGCTTACTACAAGAAGCATCTCTGACCACAAGATGTCAATCACAGGCGGTTATGAGCGTGCGGACGGCTGAGATAACTATTTCTTGAACTTGCGGAGTTGCTTTTCGATTTCGTCCCAAGGCAGGCGGCGTCCAGCATTGCACATCTTTTCATAGCCGGCTGCGGCTTGTCTGACGGTGATTATGCCCGCCTGACGCATTTGTTCGATAAGCCAGACCGAGCCATGTAGGTCGACGCCTTCCGTTTGTCCTGCGGTGCGTAGCCGGCTGTCGCCGGTCAACAGCGGGCACTTCTCTTGCCAAGCCAGGGCGAGCGCCAGTAGGTCGTTAATGCTGGCGCCAAGGCCTCGGTACTTTTCGACGAGTCTTTCTGCATATACAACGGTTTCTTCGCGTAGCTCCAACAATCTGAGCCCAAGGCGGGGCAACTCCGGGTGATGCGCACGAAGTTCTTCCTCGAACAAGGTATCTGGGACCGCGAACGTCGCATCGAGCTGGAACATCAGGCGGAGTAGCCCGCCTGTGTTCATATCGATGATGATGTTTGCATCGCTAACGAGCAGGCGCGCGGGCATCCTGCATGCTCCGTTTCTTCTGAAATTCGAGGAGCGGCATGCGCAATAGCTCGGCCGCCTTAGATTCGCTGATTAGATCCTGCGCCAACGCGCGATATACGAGCTGATCGAAAAGCTGAGGACGTTCGGGAGAATATTGATCGCCTGGTTCCTTCCTGTTCCATCCGCGCGCACTAAAGAACTTACGCATCTCGATATAGTGCGTATCGGGCAAGATTCCCAAGTCCTTTGCGCGATGCATCCAGCCTTGCATGCTCAGTCCGTAGGTTTTCTTGAGCACTTCGAGTTCGCGGGGCTCTAGCCATGAACGATTTGCGCCCAGTTCCTTACGGACCTCATCCGCAGGCGCAAGAAAGGCGCCAGCAAAACGATTCGCCGCTGCTTCCTCGTCGAGATTGGGGGCCAAGCGGTCCTTCAGAGCCAAGTGCCCGAGTTCGTGTGCAAGCGTAAATCGCTGGCGATCACCGGGCCATCCACGACCGACAACGATCACGGGTATGCCACCGACCGTTGCAGCCATGCCGTCGAACCGCTCGTTGATTGCTTGGGACTGGAACACTTTGATCCCGCGTTCCTCAAGCATGTCGGTCAGCACTGGAATAGGATCGACGCCGAGTTCCCAGGACTTCCGAAGCTGTCGGGCAAGGCCCTCGATATCATCGAGAGTCGTGATCGATTCGGGAAGTTCGCCGGGGAGCTTGAATGCCTGTAGCGGACCATTTGGCAGCAATTGTTCAAGTTCGATAAACCGCTCAAGCTGCTCTTTTACGTCGCCTTCGATCTGCTCAAGCGCCTTCTTTGGCAACTGAGAATGCTTTCGGTGCTTAAGTTCCTGCAGCGCAACCTTCACCGGCCGAAAGAAATACTCAGTACGTACGGCCAGTGCCTTCGATAGGGAAATCAGGACTCGTGACGAGGGGGTGGATTTCCCCGTCTCGTACTTCGATATCGCCATCGCGGTAACACCCGCACCATCCGCGAGCGCGCGCAACGACAGCCCTGCCGCTTTACGTGCCTGCTTTATGCGGTCACCGATCATGTTCATCCCCAAGAGTTTACAAAGTTGACATAGAAACAAGAATTCCGTAAACTATGCTCCTTGAAACCTCTTCTGTCAATACTTTTCTCGTTAACTCAATGAGTTAGGGCATTATTATGGCTAAGAATCCCTCGATTCGCGATCACCGTCGTTCAGGCGCGATACGCGAGCGATCTCAAGTATTCACCCGCACATTGAACGCTGGGTTAAGCGGGACACCGCCACTGGCAGGTTCGTCGATCAAAAGGCGAACGAGAGGCCATACAAAGGCGTGCGAAAGGAGCGTTGAAATGCGCGCTGCTGCCCACACCGCGATCTCCGGAGCCTCGGCTTTTGCCCTGATCTCGATGCTCCGGCGACACCACCCGACGGCGCGTTTGCCTGATCCCGTGTTCGCGGCGGTCGTGGCGGCGATCGCCTCGGGACTGCCCGATCTGTTGGAGCCTGCGAGCAGCCCGCACCATCGCAAGTTCTGCCACAGCGCCGCATTCGCAGTGATTGTCACGACCGGTATGAGAAAGCTCTACGACTGGATGCCGGCGACGCCGGGCGAGGCATTCATGCGCGATGCGCTGCTCGGCATCGGATTCGGCTACATGACGCATCTCTGCGCCGATGCCACCACGCCGTTGGGCCTGCCGCTTCTTGGCACAATTTCTTGAAAGGAATTCGATTGTGCTCCCCATTTTTGAACTTGCGGCTAAACGTAAGGCGCAGCTTTACGGCTATCTGGAGGCAATCGGGCAACGGTTGGACCTCACTGAAACGCAATACGAGCGCGCGCAAACCAGCTACGAAGCCGTTGGCGCGTGGTTGATCGAGGCCGAGTCGCCGTACCTCCAAGATGGAAGTATTTCACCGCACGGCTCAATCCGTATTCAGACAGCAAACCGGCCCTTCGCTCGTTCCGAATTCGACGTTGATCTGCTGGATGTGCTTCCGGGCATTTCGGAGCAATCGAGTCCCGCGGCGGTGAAGCAGCTTGTCGGCGACCGGTTGAAGGAGAACGAGCGCTATCGAAAGATCCTTGTCGAGAAAAACCGCTGCTGGCAGTTGCAGTACGAGGGCGAATTCCACCTGGACGTGACGCCCGCGATCAGCAATCCGAGGTGCGCCAATGGCGGCCTGCTGGTCCCGGATAAGACCTTACGCGTCTGGAAAACTACGCACCCGATTGCATTTGCCGACAACTTCGAGGCGCGAGCGCGACTTCAGCCCAGATACCGAGTCGTGAAATTCACAGAGGCGCGCGCCGATATTGAGGGGTTGCCGGAGCGCCAGCATTACAAAGGGCCGCTGAAACGCGGCGTGCAGCTCTGCAAGCGGCACCGCGATATTCGGTTCACGGGCAAGGAATCATCGCTTGCGCCGATCTCGATCATCATCACTACGCTCCTGGGCTGGTCGTACGAGGAGTGCGTGCGGTCGCGCGAGTACGACGATGAACTGGACCTCCTGATGGAGGCGGTGCGCGGCATGCCAAATTTCATCCAGGTTACGCAGATCGCTGGGCAGACCATCTACGTCATCCCGAATGAAACGACCAGCGGCGAGAATTTCGCCGAGAAATGGAACGAAGATGCACGCCGCGCGGAGGCTTTCTTCCAGTGGCACGAAAATCTGGTTGAAACGTTCGACGACTTCGTGCGTGCGGAGGGTGAGGACCAGGTGAGCGTCCGCCTCTCGGAGGCATTCGGCGGCTCGGTAGTCGAGCCGGTGTTCGCTGAGATGAACCGCGCGGTCAACGCGGCACGAACTGTGCGAACTCTAGGCGTTCTGGGCGGCGCCGGTGTGTCCAGCTCGCCGCTTGCGGCGCCGATCCGGGGCAATACGTTCTATGGCCGGAGATAATGCGCGCCGCATATCGCCCGGCTGGCCTCACGGCCGCGCAGCAGTACTACGTACTGCGCACAGCGAATCGGTTCGGCGGCGCCGGCCAACTATCTCGCGGGTCGCTTATTTGGCTGTATTCGGCGCGCCCGACCCCGATTGGACGGCTGTACGAGATGGAACTCAAGTACCGCCAGGGCGATCACCCTCAGGTGATCGTAAGGGCGCCAGATCTCACCGTCCTGGCTGGCGGCAAGGACCTACCGCACGTCTACGAGCAACAGCCGCCGCAGCCCTGCCTTTTTCTTCCGTGGACGGGGGAGTGGACTCCGCAGCGATCTCTGGTGGACACCATGCTGCCGTGGTCAGTCCTGTGGCTGTACTACTTCGAAGTGTGGCTTAGGAGCGGCGAATGGACGGGCGGGGGGATGCATCCGCCGGCACCATCAGCAAGAAGAGAAAGATTCTTGCGATCGATGGCGGTGGAGTAAAAGGCGCGTTCCCGGCGGCGTTTCTCGCCGCGATCGAGGATGCGACGGGTAGGCGAATTGCCGATCACTTTGATCTCATTGCGGGCACATCGACAGGCGGAATCATCGCCTTAGGGCTGGGGCTCGGGTTGAGCGCTCGGGACATACTGCGCTTTTACGAGGAACGCGGGCGCCGGATTTTCGGGCAAGCGCCAGATGGCGGCGGTCTAATGAGCCGCGTCATGTTGTTTGCGCAAAGGCAAGGTCGCCGGGCCCGGCAGCTTGTTGGGCCGGCCTACGATCCGCTGGCGCTAAGAGAGGCCTTGGAAGGCGCATTCGGCGCCAAGCGGCTGGCGGACAGCACCGTGCGCCTTGTTATCCCTGCCTACAGCATCGGGACGCGTAGCGTCTACGTTTTCAAAACGTCCCACCATCAGCGCTTCGAAGTTGACCATAAGCAGAAGGCAGTGGATGTAGCGCTTGCCACGGCCGCCGCACCGACTTATTTTCCGGCGCACGCTCTCGCGGATGGCGCGCTGCTGGTAGACGGCGGTGTCTGGGCGAACAATCCCAGGGGCATGGCCGCAGTCGAGGCGGTGAGCGTGCTCGGCTGGCCGAGCGAAAGCCTTCGGATACTGAGCCTCGGCTGCACGGACCCTCTTTACACTTGTCCGCCGCGCGCTGGTCGAGTCGATTTCGCGCTGAGTCTCAATACGTTTTTCCAGCAGGGGCAGTCCGTCGCCTCGCTCGGAACTGCAAAGTTGCTTTGCGGGCACACTGAGAGCCTCCCCAAGCTTTTCAGGTACAGCCTCGATGTCGTGGAAGGAAAAATCAATCTTGATAGCGCCTCGGTGATCGGCGAACTGGCCGGCCAAGGATCAACTATGGCTCGCACCGCGTTACCCACACTGCGCGACGTGTTCCTGGATGAACGCGTGGATCCGTTTATTCCGTTTCATCTCGCAACTTCGTAGTTTGGGTTTGTGTTTCGTCTTCCGCACGAAAGATCAGGGATGATCGTTCCGGATGCGGCGCTCGAACAGGGCGAGAACCTGGTGGAGTTGCTGCAGCTTCATGTTTTTCGTGAGGACAATGTGGTCTTCTCCCTTGCTCATCGGCTGATCTCCAAGACCGAGTTCGACGAGATGCAGTCAAGGGCAGCGGCGGCGAGAAAATCGAGCTAGTCTGCGGTTTCCGCGCGCCTCTTGCCGTGTGGCCGGCCAAGAATCGGCAGTCGGCGCTGGTGGTGGTGGACGACAAGACGAGGAAGCTCAAGACGGTGATCAAGGATCCGAAACTGATCACGCCGACCGGGCACTTCAACGTCTACAACACGACGCACGATATTTGCTTCATTTCGACGCATGGCGCGCGCAAAGGTCTCGCGGACACGGCGCTGAAGACTGCCAACTCCGGCTACCTCACGCGGCGCCTGCCGGACGTGACCCAGGACCTGGTGGTGACCGAGGGCGATCGCGGCACGCAAAACAGCGTCTCGATGAAGGTTTTGGACTACACGCGCTCCTTGAATTCCTTGCCCAGAAGACCCTCGGGCCGGACGGGCAGCACCACGATGATGACAATGAAGGCCGATCGTACCAACCTCTTCCAATAACCCCTGAAACCCCGCGCGAGGTACACGCTCCTGGTGACGCCGTTGAGTAACACTTGACAAACAAGTAGGACTACTTAAAACTAGCGACACAATAGGGGCTTGCACCGGCAGGCCGAGGCGAGGGGGCAGCCATGTCGGGATTCGCCGAAGAACACGAGATCTTCCGTCAAGCGTTGCGCACGTTCGTGACGCACGAGATCGCGCCCAATGTTCTCGCCTGGGAGGCAGCGGGCGAACTCCCGCGCGAGTTGTTTCGCAGGCTAGGGGAACTCGGTTATTTGGGCGTGCGGCTTTCAGAGAACTCCGGCGGCAGTGGACGCGACTTCTGGTACACCGCCGTACTGGTGCAGGAACTCGCGCGCTGCGGCTCGATCGGCGTCCCGGTGAGCATCCTGGCGCACGCCGAGTTCGCCACCAAGGTGATCGATCGCGCCGGCTCGGAGGAACTAAAGGCGCAATTCGTCCGCCCGGCGGCGGCCGGTGAGCGCATCGGCGCGCTCGGCGTGACCGAGCCCGACGCCGGCAGCGACGTTGCGGCGATCCGAACGCGCGCGGTGCGCGCCGGCGGCGACTGGATCATCGACGGCGCCAAGACCTTCATCAGCAACGGCACGATCGCCGACTTCGTCACTACTGCGGTGCGCACGGGCGGCCCGGGGCGGGGCGGCATCTCGCTCATCGTCGTGCCGACCGATACAGCCGGATTCTCGCGCGGCCGACGGCTGCGCAAGCTCGGGACGCACGCGTCCGACACCGGGGAGATCGCTTTTCAGGGTTGCCGCGTTCCGGCGCGCAATCTCGTCGGCGAGGAGAACGGCGGTTTCAAGTTGATCATGCAAGGCTTCGAGGGCGAACGGCTGGTGCTGGCGCTGCTTGCCACCGCACAAATGCGCCTGATGCTCGAGGAGGCGGTCCGCTACGGGCATACGCGCAAGGCCTTCGGCCAGCCGCTGCTCGGTTTTCAGACGTGGCGCCACCGGTTGGCCGACACGGCGACGACGATCGAAGCGGCCGAGGCGCTCACCTACCGCGCACTCGACCTGTACGTGCGCGGCGAGCCTTGCAATGCGCAGATCTCGATGGCCAAGCTGTTCGCCACCGAGTCGGCGATCCGCGTCGCGCACCACTGCGCGCAGATCCACGGCGGCATGGGCTATATGGAGGAGTGCCTGATGGCGCGCCTCTACCGGGATTCGCTCGCCTTCACCATCGGCGCAGGGACCAGCGAAATGATGCGCGAAATCATCGCCCGCACATCGGGTTTCGATCCGCAGGGATGAGCGAAATGAATGCGCCGAACGGCGATCGCCGGCCGATCTTCATTGTCGGGGTCGGCGAAACGGGTCCGGTCGCGCAGGATCCGCGCTCGATTCCGGAAATGGTACTTGCGGCGGTCGACAAGGCGCTTGCCGATGCCGGCATGGGGCACGACGACATCGACGCAATTGTGACGGCTTCGATCGATCTTTTCGATGGACTGACTGCCTCCAACATCGCGGTCACAGAGGTGGTCGGCGCAGTGATGAAGCCCGAGACGCGTATCGCCGCGGACGGGCTCGCCGCGGCGATCCATGCGGCGTGCGAGTTGCGCTCCGAAGCGTATCAGACGGTGCTGGTCGCCGCGCACGGCAAGGCGTCAATGAGCGATTTCCGTTCGCTCACCCGCTGGGCGATGGATCCGATTCATCTCCAGCCCCTCGATGCCGACTTCCTTGTCTGCGCGGGGCTGCAGGCGAGCGCGATGGCGGCCGCCGACGGCGGCGCGCAACGCCGCTGGGCCGAGTTGGCGGCGCGCAGGCGCTCGAGCGCCGCGCCCGGTGGTTTTGCGGCAGCGTTGCCGGCCGAAGCGGTGCTCGCCTCGCCGGTGGTTGCCGCGCCGCTGCGCGAGGCCATGTGCGCGCCGCTCGGCGACGGCGCCGCGGCGGTGGTGTTGAGCGTCCGCCCGCCGGCGCCGGGGCGGCGAAGTGTGCGGCTGGCCGGTATGGGATACGACCTTGAGGCGCATGCCATCGGCGATCGCGAGTTGACGCGCTGGGAGGGCCTTGGCCGGGCGCTCCGGCGCGCGTGCGCCGACGCTGGCATCACAAGCGAGGAAGCGGCAATCGATCTTGCCGAGCCATCCTGCCTTTACCCGCACGAGGAAGAGCTGTTCCGGGATGCGTGCGGAATAGGCGGCGAGACCGTGATCTCGCCCGACGGCGGACTGTTCGGAGGTACGGCGCCGGTGGTCGCAGGGCTTTCGCGTTTGATCGCCGCCACGCGCGGCTTGCGCGGCAACGCTCGCTACCGCCGAGCACTCGCGCATGGGGCGTGGGGGCCGGCGGGACAGGGGCAAGCGGTTGCACTGCTGGAGGCGGCGGACTGATGCGGCGCGTCGCGATCATCGGCACCGGACAGACGGATTACGCGAGCAACCGCAGCGACGCCTCGCAACCGGAGCTGGTGCGCGAGGCCGCCAAGGCCGCGATCGCCGACGCCGGTTTGCGTCCGCAGCAGATCGACGCCATGCTGATCTCGAACATGGAGCTGTTCGAGGGCCGCGCGTTGCCCGAGCTGTGGCTCGGCGAGGCGGCGTTCGCCGCGGGCAAGCCGTGCCTCAAGGTCGCGACCGGCGGTACCTCCGGCACGAGTGCCTGTATCGCCGGTTTCCACCAGGTGGCCTCGGGGTTGTTCGACGTGGTGCTGGTGGTCGGCCTGGAGAAGCACTCCGAGGGCCAGACGCAAACCGGAATGGCGCTGACCGATCCGTTCTGGGACCGCGCCGTCGCCGCGGGCGCGCTCGGCAATTTCGCGCTGTCGATCTCGCAGTACATGGCCGCGCGGGGTGTGACCGAACGGCAGGCCGCGATGGTGGCCGTCAAGGCGCGCCGCAACGCAGCGCGCAATCCGCATGCTCACCTCAAGATGCCGGCGCTCACGGTCGATGAGGTGCTCGGGTCGCGGCCGCTGGCGCACCCGGTCCGCCTGCTCGACATGTGCCCACAGTCCGACGGCGCGTGCGCGATCGTCATCGCCGCGGAAGAACCCGCGCGCCGCCTGTGCCCGCGCCCGGCGTGGATCAAGGCATCGGCGACGCGTCACGAGCAGCCCTACATCGGCGACATCGATCGGCGTCTCGTCACGATGCGCACGCTGCGCGATGCGGCGCGCAACGCTTACGCGAGGGCCGGCATCCGCGATCCGCTGCATGACTTCGACGTGGCGGAGATCTACGAGCCGGTGTCGTATGCGGAACTCGCCTGGTACGAGGCGCTCGGTTTCTGCGGCGATGGCGAGGCAGGACGCTTGATCGAAGACGGCGTCACGACGATGGACGGCGAGCTCCCGGTCAACCCTTCGGGGGGCGTGCTGTCGAGCAACCCGGTCGGCGCTTCCGGCGTCATCCGCGTCGCCGAGGCCGCCCTGCAGATCCACGGGCGCGGCGGCGAGCGGCAGGTCGACGGCGTGCGTACCGCGCTCGCGACCGGCTATGGCGTCTATGCCTGGGCGGACGTGGTCGTGCTGGGTGCGCAGCCATGAACGAGGCGATCCTGGTTCCGATCGAGATGGCCGTCACCTGGCGTTACGCATCAGGCGCCGCAATGGAGCGATTCTGCAGTGGCCTGATGGAAAGGCGCATAGAGGCGCTGCGCTGTGGTGTCTGCCGGCGGAGCTATCTGCCGCCGCGGCCGATCTGCGGCAATTGCCACGCGCCGCTCTCTGAGTGGGTGTCCGTGGCTGACGAGGGCCGGCTCGAGGCATGGACCGTGTTGCAGGTGCCGATGCTCGACGCGCGCACCGGGGACATGCGCGAGGCGCCGTATGGCATGGGGCTGATCCAGCTCGACGGCGCCGATACGACGATCAATCATTACCTCGCCGAGTCCGACCCGGCGCGGCTCTCGATCGGGTTGCGCGTTCGCGCGGTGTGGCGGCCTGAACCGCGCGGGGCGATGGACGATATCGTTCATTTCGAGGTGCTGCGATGATCCGCGAGGGCGCGATCCGGATTCCGTTCAAATACGCCGCGGGCCGGGCCGGCAGCAGGTTTCTCGTCGCCCTGCGCGATGGGATGCGCATCATCGCCTCGCGCTGCGAAACGTGCGCGCGGGTGGCGGTGCCGTTGCGCACGTTCTGCCCGGCCTGCGGCGGCGACGATCTCGCCGAGGTCGAGGTCGGTCCGGGAGGAACCATCCTCGCCTGGACCGAAACGCCTGACGCCGGAAGCTACGCGCTGGTGCGCCTCGACGGCGCCGACACGGCGTTTCTGCATCGGCTAGTTGCCGCACCCGCCGGCTGCCGCATCGGCCACCGGGTGAGGGTGCGCTTCGCCTCATCTCGCCGTGCAAGCATCCTCGACATCGACGGGTTTGAACCCGTCACCGGGGAGGCACGATGAGCATTCGCGCCGAGCGCAGCGCAGACATTCTCACCGTCACCATGGACCGGCCACAGGCGCGCAACGCGCTCAACCAGGCGATGCGGCAGACACTGGTCCAAACCTGGATCGCGTTCCGCGACGATCCGTCGCTGCGCGTGGCGATCCTCACTGGAGCGGGCGACGCGTCCTTCTGCGCGGGCGCGGATCTGAAGGAGATCGGCGGCTGGTATCGCTCGATGACGCCGATCGAGCGGCGTGAGCGCGGCGAGCGCGAGCCGGGGCTGGGCGGCATCACTCGCAATCTGGATACCGGTAAACCGGTGATCGCGGCGATCAACGGGCATTGCCTCGCCGGCGGGCTGGAACTTGCGCTCGCCTGCGACGTGCGGATCGCCGCCGAACACGCCACGTTCGGCCTTCCGGAGGTGCGCCGGGGATTGATTCCAGGCGCTGGCGGCACACAGCGGTTGCCGCGCGCGATTCCGCTTGGCATCGCCGCCGAGATGATCATGACCGGCGAGCCGATCGAGGCACGGCGGGCCCTTGCGCTTGGACTGGTGAGTCGGGTCGTGCCGCGCGAGGCGCTGGTAACGGAAGCGCTCGCGCTTGCGCGGCGCATCGCCGCCAACGCCCCGCTCGCGGTGCAGGCGGCGCGTGCGGCGATGTACCGGGGCTTGCATGTCTGCCTCGAGGAAGGACTGCGCATCGAGCAGTTCTACGCCGAGCCGCTACGCCAGACCGAGGACGTGCAGGAGGGATTGCGCGCCTTCGCCGAAAAACGCGCACCGCGCTTTCAAGGGAGATGAACGATGGCTGTTTGCACTATCCGTAGCCGAATCGAGGAGTCCGTACTGCGCATCACGCTCAACCGGTCCAAGGTTCTCAACGCGATGAACGCCGAAATGTTGCGCGAGATCCGCGCTGCGCTCGGCGAGGCCGCCGACGACCGGCGCGTGCGAGTGATCCTGATCGACTCCGCGTCCCCGAGGGCGTTTTGCGCGGGGATCGACGTCGCCTACGTGAAGGACCTTGATGGCTTCGGCACGCGCGAGGTGGGGCGCGAACTGCACCGTACCTTCCTCACGCTGCGTACCACCGAGAAACCGATCGTGGCGGCGATCGACGGACTGTGCCTTGGCGCCGGGCTGGAACTCGCGGTCTCCTGCGACTTCATGATCGCCACCAAGCGCTCGCGTTTCGGGTTGCCGAACATCCATCGTGGCATTCCGGCGATCGTGGAGGCGGCCATCCTGCCGATGGCGATCGGCATCCAAGGCGCACGCGAAATGGCTTATCTGGGCGAATTCTGGGATGCAGCGAAGGCCGAGCGCCGCGGGCTGCTGCAATCGGTGGTGCCGGCCGGATGCCTCGCTGCCGAGGCGAAGGCGCTGTGCGCGAAGCTCGCGGAGAAGAGCCAGCCGGCGCTGGCCACGCAGAAGGAGATCATCCACAAGTGGATGACCACCGATCTGGAGTCGGCGATCGACTTTTCGATCAACACGGTGGTGCTCAACTGGCTGACACGTGACCAGAAAGAGGGCATGGGCGCCTTCCTCGCCAAGCGCCGCGCGCGCTTCAAGGCAGAGTGACGTGGAGCGCGTGATCGTTACCTGCGCGCTGACCGGCGCCCAGCAGGGCAAAGCGGCGAATCGGGCGCTGCCGGAGCAGCCCGACGAGATCATCGCCGAGGGGCTGGCGGCTTGGCGCGCGGGTGCGGCGATTCTGCACCTGCATGCGCGCGACACGGGCGGGCGGGCGACGGGCGACGTCGCGGTGTTTCGGCGCATCGTAGAAGGGCTGCGCGCGGCCGGTTGCGATGCCATCCTCAATCTCACCACCGGCGGCGCGGTCGCCGGGCTGCCGCTCGAGGATAGGCTGAAGGTGGTGCCCGAGCTGCGGCCGGAAATCGCCTCGTTCAGCGTCGGCGGCGGCAGCCTGCTCGGCCGCTACGACCCGGCGGCCGGAAGGTGGGTCAACGATCGCTTCGTGCCGCTGTTCGCCTCGCACGCCGCGTTGGAGCGCGTGGCGCGGATCTTCCGCGACCATGGCACGCGTCCCGAACTCGAGGTCTACCACGCCGGGATGCTCAACAACCTGCGCGATCTCAGGGCGCGCGGCGTGCTGGCCGAGCCGCTGCTGGTCAATTTCGTCATGGGTATTCCCGGCGAGGTCACCGATGCGACGGTCCGCAATCTCGTGCACCTGGTGGACGGGATCCCGCCGGACGCGGTGTGGCTGGTCTCGGCGATCGGCGCGCGCAACCACTTCCGCATGCTGGGCGCCGTTCTGGCGATGGGCGGGCATGTGCGCGTCGGGTTGGAAGACAACCTTTACGTTTCGCCGGGGCGCCTGGCGCAGGGCAACGGCGAGATCGTCGAGAAAGCGGTCCGCATCGTGCGTGATATCGGCTTCGAGCCGGCAAGTTCCGGCGAGGCCCGCGTGATTCTGAAGCTTACAGGGAGGAACGAACCATGAGCCGCAAGCGCATAGCCATCGACGCGTGGGCGTCGTACATCAGCCCGGAGGGGGCCAAGCTCTGGCCGGAAGAATTTCACCACATCTTCCGTAAGTACCGCAGCCCCGACATCATGGTGAAAGGTCAGGCGATCGAATCGATGATCGCGGAGATGGACGCGGCCGGAGTCGACCGCGTCGTGCTCTCGGCCTTCTACCACAAGGACGTGGCGGTGGTGACCAACGACCAGGTCGCGGCGCTCGTGCGCCGGTATCCCGACCGCTTTGTCGGCGCCGGCACCGTGAACGTGCTCAGGAGACCGATGGAGATCGCGCGCGAAGTCGAGCGGCAGGTGAAGGAACTCGGAATGGTGGCGATCCGGCTCGAGCCGTACATGTACGGCGACGGCATGACGGGACTGCCGCCCAACGACAAGCATTACTGGCCGGTGTATATCAAGTGCAGCGAACTCGGAGTGCCGGTCTGCATCCAGGTCGGCCATACCGGGCCGCTGCTGCCCTCGGAGTGCGGCCGGCCGATCTACCTCGACGAGGTG
>SCUF01000326.1 GCA_004298325.1 Betaproteobacteria bacterium | reverse complement strand
GAAGTGCGTCAGGGCGACGATCAGGCGGTCGGGCCGGCCGAGGTCGGCGGCGAGGATCGCGAGCCCGCCGGCCAGGATCGCGAGCGAGACCACGCCCGAAAGCGGCGCCAGCGGCTTGTATTCCAGCTTGCCGAAGACCGAGGCCACCGAGGCGACGTTGAGCGCGCCCGAGGCCGCGACGATCAGGAATACGGCGAACACGTGCGGCAGGCCCCAGACGATCTGGTTGTCCATGCCGGTGACGTGATGGCCGTTGATCTCCATGTAAAGGAACGCCGCGAATCCGGCCGCGAGCACAGCGCCCAGCCCGAGCAGCGGGCCGAAATAGCGCCAGGCGCCGGCGGTGAGCTCGCGATGGACGAGGGTCGCCATGTCAGACGCCCGCGTAGCGCACGCCCGGGTCGAGGCGCAGGTCGGCGCGCAGCGCGCGGCTGGGCAGCTCGCGCAGGCGCTTCGCAATCGCGCTCTGCGGGTCGTTCAGGTCGCCGAAGGTGATCGCGCCGTGCCCGGCCGCCGTGCAGGCCTCGGCGCAGGCCGTGGTGCCGTCGCCGCGGTCGATCTTGTGCACGCACAGCGTGCAGCCTTCGACGCTACCCTTGCCGCGCGGCACGTCGGGCTTCTGCTCCGTCAGGTTTTCGTGCACGAAGGAGCGCGCCTTGTACGGGCAGGCCATGACGCAATAGCGGCAGCCGATGCAGGTGTGCCGGTCCACCAGCACGATGCCGTCGGCGCGCTTGAACGACGCCCCCGTGGGGCAGACGTCCACGCACGGCGGGTGCGCGCAGTGCTGGCACATCACCGGTGCCGAATGCTGGCGGGCGCTCTTCGGGTCGCTGAGATCGATCTTGCGGATCCACTGCGCGTCGGTGCGCGGGCGGCCGGCGTCCTTGAGGCCGTTTTCGCGGTTGCAGGCGCTGACGCATTCGCTGCAGCCGGTGGCGCACCGCGCGGTGTCGATCAGCAGGCCCCAGCGCACCTTGGCCGTGACCGCCTCGCCCGGGGCGCGCGCAGCGGCCAGCTCGATCAGGCGAATTCCGGGCGCGAGCGCGACGCCCGCGAGCGCGGCCGCCGCCGTGCCGAGGAAGCCGCGGCGCGGGTTGCCGCTCATGGCTTTGCGCCCGCCGCCTGCGCGCGCGCTTTCGGCGTGTGGCATTCCCAGCAATCGAGGCGCACGCCCGCGTAGGCGTGGCAGCTCTGGCAGAAGCCCTGCTCGCCGAGCACGCTGCCGGTCTTGCGGCTGGCGTGGCAGTCGACGCAGCCGGCGAGGCTTTGCGGCTTCGTGCGGATGCCGTCGCGCACGGTGCGGTCGCGCTGGTGCAGGAGCAGCTTCATGTGGTCGCGCCGCATGACCTCGGTCGCCTCGACGCACTGGCCGGGACGCTCGATCAGCACCACCGGCTTTGCCGTGCGCCCCGCCGCGAACGCGAGGCCCGCAGCGAGCACCGCGGCCAACGCCAGCAGCGCGGCGAAGACTTTCACGGCCGCGCCCCTACTCCCCCATCCCCATCTGGATGTAGCCTGTGGGGCAGACGTCGGCGCAGATGTGGCAGCCGATGCACTTGGTGTAGTCGGTGTCGACGTAGCGGCCCATGGTCGCCTGGTCCTTCTTGACGCGGAACACCGCGGTCTGCGGGCAGTAGACGACGCAGTTGTCGCACTCGAAGCACAGCCCGCAGCTCATGCAGCGCTTGGCTTCCGCCACCGCGCGCTTTTCCTCCAGCGCATCGAGCCGCTCCTCGAAATTGCCCAGGGCCTGCTCGGCGGTGAGCTGCGTGACGTTGCGCACCTCGCGCGGCGTGTACTGGAAGTGGCCGAGGAACAGGTCCTGGTGCGGGATGACAAAGCGCGCCGAGCGGTCGTCGTAGTTGTGCACGGCGAAATTGGCGCTCGACGTGCCGAGCACGGGCTCGTGCGGCGCCGCCTCGAGCTTGAGCCCCTTTTCCAGCATCTTGCGCATCAGGTCGAACGAATGGACGTCGATCTTGGGACGCTTCTCGAGCGCCTCGCGCCGCAGGTAGCGGTCGATGCCCTCGGCCGCGATCCAGCCGTGGCCGATCGCGCTCGTGAGCAGGTGCGGCCGCAGCACGTCGCCGCCGGCAAACACGCCGGGCTGGCCCGCGATCTGATAGTTCTTGTCGGCGCTGATCAGGCCGCGGCCGTTGTCGAAGCGCTCCAGGCCGCTGAAATCCACCGCCTGCCCGATCGCCGAGACGATCAGGTCCGCCGGCACGAACTCGGCGCTCGCCTCGTCGACCTTGAGCTCGAGCTTGGGGCCGACGAACCTGGCCTGGCATTGCGCGATCTTCAGGCCGGTGGCGCGGCCATCGGGCCCGATTACGACCTCGACCGGCGCCCAGCCGTCCCGGATCACGATGCCTTCGGAGAGCGCGTGCTCGATCTCGTGCTTGTTGGCCTGCATCTTGTCGACCGTGAAGACGGAGGTGAGCGTCACTTCCGCTCCCTGCCGCGCCGAGATTTCGGCCACGTCCTGCGCCAGATGCCCGCCGATCACCTGCTCGGGCCGCTCCACCGCCTTCGGATGGTCGATATGGCCGAGGCGTCGCGCCACGGTGGCGACGTCGATCGAAGTGTCGCCGCCGCCCACCACCACCACGCGCTTGCCGACGTGCTTGAGGCGCCCGTCGTTGAACGCGCGCAGGAACGCGGTCGCGGTGACGCAGTTGGGCGCCTCGGCCCCCGGCACCGGCAGCGGCCGGCCGCCCTGCGCCCCCAGCCCCATGAACACGGCGTCGAAGCTCTTCTGCACCTCGTCCATCGACACGTCGCGGCCGATGCGCGTCCCGAGCCGCGTCTTGACGCCGAGCTCGAGGATGCGCCCGATCTCCGCGTCGAGCATCGCGCGCGGCGTGCGGAAACCCGGAATGCCGTAGCGCATCATGCCGCCGAGCTCGGCGCGTTCGTCGAACACCGTGACCTCGTGCCCTTTGAGCGCCAGCTGGTAGGCGCACGACAGCCCTGCCGGCCCGCCGCCGATGACCGCGACCTTCTTGCCGGTCGTCGTCGCCGGCTTGCGGTACTGGAGTTTCTGCGCGATCGCCCAGTCGCCGAGGAAGTGTTCGACCGAATTGATGCCGACGAAATCCTCGACCTCGTTGCGGTTGCAGCCCGACTCGCACGGCGCCGGGCAGACGCGCCCCATGACCGAGGGGAACGGATTCGCCTCGGTCAGGCGCCGCCAGGCGTATTCCTGCCACGGCACGCCCGCCGGCGGCTTCTCGGTGCCCCGCACGATGGCGAGGTAGCCGCGAATGTCCTCGCCCGAGGGACAGCTCGCCTGACAGGGCGGCGCGCTCTTCTGGTAGGTCGGGCACTTGTGCGTGTAGCTGGCATTGAAGATGTTGCCGCGCCAGTCGTGCCACTGGGCGTCGCCGTCCTGGTAGCGGCGGAAAGTCAGCTTCTCGGGCTTGGTTTCGGTCGTGACGGCCATCGTCGTTTGCCTCGCATCTTCAATCGTTGCGTCCGAGCCGGATCGCGTCGCCCACCAGCTGGTGCACGCCGCCGACCATGCCCATGTCGAACTTGTAGTAGGGCAGCACCTTCGAGAACTGCGCCTTGCAGATGGCGCAGATCGTCGCCATGAAATTCACGCCGTGCGCGTCCACCACCTGCTGCAGGGCCTCCATGCGCGGCAGCGCGCCCTTGACGCGCAG
>SCUF01000325.1 GCA_004298325.1 Betaproteobacteria bacterium | reverse complement strand
CACCGGGTTCTCCATCTTGAGCGCCTCGATCACGACCAGCTCGTCGTCCTCCTCGACCTTGGCGCCCACTTCGACCAGCACCTGCCAGATGTTCCCCGCCAGCGGGGCCCTGACTTCCTCAGCCATCGTTGCCTCCTTGTACACGGATTGTTCCAGCCGCAGCGCCGCCAGCGTGCCCCGGGCGCCGGAATCGCCCCGGCGCGCGGATCAGGCAAACCGCGCCTATTTCAACAGCGTCACCGGGATCTTGACGAAATGCACCACCCGGCTCGCCACCGATCCCATCAGCATCTGGCCGAAGGCCGTCATGCCGCGCGTGCCCATGATGATCTCGTCCATTCTCTGCGAATCGGCGAACTGCGCGATCGCGTTGGCCACTTCGCCCTCGGCGAGGTGCGATGCATGCGGCACGCCGGCCTGCTGCAGCTCGGCGACGGCGTCCTGCAGCAGGCGCTGGTGCGCCTCCTGGTGGATCCTGGCGATGTCTTCGCGCATGGCATACAGGCGCGCCTCCTGGTAGAGCGGCGGCGGCTCCACGTGCAGCACGTGGATTTCGGCCTGCGACTCCCTGGCGCGCCCGATCGCGTAGCGCAGTGCGCGCATGGCGTACTCCGAGCCATCCACCGGTACCAGAAAACGTTTCGTCGCCATGATTGCCCTCGTCTGGCAGCGCACAGGCTATCGCCCGCACCCCGCTGTAAATTGATCGGCGTCAATCCCCGGCAGGATAATAACCGCGTGAACTGCGCCCTGCCCTGGCTGTGGCTCGTCGTCGCAATGGCCGCGGCGCCGCCCGCGCTCGCGCCGCAAGCTGAAAAGCCCAACGGCATCTTCCTGGTGGCGAAGCCGGGCATGCAGGATCCCAATTTCAGCGAAAGCGTGGTCCTCGTGACGCAGGCCGCGGATGCCAGCACGGTGGGCGTGATCATCAACCGGCCGACCTCGCTGCCGCTGCGGCAGTTGCTGCCGGAGCTCGCGTCCGCCGCCAACTACCGCGACCGGCTGTACTTCGGCGGCCCCGTGGCGCGCCGGGCGATCGTGGCGCTGTTTCGCGCCGACTCGCCCCCGGCGGCGCCGGCATTCCATGTCCTGAAAAACCTCTATCTCACGCTGCACCCCGACAACATCACGGCGCTGCTCGCGAACAGCAACCGGCAATACCGCCTCTACACCGGATTCTCAGGCTGGGCGCCGCGGCAGCTCGAAGGCGAGTTCGCGCTGGAGGGCTGGCACGTCGTGCCGGCGGACGCCGAAACCGTGTTTCGCGACGACCCGCAACATATCTGGCAGGAACTGGTGCGGCGCGCCGAAAAGCGCCCGGTCGGCGGCGGCGCGTGGCGTGGCCACCAATGAAAAGCCCCGCCGTAGGCGGGGCCGGGTGCCCGGTTCCACCGGGCTGCGCTGCAAGAGCAGCGCTCTCTTGGCACGGGGTTACACCGCACCTGGAGTCCGCCGTTGCGCCGCCTCCTTCGTTGCGGTGCTGATTCCGCGGTGCCCGGACGGTTGCCCGGAATCCCGCTTTACCGCGGCTGGGCAACCCGGCCGCAGTTGCGAACTCCACCTCGCAATCTAGCACTCTGCCCGCAGGTGTCAAGACAGCTCGCGCGTGTCAAGCCACTTGGCACGCATCAAGCGGGGTCCGGCTCAGATCAGCGGCGCCGAGCGCGCTAGAATGATCCTGTTTCTCATGTACCGAAATACTATGAGTCGCGCTTTGCGCACGTTGATCCTGGTCGCGGCCGCCGTGGCGGGGCCGCCGCAGCTTGCCGCGGCGCAGGACGAGGATGCGATATTGCTGGTCGCGCACCCGGCCTTCCGCGATTTGGACTACCGCCAGACGGTGCTGATCGCGGCACCCGCGCCGAATGGCGGCCACGTCGGCGTCATCCTCAACCGCCCGACGCGGCGTTCGCTCGGCAGCCTGTTTCCCGAGCATGAACCGTCGAAGAAAGTCGTTGACCCGGTGTATTACGGCGGCCCGTTTTCGCGCGGCGCGCTGGTCGCGCTGGTGAAAACCGACATCGAGCCAGGCGCCGGCTCGGTGCTGCTGATGAAGAGTCTCTACCTGACGTTCCGCGCCAACACCATCGACAGCGTCATCGAGAGCACGCCCAACGACGCGCGCTACTACGTCGGCTATGTGGGCTGGCGGCCCGGCGAGCTCAGGAGCGAGATCGACCGCGGCATCTGGAGCGTGCTCTCGGCGGACCTGGAGACGGTTTTTCGCAAGGACACCGAGGGCCTCTGGGAGGAGCTGCTGCAACAGACGCGCCGCATCCGGGCCGGGGTAAACGTCCCTCAGGCCGCCGCCCGGGCGGGCGATTTTTCCAGCGTCAGCCGCCCGCCGCGGTAATCCGCGCGGATCGTGTCCTTCGGGGCGAAGCGGCCCTCGAGGATCGCTTTCGCCAGGGGGTTTTCGAGTTCCGACTGGATCGCGCGCTTGAGCGGACGCGCCCCGTACACGGGGTCGAACCCCGCTTGCGCCAGCTCGGCGATCGCCGCCTCAGAAACCTCGAGCCCGTATTCCATCCGCGCCAGCCGCGCCTCCAGCGTGGCGAGCTGGATGCGGGCGATCGAACGGATGTGCTCCTCGCCGAGCGCGTGGAACACCACCACCTCGTCGATGCGGTTGACGAACTCGGGCCGGAAATGCGTCTTCACTTCGGCCATCACCGCGACCTTGACCACGCCGTAATCGCTGCCCGCCATCTGCTGGATCATGTGCGAGCCGAGGTTCGAGGTCATCACGATGACGGTGTTCTTGAAGTCCACCGTGCGGCCCTGCCCGTCGGTCATGCGGCCTTCGTCGAGCACCTGCAGCAGCGCGTTGAAGACGTCGGGATGCGCCTTCTCGACCTCGTCGAACAGGATCACGGTGTAGGGCTTGCGCCGCACCTGCTCGGTGAGCTGCCCGCCCTCGTCGTAGCCGATGTAACCCGGCGGCGCGCCGATCAGCCGCGCCACCGAGTGCTTCTCCATGTATTCCGACATGTCGATGCGGATGAGATGCTCGGCCGAATCGAACAGGAACGCGGCGAGCGCCTTGCAGAGTTCCGTCTTGCCGACGCCGGTGGGACCGAGGAACAGGAAGCTGCCATAGGGCCGGTTCGGATCCGAGAGGCCCGAACGCGAGCGCCGGATCGCGTCGGACACCAGGCGCACCGCTTCGTCCTGGCCGACGACGCGCTCGTGCAGCTTCTCCTCCATGCGGATCAGCTTCTCGCGTTCGCCCTGCATCATCTTCGAGACCGGAATGCCGGTGGCGCGCGACACGACCTCGGCGATTTCCTCGGCGCCGACCTGCGTGCGCAGCAGCCGCGCCTTGCGCGCCGGCGTCTCGCCCGATTCCGCCTTCTTCAACTGCGCTTCGAGCTGCGGAATGCGGCCGTACTGGATCTCCGACATGCGCTGCCAGTCGCCCTTGCGGCGCGCCTCGTCCATCTGCAGCTTGAGCTTTTCCAGCTCTTCCTTGACGTGCTGGCTGCCGGCGACCTGCGCCTTTTCGGCCTTCCACACCTCCTCGAGGTCGGCGTAGTCCCTTTCCAGTCGTGCGATTTCCTGCTCGATCAGGACGAGCCGCTTCTGCGAAGCCTCGTCCTTTTCCTTTTTCACCGCCTCGCGCTCGATGCGCAGCTGGATCAGGCGCCGGTCGAGCCGGTCCATGGCCTCGGGCTTGGAATCGATCTCCATCTTGATGCGCGCCGCGGCTTCGTCGATCAGGTCGATCGCCTTGTCCGGCAGGAAGCGGTCGGTGATGTAGCGGTTGGAGAGCTCGGCCGCCGCGACGATCGCGGGATCGGTGATCTCGACCCCATGATGCAGCTCGTAGCGCTCCTGCAGCCCCCGCAGGATCGCGATGGTCGCCTCGACCGATGGCTCGCCCACGACCACTTTCTGGAAACGGCGTTCGAGCGCGGCGTCCTTCTCGATGTGCTTGCGGTATTCGTCGAGCGTGGTCGCGCCGACGCAATGCAGCTCGCCTCTCGCCAGCGCGGGCTTCAGCATGTTGCCGGCATCGATCGCGCCTTCGGCCTTGCCGGCGCCGACCATGGTGTGCAGCTCGTCGATGAAAACGATGGTCTGGCCCGCGTCCTGCGCCAGTTCCTTCAGCACCGCCTTGAGGCGCTCCTCGAATTCGCCGCGATACTTCGCCCCGGCGAGCAGCGCCGCCATGTCGAGCACCAGCACGCGCTTCGATTTCAGGCTTTCGGGAACCTCGCCGTTGATGATGCGCTGTGCCAGCCCCTCGACGATCGCGGTCTTGCCGACGCCGGGCTCGCCGATCAGCACCGGGTTGTTCTTGGTACGCCGCTGCAGGATCTGGATCACGCGCCGGATCTCGTCGTCGCGGCCGATCACCGGGTCGAGCTTGCCCTGGCGCGCACGCTCGGTGAGGTCGAGCGTGTACTTGGCGAGCGCCCGGCGCTGCGACTCGTCGGCCTGCGAGCCCACGCTCGCCCCGCCGCGCACCTGTTCGATCGCCTTCTCGAGCGCCTTGCGCTCGACGCCGGCCTGCTTGAGCAGCCTGCCGGTCTCGCCCTTGTCCGCACAGGCGGCGAGCAGGAACAATTCGGAGGCGATGTACTGGTCGCCGCGCTTCTGCGCTTCCCTGTCGGCGACGTTGAGCAGGTTGCCGAGGTCGCGCGAGACATGCACTTCGCCCGGGGTGCCTTCCACCCTGGGCAATCGGGCGATCGCCTGCTGCAGCGACTGCTTCAGCGCTGGGACGTTGCCGCCCGCCTTGGCGATGAGCGCGCCGGCGCCGCCGCTTTCCTGACCGAGCAGCGCCATCAGCAGGTGCTGGGGTTCGATCGACTGGTGGTCCTGCCCCACGGCGAGGCTCTGCGCCTCGGCGAGGGCCTCCTGCAGCTGGGTGGTGAACCTGTCGAAACGCATGGCCTTGATTCCCGGAAAGAATTCACGTGTTCAGATGGGGGCGCCGGCAACCAGTTCAAGGCTGACCTTGCCAGCGGCGAGGAAATGGGGTCAGAGTAAGCCCTGCCGGCTTGCCGCGGGCCGGCTCCGACCCCATCCTCCCCGATCATGGAAAAGCCCACCCAGCTCAACCTCGCCTACCTCGTCTTCGCGCTGGTCGCGATCCTGCTGCTGCAGCAGTGGTGGACCACCGCGCAGCAGACCGAGGTCGTGCCCTACAGCGAGTTCGAGAAGCTGCTGACCGAAAACCGCATCGAGGAGGTGCTGGTCTCGGACCAGCGCATCATCGGCAAGCTGAAGGCGCCGGAGGGCGGCAAGACGGTCGCGGTGGCGAACCTGGTGCAGCCCGATCTCGCCGAACGGCTCTCGAAGTTCGGCGTCAAGTACACGCGCGTGCAGGAGAGCACCTGGCTGCGCGACCTGCTGTCCTGGGTGGTGCCGGCGCTGGTGTTCTTCGGCGTCTGGTATTTCCTGGTGCGGCGCTTCGCCAGCCAGCAGGGCCTCGGCGGCTTCATGAACGTCGGCAAGAGCCGCGCCAAGGTCTATGTCGAAAAGCAGACCGGCGTCAGCTTTGCCGACGTCGCGGGCGTGGACGAGGCGAAAGACGAGCTGAAGGAGATCGTCGAGTTCCTGAAAGATCCGCAGAAGTACGGCCGGCTCGGTGCGCACATCCCGAAGGGCGTGCTGCTGGTCGGGCCACCCGGCACCGGAAAGACGCTGCTCGCGCGCGCCGTGGCCGGCGAAGCGCGCGTGCCCTTTTTCTCGATCTCCGGCTCGGAATTCGTGGAGATGTTCGTGGGGGTGGGTGCGGCGCGCGTGAGGGATCTGTTCGAGCAGGCGCGGCAGAAGGCGCCGGCCATCATCTTCATCGACGAGCTCGATGCGCTCGGCCGTGCGCGCGGCAGCTTCGGGCTGGGCGGCCATGACGAGAAGGAGCAGACGCTCGCCCAGCTGCTCGCCGAACTCGACGGCTTCGATCCCTCCATCGGCGTGGTGCTGCTCGCCGCCACCAACCGCCCCGAGATCCTGGACCCGGCGCTGTTGCGCGCGGGACGCTTCGACCGTCAGGTGCTGGTCGACCGCCCGGACAAGAAGGGCCGCATCCAGATCCTGCAGGTGCACATCAGGAAGATCCGGCTGGCGTCCGAGGTCGACCTCGAGCAGATCGCGGCGCTGACGCCGGGCTTCTCCGGCGCCGATCTCGCCAACCTGGTGAACGAGGCGGCGTTGCTTGCGACGCGGCGCGCCGGCGAGTCGGTGACGCTGGACGACTTCACGCACGCGGTCGAGCGCATCGTCGCCGGCCTGGAAAAGAGGAACCGCCTGCTGAACGAGAAGGAGCGCCGCGTGGTGGCGTATCACGAGATGGGCCATGCGCTGGTGGCGATGTCGCTGCCCGGAGCCGATCCGGTGCACAAGATTTCCATCATCCCGCGCGGCGTCGGCGCGCTCGGCTACACCATCCAGCGTCCGACGGAGGACCGCTTCCTCATGACGCGCGAGGAGCTGGAAAACAAGATGGCGGTGCTGCTCGGCGGCCGGGCGGCGGAAGACGTGGTGTTCGGCCATCTCTCGACGGGCGCGGCCGACGATCTGGTCAAAGTCACGGGGATCGCGCGCAGCATGGCGATGCGCTACGGCATGGTCGGCACGCTCGGCCACGTCGCCTACGAGGAGGAGCGCGCGCCCTTCCTCGAGGTCCCCGGCGTGGGA
>SCUF01000324.1 GCA_004298325.1 Betaproteobacteria bacterium | reverse complement strand
CGCGCGCACGGTCCAGAACGGTGCCACGGCGAGGCCCACGGCGCACAGCGAGAACACGAAACCCGTGCGGTAGCCGCCGGTGAGGTCATGCAGCACGCCGCCCATCAGCGAGCCGAACGCCGCGCCGATGGCATTGCACGCGTAGATGGTGCCGTAGATCGTCGCCACGCGCGGACCCGCGAAATGGCGCGTCGCGATCGACGAAATGATCGGACCGCGCACGCCCATGCACAGGCCGAACACGAGCACGAAAAGGACCAGCAGCAGCGTCGAGCTGCGGTATGACATGACGAACAGCAGGACCACGCCCGCAGCGGTGCCGACGAAGCTGGCGGTCGCGGTCTGCCGCAGGCCGAATCGGTCCGAGAGCACGCCGCTGCCGGAGACCGAGATCACCGACAGCATGCCGGTGAGGCCGTAGGCGGTCGCGGCCGTCAGCGGCGAAAAGCCGATGTCGATCAGGTAGACGACCGCCTGCACCAGCACCGTGAACATCGCCATGGCGGTGAAGAAGAACACCTGTACCATGCCCCAATAGATGCGCGTGCGCATGGCGCCGGCGACCGTCCAGCCGGCCTGTGCGGCGCGTGCCCGGTGCTCGCTTCGGTAGGCCGGATGCCCGAGCACGAAAGTGTTCCACGGCACCATGAGCGCGGCGATCGGGACCGTCGCCAGCATCAGCACGCCGAGCATCTGGTAGACCGTACGCCAGTCGAACGTCCCCAGCAGGGCCTGCACCGATGGCACGAACAGCAGTCCGCCCATGCCGCCGGCCGCGAAGATGACGCCGAGAGCGCTGGACAGTCTTTCGCGGTACCAGCGCGTGATGAGTGCCGAGGCCGGCACCATGCCGACGAGTCCGACGCCGACGCCGATCATGACGCCGATGAACAGGTAGAACTCCCACAGGTTGCCGAGCGACGAGGCAAGCCAGAACGCGGCCCCCAGCACCAGCAATCCCGCGGTATAGGTGGCGCGCGGCCCGAAGCGGTCGAACAGCGTTCCGGCGACCGGCGCGACGCATGCGCCCACCAGCAGATAGGCGGAATACACGCTGGTGAGCTGCGAGCGTGTCCAGCCGAACTCGCGCTCGAGCGGCAGCAGGAATACGGCATAGGTGTCAGCGCTGCCGCGCCCGAGCAGGTTGAGCGCAAAGCAGGTCGCCAGCACCGCGATCGCAGCGCGCCGCCCGGACATGCTGGGCGACTACCCTGCGCTCACCCTGTCGAGGCCGTAGACCTGGCGCAGGTAGGCGAGATAGCCCGGATCCTTGCTCACGGTCTTGCCGGGGGCGTCCGACACCTTGGCCACCGGCTGGCCGTTGCACTCTGTCATCTTGATGACGACGTTGAGGGCCACGAAGCCGAGGTCGTTGGTGAGATTGGTGCCGATGCCGAACGAGGTCCGGGCACGGCCGTGAAAGCGGCGCGCGATATCGATCGCCAGCGGGAACGACAGCTGATCCGAGAAGATCAACGTCTTGGTGCGCGGATCGACGCGGTTCTTCTGGTAGTGCGCGATCAACCGCTCGCCCCACTCGAACGGGTCGCCGGAATCGTGCCGCGCACCGTCGAACAGCTTGCAGAAGAACATGTCGAAGTCGCGCAGGAACGCGTCCATGCCATAGGTGTCCGAAAGCGCGATGCCGAGGTCGCCGCGGTATTCCTGCGCCCACTTGTCGAAGGCGAACATCTGGGCGTCGCGCAGCCGCGGTCCGAGCGCCTGGCAGGCCTGCATGTACTCGTGCGCCATGGTGCCGAGCGGCAGCACGCCGTTGCGCCACGCCAGCAACACGTTGGAGGTGCCGGCGAAATGCTGCGGCACCTCGCGCTTGAGCGTGGCGATGATCTCTTCGTGCCAGGCGAGCGAAAAACGCCGCCGCGTGCCGAAATCGGAGATCTTGAATTCGAGCTCGGGC
>SCUF01000323.1 GCA_004298325.1 Betaproteobacteria bacterium | reverse complement strand
CACCGCGCGCCACCACACCTTTTTCGAGATGCTGGGGAATTTCTCGTTCGGCGACTACTTCAAGCGCGACGCGATCCTGTTCGCCTGGGAGCTGCTGACGCAGGTCTACGGGCTGGCGCCCGAGCGGCTCTGGACCACGGTCTACGAGACCGACGACGAGGCCTACGAGCTGTGGACGCGGATGATCGGCGTGCCGCCGGAACGCTGCGTCAGGATCGGCGACAAGCCGGGCGGGCAGAAGTACCAGTCGGACAATTTCTGGCAAATGGCCGATACCGGGCCCTGCGGACCGTGCAGCGAGATCTTCTACGACCACGGCCCCGGCGTCGCCGGCGGCCCGCCCGGATCGCCGCAGGCCGAAGGCGACCGCTACGTCGAGATCTGGAACCTGGTCTTCATGCAGTTCAACCGCGACGAAGCGGGGGTGCTGCATCCGCTGCCCAAGCCGTCGGTCGACACGGGCATGGGCCTGGAGCGCGTCGCCGCCGTGCTGCAGGGCGTGCATTCGAATTACGCAATCGACCTGTTCCAGGATCTGATCCGCGCCGCGGCGCGCGAGACCGGCTGCCGGGAGCCGGCCAATCCCTCGCTCAACGTCATCGCCGACCACATCCGCGCCTGCGCCTTCCTCATCGTCGACGGCGTGATTCCGGGCAACGAGGGCCGCGGCTACGTGCTGCGCCGGATCATCCGCCGCGCCATCCGCCACGGCTACAAGCTGGGGCAGAAGCAGCCGTTCTTTCACGCGCTGGTGCCGGACCTTGACCGGGCGATGGGCGGGGCGTATCCCGAACTGCGGCAGGCAGCGAAGCGGGTCGCCGAAGTGCTGAAGCAGGAGGAAGAGCGTTTCGCCGGGACGCTGGAGAACGGCATGGGGGTGCTCGAAAGGGCGCTCGCTTCCGGCGAACGGCTGCTCGACGGCGAGACCATTTTCAAGCTCTACGACACCTTCGGTTTTCCGGTGGACCTCACGGCCGACATCTGCCGCGAGCGCGGCGTGAGCCTCGACCTCGCGGGGTTCGAGGCCGCGATGCAGCAGCAGCGCGAGCGGGCGCGCGCCGCCAGCAAGTTCACGGCGGCGGCGGGGCTGGAGTATTCGGGCGGCAAGACCGAGTTCCACGGCTACGAGACGCTGGGCCTCTCGGGACACGTCATCGCGCTGTACCGCGAAGGCTCGCCGGTCGAAGTCCTGAACGCGGGCGAATCCGGCGTCGTGGTGCTCGAGCGCACGCCGTTTTACGCCGAATCGGGCGGCCAGGTGGGCGATCGCGGCGATCTGGTGGGGTCGGCCGGCACCTTCGCGGTCGCCGACACGCAGAAGATCCGGCCCGAGGTCTTCGGCCACCACGGCACGCTCAGGGCCGGCGCGCTCAAGCTGGGCGACCGGGTCGAGGCGCGGGTGGACGTCGAGTCGCGCCGGCGCACCATGCGCAACCACTCGGCGACGCACCTCATGCACAAGGCGCTGCGCCAGGTGCTGGGCCCTCACGTGCAGCAGAAGGGCTCGCTGGTCGACCCTGACAAGACGCGCTTCGACTTCGCCCACGACAAGCCGATGAGCGATGAGGAGATCCGCCGGGTCGAGCTGCTCGTGAACGGCGAGATCCTGCAGAACACGGCGACGCGCGCCCAGGTCATGCCCATCGAGGAGGCGACGCGCTCGGGCGCCGTCATGCTGTTCGGCGAGAAATACGGTGACGCCGTGCGCGTGCTCGATATCGGCTCGTCGCGTGAATTCTGCGGCGGCACGCACGTCGAGCGCACCGGCGACATCGGCGTGTTCAAGATCTACGCCGAAGGCGGCGTCGCCGCGGGCATCCGCCGCGTCGAGGCGACGACCGGCGGCCAGGCGCTGGCGATGATCAACAACCAGCTGCAGGAGTTCCACGAGATTGCGAAGCAGCTGCGCGCACAGCCGGGTGGCGGCCTGGTGGAGAAGGCAGTGGCGAGCCTGCTCGAGGAAAAAAGGGCGCTCGAAAAGGAACTCGCGCGCCTCAAGTCGAAGGTGGCCGCCTCGCAAGGCGACGATCTGGCGTCGCAGGCACTCGAGGTGAAGGGGGTGCGCGTGCTCGCCGCCACCCTCGACGGCGCGGACGCCAGGGCGCTGCGCGACACGGTCGACCAGCTGAAGCAGCGCCTGAAGTCGGCCGCGATCGTGCTTGGCGCGGCCGATGGCGACAAGGTTTCGCTGATCGCCGGCGTCACGGCGGATCTCACCGGCAGGATCAAGGCGGGCGAGCTGGTGAACTTCGTCGCCCGGCAGGTCGGCGGCAAGGGCGGCGGCCGTCCCGACATGGCGCAGGCGGGCGGCAGCGAGCCGGGCAAGCTGGCGGCGGCACTCGGCTCGGTCAAGGCCTGGGTTGAGCAGCGCCTATAGCTTCTGCCCGAGCTGCGGGCAGCCGCTCGCTGCCGGCGAGTACGGCGGCGCGACGCGGCTGGGCTGCGCCTGCGGCTTCGTGCACTGGGACAATCCGGTGCCGGTGGTGGCGGCGATCGTGGAGCACGAGGGCGGCGTCATCCTGGCGCGCAACCGCGACTGGCCGGAGAAGATGTTCGGCCTGATCACCGGTTTTCTCGAAAAGGGCGAGACCCCCGCGGCGGCCGTGGCGCGCGAAGTGATGGAGGAGCTGTCGCTGCAGGCGCTGGCGACCGACTTCGTGGGGCTCTATCCCTTCGAGCGCCGCAACGAGCTCATCATCGCCTACCACGTGCCGGCCGCGGGCGCGATCCGGCTGAACGAGGAACTGGTCGACTACCGGCGCATCGTGCCCGAAAAGCTGCGGCCGTGGGAGTTCGGCACGGGGCTCGCGCTGCGCGACTGGCTCGAAAGGCGGAGCCCGCGATGAAGCGCCCCGGCCCGCTCGCCCGCGCCGCCGCCTGGGGCGCTCGCCAGCGCCGTCGGCCGGTGCTAATATCGCCGCCGATGGCTGCCTGGTGCGCGTTTGCCTTCTTTCATTTCCCCTGCCTGCTGGCGGACGGGACCGACTAGACGCAGCCTGCCGAATCCCGCAAGACCGCCAGCGCAGCGATGCCTGGCGGTTTTTTTTTGCACTGACCCGAGACTGCCCATGACGACAAGCACCGAGCACTTCCTCCCACTCGTCCCCGCCGACAAGACTTCGCTCACCGACGACGAGCGCATCGAGAACATCGTTCCGCTGCCGCCGCCCGAGCACCTGATCCGCTTCTTTCCGATCCAGGGCACGGCGGCGGAAAAACTCGTCACCGGCACGCGCCGCGGCGTGCGCGAGATCCTGCACGGGCGCTCGGACCGGCTGCTGGTGGTGATGGGGCCGTGCTCGATCCACGACCCGGCGGCGGCGCTTGCCTACGCCAGTCGCCTGCTCGAGGAACGCCGGCGCCACGCAGGCGAGCTCGAGCTGCTGATGCGCGTGTACTTCGAGAAACCGCGCACCACGGTCGGCTGGAAGGGACTGATCAACGATCCGTACCTCAATGGCAGCTTCCGCATCAACGAGGGCCTGCGCATCGCGCGCGACCTGCTGCTGAACATCAACCACCTCGGCGTGCCGGCGGGCTGCGAGTTCCTCGACGTGATCTCGCCGCAGTACATCGGCGACCTGGTGAGCTGGGGCGCGATCGGCGCGCGCACCACCGAGTCGCAGGTGCACCGCGAGCTCGCCTCCGGGCTATCGGCGCCGGTCGGCTTCAAGAACGGCACCGACGGCAACGTGCGCATCGCGGTCGACGCGATCCTCGCGGCGCGCCAGCGGCACCACTTCCTCTCGGTGCACAAGAGCGGCCAGGTGGCGATCGTGGAGACGCGCGGCAACGACGACTGTCACATCATCCTGCGAGGCGGCCGGCAGCCCAATTACGAGGCCGCCAGCGTGCAGGGCGCCTGCGAGGAGCTCGCCCGCGCCAAGCTGCCGCCGCGCCTGATGGTCGACCTGTCGCACGCCAATGCCGCCAAGCAGCACCAGCGCCAGGTCGAAGTGGCGCGCGACGTCGCCGGCCAGCTGGCCGCCGGCAGCCGCAGCATTGTCGGTGTCATGGTGGAGTCGAACCTGATCGAAGGCCGCCAGGAACTGCACCCGGGCAAGCCACTGCGTTACGGCCAAAGCATCACCGACGCCTGCCTCGGCTGGGACGATTCGGTGGGGCTGCTGCAGACGCTGGCGGCGGCCGTGCGCAAGCGCCGCCGCAGCGCGAAGGGCCGCCGCGCTTGAAGTCGCTTTCGCCGCGCGCATGGTTCCTGCTCGCCCTCGCGGCGACGCTCGCGTTCCGTGCCTGGCTTTCGGTCGCGCTGCCGATCACGGGCGACGAGGCCTATTTCGTGCTGTGGGGCCGCAGGCCCGATCTCGGGTTCTACGACCACCCGCCGATGATCGGCTGGTGGCTTGCGCCGCTGGTCGCACTGTCGGATGCGGACTGGGTGGCGCGCCTGCCCGCGACGCTCGCGCCGGCGGCAGTGGCGCTCGCGCTGCGTGCGGCGCTCAGGCGCTGGATGGCGACCGACGCGGACACCGCCGATCTCGCAGCCGCGGCGGTGCTGCTCGCGCCGATCAACCTGTGGAACGTGATCGTCACCACCGATGCGCCGCTGCTCGTCCTCGCCGCGGCCTCGCTGCTCGTGTTCCTGCGCGCGGTGCAGCGCGGCGCGGCGTGGCTGTTCTTCGGCGCGGGCGTGCTGCTCGGCCTGGCATTGCTGTCGAAATATTTCGCCGTACTGCTCGGCCTGGCGTATCTCGCCTGGGCGGTGCAGGCGCGGCGCTGGAGCGCGATCGGCCTGGTGATCGCCGGGGCGCTCCCGGCGGCGCTGCTCAACCTGTACTGGAACGCCAACGCCTGCTGGTGCAACATCATGTTCAACGCCATCAACCGGCACGACGATGCGGGCTGGTCGGCGACCACGCCGCTGCTCTACGCGGCTTCGCTCGCCTACCTGGCGGCGCCGCTGCTCTGGTACCTGTGGCGCGCGCGCGCGCAGCTGCTCGCGCCGGGGCGGCAGAGCGCGATGCGCGCGCTGCTGCTCGCCTTGCTGCTGCCGCTCGCGGTGTTTGCGCTGCTCTCGCCGGTGAAGCGCATCGGGCTGCACTGGCTGCAATGGCTCATTCCGGCGCTGGCGATCGCGCTGGCGCTGGTCGCGGCGAAACCCCAGCTCAGGGCGGCGGTGCGCTTTTTCGCCGGGTTCGCGTTGCTGCACGTCGCCTTGGCTGTGGCCGTGGCGCTCGCGCCGCTCGAGCTCTGGAAGGACACGCGCTTGCATTCGCGCCTCGTGTTGCTGGTCAAGGGTCCCGCGCTGGTCGAAACGCTCCGGGCGCAGCTCGACGGCTATACGCTCGCCGCGGACAGCTACGCCCTGGCGGCGCTGCTGGCCTACCACAGCCGGCGCGACGTCCCGGTGTTCGGCCCCGGATCGTCGCACGCGCGCCACGACGACATCCTCACCGACTGGCGAGACTACGCCGGCAAGGACCTGCTGATCCTGCGCCGCGAGCGTCCGCCGGAGCAGGATTACCGGCCCTATTTCCGCGAGCTCGAGATCGCGCCGCTCGAATTCGCCGGCACCCGATTTCACGCCGTGCGCGGCCGCGGGTTCGACTTTGACAGCTACCGCGAGCGCGTTCTCACGCAGGTGCGCGAGCGCTTCTACCGCATCCCCCGCGCGCTGCCCGTGTGGCGCTGCTATTTCCTCGAGCGGTATTTCCCGGGATGAGCCGCGCGCGGGCATTCCTCGAGCTGGCGCGCCCGCAGCAGTGGGCGAAGAACAGTTTCGTGCTGACGGGGCTGCTGTTCGGGCATGCCTGGCAGGACCCGCAGCTGATCGCGGCCGCGGCGCTGGCCACGGTCGCCTTCTGCCTCGCCGCGAGCGCGGTGTACGCGTTCAACGACGCGGGCGACGCGGCACGCGATCGCAGGCATTCGCAGAAGCGCACGCGGCCGGTGGCGAGCGGCGTGCTCTCGGTGCGCGAAGCCTGCGTGGCGGCGGCGGCGGTCGGCGTCGCGGCGCTCGCCGTGGCGGTTGGCGTGAGTCCGCTGGTGGCGGGCATCGTCGCCGCGTACCTCGCGCTCAACGTCGCCTATACGCGCGGCCTCAAGCACGTCCCGGTGGTGGACGTGTTCATCATCGCGTCCGGTTTCATGCTGCGCCTGCTCGCCGGCACCGCCGGCATCGGCATCGAGCCGTCCAACTGGCTGCTGCTCTGCGGCCTGCTGCTCACGCTCATGCTCGGCTTCGGCAAGCGACGCGCCGAGCTGCAGGCGCTGCAGGACGAGGCCGGCGAGCATCGCGCCGTGCTCGAAGACTACTCCGCAGGGTTTCTCGACAAGGCGGTGGCGGTGTGCGCCGGCGGGGTGATCGTGTGCTACGCGCTCTATACGATGGCCCCGGAGACCGCAGCGCTGCACGGCACCGAGCGGCTGGTGCTGACGCTGCCCTGGGTGCTGCTGGGGACGTTCCGCTACCTCTTTCGCCTCAACTACCGCGGCGGCGGTGGCGATCCGACCGACGAGCTGCTGCGCGACCCGGTCCTGGCCCTCGCCACGCTGGGCTGGGCGGCGACCGTGATCTGGCTGATCGGCTGAGGCATAATCACCCCGCCATGGACGACCGTCCGCAGCGGCTTGCGCACCTCGAGCATCTCGGCGACGCCACGCAGTTCTCGGCGCAGCTGCACGCGCTCATTCCGCGCTGCGCGCTGCTGGAGCATTTTTCCGCGGCGGAGGTGCGGCTGCTGGCGCATTTCATGGACGTCTACCGCGCCGCGCCGGGCGTCGAGCTGCTGCGCGAGGGCGACGGCGGCGACTTCATGCTGATGCTGATCGAGGGCCGCGTCGAGGTGCGCAAGCGCGACCGCGCCGGCCATTCGCGCCCGATTGCGGCGGTCGAGGCCGGCCGCACGCTCGGCGAGATGTCGATGATCGACGGCGCGCCGCGCTTTGCCAGCTGCGTAGCGCTCGAGCCGGTGCTGGTCGCGGCGCTCGACCGCGAAGACCTGGCGCGGATCGTGGTCGAGCAGCCGATGCTCGGCGCCAAGATCCTGATGGAGCTGGTGCTGATGCTGTCGCAGCGCCTCAGGCTCACCAGTTCGCGCCTGCTCGAGTCGCTGCAGGAATGGGATGCAGCGGTGCCGGGTCCGCTGTAAGGCCGGGGCTGAACCGCCCGACCAAGGCCGATCGCGCAACTTGAGGAGACCGCAATGCATGCCACGCTGCCCCTGATGCGGCAGTACGGATTTCCGGCGCTCGCGCGGCGTCGCGTCGAAACGCTGCAGGTCAATCTCGGCTATCGCTGCAACCAGAGCTGCCTGCACTGTCACGTCAATGCAGGACCCCATCGGACCGAGATGATGTCGCGCGACACCATCGCGGACGTGCTCGCGTATCTCGGCGTCTCGGGCGTGCGGCAGCTCGATGTCACCGGCGGCGCCCCGGAACTGAATCCGCACTTTCGCGAGCTGGTGCTGCGCGCGCGCGGCCTGGGCGCGCAGGTGATCGATCGCTGCAACCTCACGGTCCTGGAGGAGCCGGGGCAGGAGGGGCTGGCGGAATTCCTCGCCGGGCAGCAGGTCGAGGTGGTGGCCTCGCTGCCGTGCTACCTGGAGGAAAACGTCGAGCGCCAGCGCGGCAAGGGCGTGTTCGAAAAAAGCCTGCGCGCGTTGCGCCGGCTGAACGCGCTCGGCTACGGCCGCGGGGACGGCGGGCTCGCGCTGACGCTCGTCTACAACCCGCAGGGACCGACGCTGCCGCCGGCGCAGGCGGCGCTGGAGGCGGATTACCGGCGCATCCTGCGGGAGCGCCACGGCGTCGTCTTCACGCGCCTGTACACGCTCGCCAACATGCCGATCCAGCGGTTCGGCTCGACGCTCGTGTCCCAGGGCCAGTTCGAGCAGTACATGGCGCTGCTGCACGGCGCGCACTGCGAGCAGAACCTCGAGACCGTCATGTGCCGCAGCCTGGTTTCGGTGGACTGGCAGGGCTACGTCTACGACTGCGATTTCAACCAGATGCTCGGGCTGCCCCTCGCGCTGCCCGGCAGGCGGCGCGCGCAGCTCTCGGACCTGATCGGCCGCGACCTCGCCGGGCAGCCGATCACGGTGCGCGATCACTGCTATGGCTGCACCGCCGGGCAGGGTTCGTCCTGCGGCGGCGCGCTGCATGATTGAGGCGCCGGGCCGCAGCTGCCCGGTGTCGTACCGCTACGGCGCGCCGGCGCTCGCCGATTGCGCAGCCTTCGAGGTCGAGACGCTCTGGGTGGCGGGCGGCCTGTACGGCAACCGCTGTGCGCTCGAGCGGCTGCTCGAGCTGTTCGACGCGGAGCCTGGCGAAAAGGCGCTCGTCTTCAACGGCGATTTCCACTGGTTCGATTGCGATGCCGCGGATTTTGCGGCGATCGACTCGGCGGTCGGCCGGCACCTCGCCACGCGCGGCAACGTGGAGACGGAACTCGCGCAGCGCAACGTCGCGGCCGGCTGCGGCTGCGGCTACCCCGACTGGGTGAGCGACGCGGAAGTCGCGCGCTCCAACCGCATCCTCGAGCGCCTGCGCGGCGCGGCGGGCGCGCAGGCGCGCGCGCTCGGCGCCCTGCCGATGTATCGCGTGGCCCGGGTCGCGGGCGAGCGTGTCGCCATCGTGCACGGCGACGCCGATTCGCTTTCGGGCTGGGGATTCTCGCAGGAGCGGCTGGCGACGCCCGAGGGTATCGCCGCGGCGCGCGCGGCGCTGCGCGGCGCGCGCTCGCGCGTCGTCGCCTGCAGCCACACGTGCCTGCCGGTGCTGCAGTCCTGCGGCGACTTCGGGATGATCGCGAATAACGGCGCGGCGGGCATGCCGAACTTCCGCGGCACGCGCTTCGGCCTGGCGACGCGCGTATCGGTCAGGCCGCGCCCCGGTGCGCTCCATGCGGTGCGCGTCGGCCGCGCGCACGTCGAGGCGCAGGCGATCGCGTACGACCACGCCCGCTGGCTCGGGCGCTTCCTCGAGCTGTGGCCGCAGGGCAGCGATGCCTACGAGTCGTACCACCAGCGCATCGTGCACGGACCGGCCTACGATCCGCTGCGGGCGCTGCGCGCGGCATGAGCCGCCCGCGGTTGCTGCTTGCCGCGGCGCTCGCGCTCGCCGCGGCGGCGTTCTTCGCCTTCGGCGGCCATCGCTATCTCACGTTCGACAACGTCAAGCAGCAGCAGGCGGCGATCGAAGCCTACTACGCGTCGCACGCGTGGCAGACGGTCCTCGGCTACTTCGCGTTCTATGTCGTGGTCACGGCGGTCTCGCTTCCAGGGGCGGCCGTGATGACGCTGGTGGGCGGCGCCGTGTTCGGGCTGCTGTGGGGCACCGTGATCGTCTCGTTCGCCTCCAGTATCGGGGCGACACTCGCGTTCCTTTCGGCGCGCTTCCTGCTGCGCGACTGGGTGCAGCAGCGTTTCGGTGCCGCGCTGCGCGCGATCAATTCCGGCATCGAGAAGGACGGCGGCTTCTACCTGTTCACCTTGCGCCTCATCCCCGCGATCCCGTTCTTCGCCATCAACCTGGCGATGGGCCTGACGCCGGTGCGCGCGCGGACCTTCTACTGGGTGAGTCAGCTCGGCATGCTCGCGGGCACGGTCGTCTACGTGAATGCGGGCACGCAGCTGGCGGCGATCGACTCGCCCGCGGGCATCCTGTCGCCCGGACTGATCGGCGCCTTCGTCCTGCTCGGTTTCTTCCCGCTGATCGCGAAGCGGATCGTGGTGTCCGTCGCGGCGCGCAAGGTCTACGCGCGCTGGCGCCGTCCGGCACGGTTCGACTGCAACCTCGTCGTCATCGGCGCCGGTTCGGCGGGGCTGGTCGCGGCGTACATCGCGGCCGCGGTGAAGGCGAAAGTCACGCTCGTCGAGAAGCACCGCATGGGGGGCGATTGCCTCAACACCGGCTGCGTACCCTCGAAAGCGCTGTTGAAGACCGCGCGCGTGCTCGCCACCTTCAAGCGCGCGAAGCAATATGGCCTGAAGAGCGCGCACGCGGAGTTCGACTTCGCCGAGGTGATGCAACGCGTGCAGCGTGTCGTGAAAACGGTCGCGCCGCACGATTCGGTCGAGCGCTACACGCGCCTCGGCGTCGAATGCCTGCAGGGCGAGGCGCGCATCACCTCGCCCTGGACGGTGGAGCTCAGGCGCGCCGACGGCGCGCGCCGGACGCTCGCGACGCGCGCGATCGTGATCGCGGCCGGCGCGCGTCCGTTCGTACCGCCGATCCCGGGGCTGGAGCAGGCGGGTTATCTCACCTCCGACACGGTGTGGGACCTGCGCGCGCTGCCGCAGCGCCTGGTGGTGCTCGGCGGCGGGCCGATCGGCTGCGAGCTGGCGCAGGCCTTCGCGCGCTTCGGCGCCCGGGTCACGCAGGTCGAGATGCTGCCGCGGCTTCTGGTGCGCGAGGACCCCGAGGTGTCCGAGATGCTGCGCGCGCGGCTGGCCGATGAAGGCGTCGACCTGCGCCTCGGCCACAAGGCGCAACGGGTGCTCGCCAACGGCGCGGAGAAGATCCTCGTCTGCGAGCACGCAGGGCGCGAGGCACGCATTGCCTGCGACGCGATCCTGGTGGCGGTCGGGCGCGTGGCGAACACGAGCGGCTATGGTCTCGAGGAACTCGGCGTCCCGCTCAGCCGGGCACGCACGGTGGAAACCAACGAGTATCTGCAGACGGTCTACCCGAACATCTACGCCTGCGGCGATGTCGCGGGGCCGTACCAGTTCACCCATACCGCGGCGCACCAGGCGTGGTACGCGTCGGTGAACGCGCTGTTCGGCGGCTGGCGCCGATTTCGCGCCGATTACTCGGTGATCCCCTGGGCGACCTTCACCGAGCCCGAGGTGGCGCGGGTGGGGCTCAACGAAACCGAGGCGAAGGAGCGGAACATTCCGCACGAAGTCACTGTTTACAGCCTCGACGACCTCGACCGCGCGATCGCCGACGAGGAAGCGCACGGGCTGGTCAAGGTGCTCACGGCGCCGGGCAAGGACCGGATCCTCGGCGCCACGATCGTGGGCGATCACGCCGGCGACCTGATCGCGGAATTCGTCGCGGCGATGCGCCACGGCTTCGGCATGAACAAGATCCTCGACACGATCCACATCTATCCGACGCTGGCGGAAGCCAACAAGCACGCCGCCGGTGCCTGGAAGCGGGCGCACGCGCCGCAGGCGTTGCTGCGCCTCGTCGAGCGCTATCACGCCTGGAGGCGCGGGTGAGGCGCTGGCTCGCGCTCGTGCTCGCGGCGTTCGCGCTGCCGGTGGCGGCACAGGGCTTCGATCATTCGCACCGCGCCTGGGATACATTGCTGAAAAAGCACGTCGCGCTGATCGCGGGGGGCAAGGCTTCGCAGCTCGACTACGCGGGCATGGCGCGCGACCGCGCCGCGCTCAGGGCCTACCACGACAGCCTGCAGCGCGTCGGCGAGGCAGAGTTCGCCGGCTGGCCGAAGGCCGAGCGCATGGCATTCCTGATCAACGCCTACAACGCGTTTACCGTGGAGAAGATCCTGCAGCGCTATCCGGACATCCGCTCGATCTGGGATTTCGGCAAGCTCTTCGGCAATCCCTTCAAGGACGATTTCTTCAGCCTGCTCGGGCGCAGGTTCACGCTCGACGGCATCGAGCACGAGACGCTGCGCAGGCCCGGTGCCTACGACGAACCGCGCGTGCATTTCGCGGTCAATTGCGCGTCCATCGGCTGTCCGATGCTGCGCGAGGAGGCCTACGTCGCCGGGAAGCTGGAGCGCCAGCTGGAAGAGCAGGCGGCGCGCTTTCTGTCCGATCGCACGCGCAACCGCCTGGGCGCCGACGGCCGGCTCGAAGTCTCGAAGATCTTCGACTGGTTCAAGGAGGATTTCGGCGTGCGCGAACGCTACTTCGCGCGCTACGCGAGGCTTCTCGCCGACGATGCGGCCGGGCAGCAGCGCATCGCGAAGGGACGCGCCGCGCTCGCCTTCCTGGATTACGATTGGACGCTGAACGACGTGAGGCGCTGAGGGCGTGAGGCTATCGATCGTCATTCCCGTGCTCGACGAGGCGCGGGGCATCGGCGCGACGCTGGCGGCGCTGCAGCCACTGCGCGCGCGCGGCCATGAGGTGATCGTCGCCGATGGCGGCAGTTCCGACGGCACGCCGGCGCTCGCCGCGCCGCTCGCCGACCGCGTGATCGCCGCCCCGCGCGGCCGGGCGGTGCAGATGAACCGGGGCGCGGCACGGGCGGCGGGCGAGGTGCTGGTATTTCTTCACGCCGATACGCGCCTGCCGGCAGACGCCGACCGGCTGGTGGCGGCGGCGCTGGCCGGCGGCCGCCGCTGCTGGGGGCGGTTCGACATCCGCATCGAGGGCCGCTCGCGGCTCCTCGCGCTGGTGGGATGGTGCATGAACCTGCGCTCGCGGCTCACCGGCATCGCCACCGGCGACCAGGCGATCTTCGCGACGCGCGAGGCGTTCGGCCGCATCGGCGGCTTTGCCGAAATCGCACTCATGGAGGACATCGACTTCAGCCGGCGCGCGAAGCGCCTCTCGGCGCCCGCCTGCCTCGGCGCGGTCGCGGTCACTTCGGGCCGGCGCTGGGACCGCCACGGCGTCGTGCGCACGGTCGTATTCATGTGGTGCCTGCGCCTGGCCTATTTCTTCGGCGCCCCTTCGGACGCGCTTGCGCGCCAATACGCCGCAAGAACCTGAGGCCGTCGTGATCGTCTTTGCCCGGGCGCCCGTGCCGGGCCAGGCGAAGACGCGTCTCGCTGCCGCGATCGGGGCCGAAGCGGCAGCGAAGCTGCACGCGCGCCTGGTCGAACGTGCGCTCGCCACCGCCGTTGCGGCGCGCGCCGGCGCCGTAGAGCTGCATTGCGCACCCGACGCCAAGCATCCATTTTTCACGCGCCTCGCGGCGCGCTACGGCGTGGCCCTGCAGGCGCAGGGGCGCGGCGACCTGGGCGCGCGCATGCATCGCTCGCTCGCACGCGCGCTGCGCGGCGCCCGTGCGGCAGTCCTCGTCGGCTGCGACTGCCCCGTGCTGAGTGCGCGCGACCTGCGCCGCGCGGTGCGCGATTTGCTTGCGGGCGCGGACGCCGTGTTCGCACCGGCCGTGGACGGCGGCTATGCGCTGGTCGGATTGCGCCGCCGCGCGCCGGCGCTTTTCAGCGACATCCCCTGGGGCAGCGCACGCGTCATGAGCACGACGCGCAAGCGCCTGCGCGGCCTGGGCTGGTCGTGGCGCGAGCTGCGCGAGGTCTGGGACGTGGATCGGCCGCAGGACTACGCGCGGCTGCGCCGCTCGCGCCTGCTGGGGCGACTGCCGTGATGCGCCGTCGCGCATTCCTCGGGACCGTCGCGGCCGCGTTCGTCCACCGCGCGGCACGCGCGCAAGCCACCGTGGCCGCAATGACGTTTTCGACCCTGCAGCCGGGTGCGCCGCTGCCGCCGCAATTCCAGCGCTACGCGTTCGACAGCCAGCCGCGGCAGACGCAGTACGCGCTGGTCACGGACGAGGGGCGCACGGTGCTGCGCGCGCGCTCGCAGGCTGCGACCTCGGGCATCATCCGCGAATTGCGCGTCCTGCCACGCCAGTACCCGATCCTCGCCTGGCGCTGGAAGACGCGCCGGCTGCTCGCCAAGAGCGACCTCGCCACGAAGGCAGGCGATGACTTCCCGGCGCGCCTTTATCTGAGCTTCGATCTCGACACGGCGCAGCTGCAGGCAGGCGAGCGCATGCAGCTGGCGCTCGCGCGCCTGGTGCATGGCAGCCGGGTGCCTGCTGCGGTGCTGTGCTACGTCTGGGATACGCGTGCGCCCAGGGAGACGATGGTGCCGAATGCCTATACCGATCGCGTGCGCATGATCGTCGCCGAAAGCGGCGGCGCCAATCTCGACCGCTGGGTCGGCTACGAGCGCAACGTGCGCGACGATTTCCGGCGCGCCTTCGGCCTGGAGGCGCCCGCGGTCAGTGCGGTGATCGTATCGGCCGACACCGACAATACCGGCGAATCCGCCGAAACCTGGTTCGGCGACATCGAATTCCGCGCGCGCTGAGCGCGGTGTCGGCTCAGATCGCGCCCGAGCGGCGCAGCAGCTCGGCAACGTGCTCGGCGATCACGCGGTAACCGAGCGCATTGGGATGGATCGGGTCCGACTTGTGCGCCGCCGTCCTGAGCACCTTGCCGATTACCGCAGCTTCGTACGGCAGGCCGAACTCCTTCGCGATCTCGCCGTAGAACTCGGGCGGCGTGACCGTCAGGCCGGGCTCGGGCGTGCCGATCAGGACGACGTCCGCGCCGCGGCCTTTCGCAATTCGGATCATGGCCCGCAGGTTTTCCGCCGCCTGGGACTTTGGCAGGCGGCGCAGGAAATCGTTGCCACCATGCAGCAGCAGGACGAGGCGCGGCTGGTGCTCCTCGATCGCCTCGGGCAGGCGCGCCAGCCCATCGGCGCTGACTTCGCCCGGAACGCCGGCGCGCACGACCTTGCGGCCGATCAGCTGCGACAGCTGCGCCGGATAGCTTTCGTCCTCGTTGGCGCCGGTGCCGTAAGTCAGGCTGTCGCCGAACGCCAGCACGATCGCATCGGGCGCGATGGGCGAAAGCCGCGGCGACTTGCTGCAGCCGGCGCCGTACAGCAACAGCACGGCGAGCGCAGCAAGCACGAACCATCGCGTGAAGACCCTGAGCGCCATGGGGCTGCATGCTACACTTCCTCGCACGCCCCGCAGAGGATTGCCGCCGGAGCAGAGCGATGAAAATCAAGGGTCAGAAAGATTTCTGGGCCGGCCTGATGTTCATGGCCTTCGGCCTGTTCTTCCTGATCTGGGCCCTGCTGAACTACCAGATGGGCAGCGCGGTGCGCATGGGACCGGCCTACTTTCCCAGCGTGCTCGGCGGACTGCTCGCGGTGATCGGCCTGTTCGTGCTGATCGATTCCTTCGTCGAGACAGGGTCCAAGGTAGCGCGCTTTCACTTCCGGCCGCTCGTCATGATCCTGCTCGCGTGCCTCGCGTTCGCCTACACGCTCAAGCCGCTCGGCCTGGTCGGCGCTACGGCCCTGGTGGTGTTCATCAGCGCGCTCGGCGGCCACGAATTCAAGTTCCGGGAAGTGGCGACCCTGTATGTCGTGCTGGTGATTTTTTCGGTGCTGGTGTTCGTCAAGGGCTTGACGCTGCCGTTCCCGATCTGGCCGGCCTTCATGGAGTAGGCGCGCGCCATGGATATCTTCGCCAACCTGGCGCTCGGCTTGGGCGTCGCGCTGACGCCGTTCAATCTGATGATGTGCCTGATCGGCGTGCTGCTCGGCACGCTGATCGGCGTGCTGCCCGGCGTGGGGCCGGTCGCGACCATCGCCATGCTGTTGCCGATCACGTTCAACCTCAACCCGATTGCCGCGCTCATCATGCTCGCCGGGATCTACTACGGTGCGCAGTACGGCGGCTCGACCACCGCGATCCTGGTCAACCTGCCCGGGGAGTCCTCGTCCGTGGTGACCTGCCTCGACGGCTACCAGATGGCGCGGCAGGGACGCGCCGGGCCGGCGCTCGCGACCGCGGCGCTCGGCTCGTTCTTCGCGGGTTGCGTGGCGACGCTCGTGGTCGCGATGTTCGCGCCGCCACTCGCCGAAGTGGCGCTGAAATTCGGCCCGGCGGAGTACTTCTCGCTCATGGTGCTCGGCCTGGTCGCCGCGGTGGTGCTGGCGCACGGCTCGCTCCTCAAGGCGATCGCGATGGTGATCCTCGGGCTGCTGCTCGGCCTGATCGGCACCGACGTCAATTCCGGCGTGCTGCGCTTTGCCTTCGGCATCGCCGAGATGGCCGACGGCATCGGCTTCGTCACGGTCGCCATGGGCATGTTCGGCCTGGCGGAGATCATCGCCAACCTCGAGCACCGGGGCGCGCGCGAAGTGTTCACGAAGAAGGTGACGCACCTGTGGCCGACGAAAGAGGACTGGAAGCGAATCTGGGCTCCCGTGCTGCGCGGCACGTGCCTCGGCTCGGCGCTCGGCATCCTGCCCGGCGGCGGTGCACTGCTGTCGTCGTTCGCCGCCTACACGCTGGAAAAGAAGGTCTCCAGGCACTCGAAGGAATTCGGCAAGGGCGCGATCGAAGGCGTGGCGGCGCCGGAGGCGGCCAACAACGCCGGCGCGCAGACTTCGTTCATTCCGCTGCTCACGCTGGGCATCCCGTCCAACGCCGTCATGGCGCTCATGATCGGCGCCATGATGATCCAGGGCATCGCCCCCGGGCCGCAGGTGATGACCGAACGGCCGCAACTGTTCTGGGGCATGATCGCCTCGATGTGGGTCGGCAACCTGATGCTGGTGGTGCTGAACCTGCCGCTGATCGGCATGTGGATCAAGCTGCTGACGGTGCCGTACCGGATCCTGTATCCGTCGATCCTCGTCTTCATGTCGATCGGCGTCTTCAGCCTCTCGAACAACCCCTTCGACGTGCTGATGATGGGCCTATTCGGGCTGCTCGGCTACGTCTGCGTCAAGCTCGAATGCGAGCCGGCGCCGATGATCCTCGGCTTCATCCTCGGGCCGCTCATGGAGGAGAACCTGCGGCGCGCGATGCTGCTTTCGCGCGGCGATCCGCTGACTTTCGTGCAGAAGCCGATCTCCGCCGGCTTCATCATCGCCTCGGTCATCCTGCTCGTGATCATCGCGCTGCCCCAGCTGCGCAAGAAGCGCGCGGAAGTCTTCGTCGAGGAGGCATGAGGCAACTGCTCGCGCTGGCCGTCACGACGCGGCAGCGCTCGGGCGCAAAGGCCGATCAGCCCGACTAGAGCACTGCAACCGTCTGCACCTCGATGAGGTACGGCTCGCCGACCAGACGGTCGATGACGAGCAGCGTGTTGGGCGGGTACTTGCCGCCGGGGAACAGCTTCGGGAATTCGCGCAGCCGCCAGGCCATGAATTTCGGGATGTCCTGGGAGTGCACGAGATACGTCGTGAATTGGACGACGCTGCCCCAGCCCGCGCCCGCCGCCGCGAGCGCCTTGCCGATCTGAGCGAATACGCCGCCGCACTGCGCGTCGAAATCGTCACCGGGCGCGAGCATGCCCGCGATGTACAGCGTCTCGGCCGCGTGCTTCACCCGCGTCATGTGGGAGTACTGGCCAAGCGGTTTGCCCAGCGCCTCGACGTTCTGGATCGTGATTTCGGCCATCTCCGGTTCTCCTATTTATCGCGCGGCAGCAGCTGCCGCGCGAGGTCGACAAAATCGTCGGCGTTGCAATCGAAGGCGCGCTCGGGCTTCGGGTTGACACGCACTGCGGATCCGAATTCGCGCGGCCGCCGCACGAACGCGGTGCGCAAGCCGCAGGACTTGGCGGCGAACAGGTCGTCCTGGTGTGCGGCCACCATCATGAGTTCGCCCGGCTCGAGGCCCAGGAGCCGCGCCGCGCCGAGATAGATCTCGGGGTCCGGCTTGTAGTGGCCGAAGAGTTCCGCCGAGAGCACGCAGTCCCAGGGCAGGCGCGCGTGCTTCGCCATGTCGACGAGGAGCGCGACGTTGCCGTTGGACAGGGTCGCGAGGGTGAAGCCGCGCCTGAGCTGCGCCAGGCCGCGGCGCGCGTCGGGCCACGGCCGCAGCCGGTGCCAGGCGCGGTTCAGATGATCCTTTTCGGCCTCGGTCAGGCCGGCGATGCGGAACTGCCGCAGCAGATCGTCCAGGATCCTGCGGTGCAGGGCATCGATCGTCGTCCAGGGGAGTTCCCCCGAGCGCACGCGCGCCATTGCGGGCCGGTAGCCCGCGCGCCAGGCGTCCGCGAACGCGGCCCAATTGACTCGCAGAGGTTTCGCGCGCGCGAGCTGGCGGCCCTCGCGAATGATCGAGCTGCGCCAGTCGACCACGGTGCCAAAGACATCGAACGCCAGGGCGCGGACCTTGCTTTGCCGGGTAGGCATGGTCTTACTGCAGTTGCACCGTACCGGTCACCGTTACGGCGATCCGCGTGGCGCCGGCTTCGAGCGCAGGCGCAGCCGCTTCCGCTGCCATGGCGCGCATTGCGAGCGGCCGCGGCGGCACCGGTCCGCCCCCGGAGACGTTCAGGTCGCGCAGCCGGTAGCTCTTCGCTTTCAGCGTGTCGCGCGCGATCCGCGCGCGCGCCTCGAACGCGGCGATTGCCTCCGCCAGCAGCGTGTTCTCCGCCTGCCGGCGCGCTTCGCCGGAGACGCCGTGCGAGAGCTGCGCCACCGCCAGGATCGACTGCAGCTTGCCGATCAGCTCGGTGGCGGCGCTGAAGTCGGACGCTTCGAGACGCAGCTCCTGGCGCACGCGCCAGCGCGCGATGCGGTTCTTGTCGTAGACCGGGTAAGTCTGGTAATTGCCAGAGCGCGCCTTGACGCCCGCGTAGCCGCGTGCCAGTTCGAGCGCGCGCCGCATCGAACGGTTGACGCCGTCGGCGAGCGGCGCCGGCTCGGCGCCTTCGGCCTCGGCGGCAAGCGTCGCGAGCAGCGTGTCGTTCGGCACTTCGCGCTCAGCCTGTGCCGATAGCGTGACCAGGTTGAAGAGCGCGGGCGAGGGCTCCTGCCCCTGAGCCGGCAGCGCTGCGAGCATGCCCGCCAGCCAAGCGGCGCGCAGCCTCATGTCTTGCGCTCGTGCTGCCAGAGGACGTCGTCGCGGCCGGCGCTGCGGTTGCACACGCGTCCCAGCACGAACAGCAGGTCCGACAGCCGGTTGAGGTACTGGCGCAGCGGCTCGCCGACCCGCTCCTCGCGGCCGAGCGCGACCACGCTGCGCTCGGCCCGCCGGCACACCGTGCGCGCGAGGTGCGCGGCCGCCGCCGCGCGCGTGCCGCCCGGCAGGATGAATTCCTTGAGCGGCGCGAGCGCCGCATTGTGCTCGGCGGTCAGCGCTTCGAGGCGCGCGACCTGCGCCGCGCCGACCATGCGGTGCCCCGGAATGCACAGCTCGCCGCCCAGGTCGAACAGGTCCTGCTGCACCTGCAGCAGCGCCTCGCGCGCGCCGGCAGGCACATCCTCGGCGAGGATCAGGCCGATCGCCGAATTCAGCTCGTCGACATCGCCGAGGGCCTGGATGCGCGGCGCGTCCTTCGGCACGCGTGAGCCGTCGCCGAGCCCGGTATCGCCGGCGTCGCCCGTGCGCGTGGTGATCTTGGATAGCCGGTGGCTCATGGCAGGAGCAGAATTATAGGGCCCGCCCGATGCGGGCCAAAGGAGACTGACATGGCTGCGAAGATCCGCAAGCTCGGCTATTACTCGATGAAGGTCCCGAACCGCGCTGGCACTGGCGCAAGAATGCTCGAGGCGCTCAGGGACGCGGGCGTCAACCTGCTCGCGTTCACCGGTTTTCCGGAGGCCGGCGGCACGCAGGTCGATTTCGTGCCGGAGAACGACGCCGCCTTCCGGCGCGCGGCGAAAGGCGCGGGAATGAAGCTTTCGGCGCGCAAGACCGTGTTCCTCGTTCAGGGCGACGATCGCCCCGGCGCGCTCGCGGGGACGCTGGGCAAGCTCGCCGCGGCGCGCATCAACGTCACGGCGCTCGATGCGGTCACCGCTGGCAAGCGCCGCTTCGGCGCGATTCTCTGGGTGAAGGCGAGGGACGCAGCGCGCGCGGCGCGGGTGCTGGGGGCCAAGGCGGGGTGAGCTTACCGGTGCGAAGTCCGGGACCGGTGCAAATTTGATTTCCCCCGTTCTCCGGTTTTTTCAAACGAGCGTCACACGCTCGTTTGAAAAAACCGGAGATCATGGGAAATTCAATTACGCGTCTACGCGTATTCGTGGCGCCGGCCCGCGGAAACCCTAAACCGGCCCCTCGACGATCTCGAGCAGCACCGCCGCCGCCCGCTCGCACTGTTCGCGCGAGACGTCGAGGTGCGTGACGGCGCGGAGGGTGCGCGCGTCGAATGCGAACACCAGCACGCCGAGCTTGGCCGCGCGCGCCACGACCGACGGCGCATCCGGCGCGCCCTCGGCAAGGCGGAAGACGAGGATGTTGGTCTGCACCGCCTCCGGGTCGAGCACGATGCGCCGGCTGCCGGCGAGCCGCTCGGCGATGCGCCGCGCGTTGGCATGGTCTTCGGCGAGCCGCGCCAGGTTCTCGTCGAGCGCGTAGATGCCGGCCGCGGCATAGAAGCCGACCTGGCGCATCGCGCCGCCCGCCATCCGCCGGTAGCGCTGCGCCGACTGGATCAGCTCGCGGCGCCCGGCGAGGAGCGATCCGCCGGGCGCCCCCAGGCCCTTCGACAGTGCCACCCCGACGAGATCGAACGGTGCCGCCAGTTCCGCCGGGACGCGCCGGCACGCGATGGCGGCATTCCACAGGCGCGCGCCGTCTAGATAGGTCGCGGCGCCGCGCGCGCGCGCGCTGGCGCAGATGCGTTCGGCTTCGGCCTGGGGAAAGATCACGCCGCCCGAGCGGTTGTGCGTGTTCTCGATTTCGACCAGCGTGGTGGGCGGATAGATCACGTGACCGCGGGGCTTCAGCGCGGCAAGCATTTCGGCGTCGGTGAAGGTGCCGTTGCGGCCAATCTCGGTGAACTGCACCCCGGCGTTGGCCGCCGAGCCGCCGGTTTCGTGCCACACGGCGTGGCACTCGCGGCTCACGATGACGTCGTCGCCGGGCCGCGTCAGAACGCGCAGCGCCACCTGGTTGGCCATCGTCCCGCTCGGCAGCCAGAGCGCCGCCTCCTTGCCGAGAAGCGCGGCGACCTGCTCCTGCAACCGGTTCATGGTCGGGTCTTCGCCGTACTGGTCGTCGCCCACGCTGGCTGCAGCCATGGCGGCGCGCATGGCGGGCGAAGGCAGGGTTACGGTGTCGGAGCGCAGATCAACCAGTGGCATCGGCAGGAGGGTCTCTCAAGGGGGGCGCTCATGGCCCTTGCGCAGGGTCTGGCTTTCGACCCAGCCATTGGCGAGGGTCGTGCTCAGGGTTTCGCCCACGCGCACCTGGTTCGCGTCGCGCAGCACGACACCCGAAGCATCGCGGGTGATCGAGTAGCCGCGCGCCAGTACGGCGCCCGGGTCGAGACCCTGCAGGCTGGCACGCGCGAGCGCAAGGCGCGCGCCGAAGCCGTCGAGCCGCCGGCCTGCCGCGGAGGCGAGCCGTGCCGAGAGTTGCGCGAGCAATTGGCACGACACCCGCATGCGTTCCGCCGGATGCACCAGTCGCCGCGCCAGCGCATCGATGCGCTGCATCGCGTATTGCACGCGGCGCTGCACGTCGCGCGAAGCACGCGCCGCAAGCTGCAACGCCCGCTCGAGCAGTTCGGCGCGCGACGGGCTGACCAGTTCGGCCGCCGCGGTCGGCGTCGGGGCGCGGCAGTCGGCAGCGAAATCGGCGATCGTGGCGTCAGTCTCGTGGCCGACCCCTATCACCACGGGAATGCTGCAGGCGCGGATCGCGCGCGCCACGGCTTCCTCGTTGAACGCCCAGAGATCCTCGATCGAGCCGCCGCCGCGCACCAGCAGCAGCACGTCGCACTCCGCGCGCCGGGCGGCGAGCGCCAGCATGCGCGCGATCTTTTCGCCGGCGTCCTCACCCTGCACGGGCACCGGGTAGACGATCACCGGGATGGCGGGATTGCGGCGCGCGAGCGTCGTCAGCACGTCGCGCAGCGCGGCCGCCTGCAGCGATGTCACGACGCCGATGCGCCGCGGGTACGCGGGCGCGGCGCGCTTGGCCTCGGGTGCGAAGAGGCCTTCGCGCTCGAGCTTCTCCTTCAGGCGAAGGAAGCGCTCGTAAAGCGGCCCGACGCCGGCGCGCCGCATCGCTTCGACGTTGAGTTGGAAGCGTCCGCGCGGCTCGTACAGCGTCACCAGCGCGCGCGCCTCGACCCGCAGGCCGTCGCGCGGCTCCCAGTCGAGATGCGCGGCGCGGCCGCGGAACATGACGCAATCGACCTGGGCCTGTTCGTCCTTCAGCACGAAGTACAGGTGTCCGGAGCTCGCCGGCCTGAGATTCGAGATCTCGCCGGCCACCCACAGCAGCGGATAGCGCCGCTCGAGCAGTTCGCGCACGCTGCGCGCCAACTGCCCGATGCTCAGCACGGCGCTGCCGGCGACAGCGTCCTGCAGCAGGAGGTCTTTCAAGAGGGTCGCGCCCTGGACATCGTGCCGCTACTTTAATCCACACGCGCGCCGATTCTGCGACGCGCCGCGCGCGCAGCCGTTGCGGAAGCCCGTTCTTATCCGTAACGCCCTGTTTCCTCGATGGAAACATCTGCTGAAGATTTCATCGGCCCCAAGCGGACCGCTTTTTGAAGCCTGAAGAACAGGCCTGTCCAACGAGAATCCACATACTTATCCACAACTTTTGTGGATAACGCCGTGGCCCCGTTTTTGCTAAAGTCGCGCAAGCTCTGAACTGACTTCCCGACAACCCGGAGAATCCGCTTGTTTTCCATCATTCAGGCCGCTGGCTGGCCCATCTGGCCATTGCTGCTCGCCTCGGTGATCGCGGTGGCGCTGATCATCGAGCGCGCGGCAACGCTGCGCCATCACCGCATCCTTCCGCCCAGGCTGCTGGAGCAGGTGGTCGCGGTTTACCAGCGCGACGGCCTGTCGCGCGAGGCGCTCGAGCGGCTCGCCCAGGACTCGCCGCTGGGGACGGTGCTGGCGTCCGCGCTGCGCAATCACCGCAGCCCGCGCTACGTGATGAAGGAGGCGATCGAGGAGGCCGGTCGCGCCGTGGCGCATGACCTCGACCGCTTCCTCACCACGCTCGGCACCATCGCCACCGCGGCGCCGCTGCTTGGCCTGTTTGGCACGGTGATCGGCATGATCGAGATCTTCGGCTCGCAGTCGCCGAGCGGCGGCACCAACCCGCAGCAGCTGGCGCACGGCATCTCGATCGCGCTCTACAACACCGCCTTCGGCATCGGCATCTCGATCCCCTCGCTCATCTTCTACCGCCATTTCCGCAACAAGGTCGACGGATTCATCGTGCAGATGGAGCAGGAAGCCGCCAGGCTTGCGGACATCGTGCACGGCAAGCGCTCCGATTACGGCATCGCGCGCGGGCAGGGCGGGGCGTGAACTTCCAGCGCGGCCGCTATCGCGAAGAGCCCGAGATCAACCTCGTGCCGATGATCGACGTCATGCTGGTGATCCTGATCTTTCTCATGATCACCACCAGCTATTCGCGCTATACCGAGCTGCAGATCAACCTGCCGACCGCGGACGCGCAGCGCCAGGCCGAGCGCGCGAACGAGATCAGCGTGCTGGTGAACGCGCAGGGCCAGTACACCGTCAACAGGACCCCGGTGCCGTATGCGGGCGCCGAGCAGTTTGCGGACGACCTGCGGCGCGCGGGCAGCGCGCTGAAGGAGCCCGTGGTCGTCATCACGGCGGATGCCAGCGCCACGCACCAGTCGGTGGTGCGCATCATGGAGGCGGCGCGGCTCGCGGGGCTGTCGCAGATCACGTTCACCACGACGCGGCCGGACAGCAAGTAAGCTGGATCTCTCCGCGCACTGGTATCGAAAAACCGCCCTGAGCCGCCTGCTCTGGCCCGCCAGCGCGGCCTTCGGCGCCGTCGTCTTCCTGCGCCGCCTGCTCTTCCGGCTGCGGCTGCTGCGCAGCCAAGCCGCGGACGTGCCCGTGATCGCGATCGGCAATCTGGTGGTCGGCGGCGCCGGCAAGACGCCGCTCGCGCTCTGGATGGCGGACTTTCTCAGGGCGAAAGGCTTCTCGCCGGCGATCGTGTCGCGCGGCTACGGCGGCTCGGTGCAGACGCCACGCGAAGCGACCCTGGCTTCGGATCCGGGCGAGGTGGGCGACGAACCGGTGGTGCTCGCGCGTCGCAGCGGCTGCCCGGTATGGATCGGTCCCGACCGGCTGCAGGCGATCGCTGCGCTGCGCAAGCGGCACCCCGAGTGCAACGTCGTGATCCTCGACGACGGCCTGCAGCATTATCGCCTGCGGCGTGACCTCGAGATCGCGATCGTCGATGCGCGCGGCTTCGGCAACGGCTGGCTGCTGCCGGCCGGGCCGCTGCGCGAGCCGCCGTCGCGGCTGCGTTCGGTCGACGCCGTGATCGCGCATGGCACGGAGGCCGTCAAGGGATACGCGATGCGGCTGGAAGGCGAGGCGCTGCACCGGATGACCGACGCGCGCGAGCGCCGCGCCCTCAAGAGTTTCGCCGGCGAGCGCGTGCACGCGCTCGCGGGGATCGGCGACCCGGAACGTTTCTTCGCAGCGCTGCGCCGCCACGGCATCGACGTGCTGCCGCATCCCTTTCCCGATCACCACCCGTATCGCGAGGGCGATCTCGAATTCGGCGATGCATTGCCCGTCATCATGACGGAAAAGGACGCGGTAAAATGCAAGCGCTTTGCGAAGCCGCAGCATTGGGTGCTGCCGGTGCATGCGGTCGTGGAGGCGGCGTTCGGCGAATGGCTGCTGCACAAGCTCGGCGAAAGGAAAGCCCGATGAGCGCAATCGATCCCCGGCTGCTCGAAATCCTGGTCTGCCCGCTGTGCAAGGGGCCGCTGCTGTACCGGCGCGAGGCGCACGAGCTGGTCTGCCGCCCCGACCGGCTCGCCTATCCGGTCAAGGACGGCATTCCCGTGATGCTCGAGGAGGACGCGCGCAAGCTGCCGCCGGAAGAGGAAATCGCCTGAGTTTCACCGTCGTCATCCCCGCGCGCTACGGCTCGACCCGGTTCCCGGGCAAGCCGCTGGCGGAGCTGGCCGGCCAGCCGATGGTGGTGCGCGTCTGCGAGCGCGCGGCGGCGAGCGGCGCGCGCGCCGTGGTGGTCGCGACCGACGACGCGCGCATCCGGGACGCAGTGCAGGCGCAGGGCTTCCGCGCGCTGATGACGCGCGCGGCACACGCCACCGGGACCGATCGGATTGCCGAGGCGGCGGCGCAACTCGGGCTCGGTGACGACGAGATCGTGGTCAACGTGCAGGGCGACGAACCGCTCATCGCCCCCGCCCTGATCGACACGGTGGCCGCCACGCTTCGCGAGCAGCGCGAGGCGAGCGTCGCCACGGCCTGCCATCCGATCCATGACGCGGCGACCTACGCCAATCCGAACGTGGTCAAGGTGGTGCGCGACGCGCGCGGCTTTGCGCTCTACTTCAGCCGCGCCGCGATTCCGTTCGCGCGCGCCGGTGGCCTGCCGCAATGCCATCGCCACGTCGGCATCTACGCCTACCGGGCGGGGTTCCTCGCGCGCTACGCTGCGCTGGCGCCGTCGCCGCTCGAGCACATCGAGCAGCTCGAGCAGCTGCGCGTGCTCTGGCACGGCCATCGAATTGCCGTGGCGTTGACCGCGGACAACGTCGCCCCGGGGGTGGACACGCCGCAGGACCTCGACGCCGTGCGTAAAATGCTGCAATGAGGCTGATCCTCGTAGGGCCGCCGGGCGCGGGCAAGGGCACGCAGGCGACCTATATCTGCGAGCGTTACGCCATCCCGCAAGTCTCGACCGGCGATATGCTGCGCACGGCCGCCAAGGCAGGCACGCCCGTCGGTCTCGCGGCCAAGCGTCTGATGGATGCGGGACAACTGGTGTCGGACGACATCATCATCGGCCTGGTGCTCGAGCGGCTGAAACAGCCCGATTGCGCCAAGGGCTACCTGTTCGACGGCTTTCCGCGCACCCTGCCTCAGGCCGACGCCATGAAGCGCGCCGGCGTCGCGATCGATTACGTGCTCGAGATCGACGTTCCCGACGCGGAGATCATCCAGCGCATGGGCGGACGCCGCGTGCACCTCGCCTCGGGCCGCACCTACCATGTCCGGTTCAACGCGCCGCAGCGCGAAGGCTTCGATGACGCCACCGGCGAACCGCTGGTGCAGCGCGCGGATGACCAGGAAGACACCGTGCGCAAGCGCCTCGAGGTCTACCACGCGCAGACCCAGCCGCTGATCCATTACTACCGTCAGTGGGAAGCCTCGGGCGATGCGCGTGCCCCGCGCCACCGCAGGATCTCCGGCTCGGGCGGCGTCGAGCAGGTGCGCGAGCGCGCTTTTGCTGCTCTCGGATAACGAGGGCGGGTCGAGGATTCTGCTAGAATTCGCCGCTTTCTCGCGGGGCTCCCCGTCCCGCCGCAACAAGGGAGAATGACAATGTCCGATGGTCTCATCTTCGCGCTCGCCTGCGCCGTGATCGCCATTCTGTACGGCGCCTGGTCGATCCGCTGGATCCTGGCGCAGCCCGCCGGCAACGAGCGCATGCGCGAAATTTCGGACGCGGTGCGCGAAGGCGCGGTCGCCTACCTGAAACGCCAGTACACCACCATCGCCATCGTCGGCGCGATCCTGTTCCTCGTCATCGGCATCGTGCCGCAGCTGGGCTGGGCCACGGCCTGGGGCTTTTTCCTCGGCGCGCTGCTCTCGGGGGCGTCGGGCATCATCGGCATGAACGTTTCGGTGCGCGCCAACGTGCGCACGGCGGAGGCCGCGCGCACCGGTTTGAACGAGGCGCTGGCGGTTGCCTTTCGCGGCGGCGCGATCACCGGCCTGCTGGTGGTCGGCCTCGGCCTGCTCGGCGTGGCGGGGTATTTCGCGCTGCTCTACGCGAACGCGGGCAACAAGGCGGACCTGAGCCACCTCATTCACCCGCTGATCGGCTTTGGTTTCGGCGGGTCCCTCATCTCGATCTTCGCCCGACTCGGCGGCGGCATCTTCACCAAGGGAGCGGACGTCGGCGCCGATCTCGTCGGCAAGGTCGAGGCCGGCATCCCGGAAGACGATCCGCGCAACCCGGCGGTGATCGCCGACAACGTCGGCGACAACGTCGGCGACTGCGCCGGCATGGCCGCCGACCTGTTCGAGACCTACGCCGTCACCATCATCGCCACCATGCTGCTCGGCGCCCTGATGGTGAAAACCACGAGCGCGAACGCGGTGATCTATCCGCTCGTGATCGGCGGCTTCGCCATCATCGCTTCGATCATCGGCACCTGGTTCGTCAAGGCAAAATCCACCGACCGCAACGTCATGCCGGCGCTCTACAAGGGCCTCGCCTGGGCGGGCGGCATCGCGCTGATCGCGTTCTATCCGATCACACAGTGGATGATGGGCGACATCGTCGCCAGCGTGCCGTTCGAGATCGGCGGCGGCATGAAGCTGATCACCGTCTGGCACCTGTGGGGCACCGCCGCGGTCGGCATGGCGCTGACCGGATTCCTGGTCTGGATCACCGAGTTCTATACCGGCACCCAGTTCAAGCCCGTGCAGCATGTGGCCGAGGCGAGTATCACCGGACACGCCACCAACATCATCGCCGGCCTGGGCGTGTCGATGCGCTCCACGGCCTGGCCGGTGCTGGCGGTCTGCGTCGCGATTTACCTCTCCTACGCGCTCGCCGGCCTCTACGGCATCTCGATTGCCGCGACCGCGATGCTGTCGATGGCGGGGATCATCGTGGCGCTCGATGCCTACGGCCCGATCACCGACAACGCGGGCGGCATCGCCGAGATGGCGAAACTGCCGGACTCGGTGCGCGCCATCACCGATCCCCTGGACGCGGTGGGCAACACGACCAAGGCCGTCACCAAGGGTTACGCCATCGGCTCGGCCGGGTTGGCCGCGCTGGTGCTGTTCGCGGATTACACCCACGCCCTGGAAGCCGCCGGCAAGTCGATCTCCTTCGACCTTTCGAACCACATGGTGGTGATCGGCCTGCTGATCGGCGGCATGGTGCCGTTCCTGTTCGGGGCCATGGCGATGGAAGCGGTCGGCCGCGCGGCGGGTGCCGTGGTGCTCGAAGTGCGTCGCCAGTTCAAGGAGATCCCGGGGATCATGGCAGGCACGGCCAAGCCGGAATACGGCACGGCGGTCGACATGCTGACGCGTGCCGCGATCAAGGAAATGATGGTGCCGTCGCTGCTGCCCGTAGGCGTGCCGATCGTGGTCGGGCTGGTGCTCGGCCCGCAGGCGCTCGGCGGTGTGCTGATGGGGACCATCGTCACCGGCCTGTTCGTCGCGATCTCGATGTGCACGGGTGGCGGCGCCTGGGACAACGCCAAGAAGTACATCGAGGACGGCCACCACGGCGGCAAGGGTTCCGATGCCCACAAGGCGGCGGTGACCGGCGATACGGTGGGCGATCCCTACAAGGACACGGCCGGTCCGGCGGTCAATCCGCTCATCAAGATCATCAACATCGTGGCTTTGCTGGTGGTGCCGCTGATGGCTTGATCGCGCCGCGGCGCTGATCTAGCATGGACGCGCGCCCGGACAGACGGGCGCTCGGACGACAGGCGGCGACATGCGACACGGGCTACTGCTGCTCGCTTCACTGGTGCTCTCGGCCTGCGCCACGCCGGCGCCCGCGCCTCGCCCGGTAGCCCCCGAGAACCTGCTGCACGACGCGGCCTTCGAAGCGCGGCCGGTGCCCGCGCAACCCGACGTGTTCGCGGTCAGTGCGCCGATGCGCCGCTACCTCGAATCCGACATCGCCGCGCAGCTGCGCGAACAGGGCCGGCTGCGCGGCCTCGTCGCAGCGCTGGAGAGCCACGCGCAGCTGCGGCTGGATTACGAGTCGAGCGTCACCCGCACCGCGGCGGAGGCTTTCGCGGCGCGCGCCGGCAATTGCCTGTCGCTGACCGTGATGACGGCGGCGCTGGCGCGGGAACTGGGCCTGCAGGTGTCGTTCCAGCGCGTGTTCTCGGAGCCCGTCTGGAGCCGCAGCAACGACACGCTGTACGCCAGCGGGCACGTCAACATCGTGCTCGAGCCCAGTGCCATGGGCGACGCGCGGAGCCTGGACCGGGTCAGGGGCATCGTGGTCGATTTCATGCCGGGCGCGGACCTGCGGCGCCAGCGCTCGCACGAGATCGAGGCGCACACCGTGGTCGCCATGTTCATGAACAACCGCGCAGCCGAAGCGCTCAACCGCGCCGCGCTCGACGAGGCGTACTGGTGGGCGCGCGGCGCGACGCTGCAGGATGCGCGTTTTCTGGAAGCGTTCAACACGCTCGGCGTGATCTATGTGCGGCACGGCGACCTGGCGCACGCCGAGCGGGTTTTCGCGCACGTGCTGACGCTGGAGACGGAGAACGTTTCCGCGCTGGCGAACCTCGCCGGCACCCTCGAGAGGCTGGGACGGCCGGCGGAGTCGCGCGCACTGCGGCAGCGCTTGCAGCAGATCGAAGCGCAGCCGCCGTTTCATTTCTTCGACCTCGGCATGGCCGCCCTGAAACGCAAGGAGTTCGCGGCGGCGCGCGACCACTTCGCGCGCGAACTGCAGCGCAACGCCTTCTATCACGAGGCGCATTTCGGCCTCGCGGTGGCGTATCTGGCGCTGGGCCGGACCGGGCCGGCACAGAAGCATCTCGCCACGGCGCTGGAAACGAGCACCAGCCGCCGCGAGCACGACATCTACGCCGCCAAGCTGGCGTGGTTGCGCGCGCGCGCCGAACGCTGACGGCGGCGGCTCGTTGAGCGAATTGCTCGAGCGCGCGCGAACCGTGCTCGAGGCGCGAAAGGCGCCCGATGCGGCGAAGGCGGCCGCGGAATTCGTGGCGCAGGCCGGGCGCGACGTCGCGTTCCAGCTCGAGGCCTGCGTGCACTGCGGCCAGTGCGCCGAGGCCTGCCACTTCCATCTCGTGACGCGCGAGCCGCACCACACGCCGGTCTACAAGTTGCGGCCGATGTTGAAGGCCTATCGGCGCAGCCGTGCGCCGTTCGCGGGGATCCAGCGGCTGCTTGGCCTCGCGCCGCGCGAGCCGGGCGCGGCGGAACTGACGGCATGGTCGGAGCTGCTCTACGACTCGTGCAACCTCTGCGGCCGCTGCACGCTCGTCTGCCCGATGGGCATCGATATCGCGGGCCTGGTGCGCCGCGCGCGCGAGGGCATGGCCGCGGCGGGGTTCGCCCCGGAGGATCTGTACAAGGCGTCCGGGCACGCGCTCGATACGGGCAGCCCCATCGGCGTGCGCTGGCCGGCGCTCCGGCGCCAGATCGAGCTGCAGGAAAAGGAGACCGGACTCAGGATCCCGGTTGACGTGGAGGGCGCCGATTACTTGGTCATCCTGTCGTCGATCGAAGTGATCGCGTTTCCGGAAGTCATCGGCGCACTGGCGCGCATCTTCAGGCAGGCGGACGTATCCTGGACGATCCCGAGCGCCGGGTTCGAAGCGACCAACATCGGCGTGCAGATCGGCTCGCGCGACATCGCCGCGGCGCTCCTCGAGCGCGTCGTGGACGCCGCGGAGCGGCTGAAGGTGAAATATGTGATCAGTCCCGAGTGCGGCCACGCCTACTCGGCGCTGCGCTGGGAGGGGCCGAACCTCCTCGGACGGCCGCTTCCATTCAAGGTGGTGCAGATCACCGAGCTGCTCGATCAGCTGGTGCGCGAGGGGCGGCTGCGCCTGCGGGGCAAGGATGCGCGGCGGCTGGCGTTCCACGATCCCTGCCAGCTCGTGCGCCGTGGCGGGCTGACCGAGGAGCCGGGCCGGCTGATGGACGCCGTGAGCGAAAACACCGTCCGGACGCCGGCGCAGGGCGCGGCCAACTTCTGCTGCGGCGGGGGCGGCGGCGTGAGCGCGATCCACCGCGCCGAGCGGCTGCGCTTCGCTGCGTTCGAACTGAAGAAGCGCCAGGTCGAGCAAGCGGGCGCGGAGGCGCTGGTGACCGCCTGCGCCAACTGCCGCAATGTGCTGGAAGAGGCGATCGACGAGCGCGGCATGACGCTGCCGGTGCTGGGGCTCACCGAGCTCGTGGCGCAATATCTCGAGCCGGAGGCGGCGAAGTCGTGACGTCGGTCGGTCTGCTCGAATTCGCGCGCGGGCCGGCGCTGTGGTTTTCGCTTGGCGTGCTGATTGCGGGCAGTCTCTGGCGCGTCTTCGCGATCTGGCGGCTCGGCGCGCGGGTGGATTTATCGGAGCCGCGCAGCACGCATCTGGCGGCGGGAGCGCTGCGCGGCATCTTCGCGCGCATGCTGATCCGCAAGGACTTCCGCAACAGCCGCAACCTCGGCAGCTTCAACGCCTATCTGTATCACATCGGGCTCGCGTTCATCGTGTTCGGCTATCTGCCGCACATCCGGTTTGTGGAGCGCCTGACGGGAATTGCATGGCCGGCGCTGCCGGGCTGGTTGATGTACGTCGCCGTTGGCCCCACCGTGGTCGGCCTGCTGATCGCGCTGCTCGAGCGCCTGAGCGATCCGGTACGGCGGCTGCTGTCCGGCTTCGACGATTACTTCAGCTGGCTGGTCACCTTCCTGCCGCTATTGACTGGAATGGCTGCGGTGAACCAGTCGCCCGCGCTTGAGTCTGCTGCGCCGCTCTATCCGCTGCCGGTGGCGATCCACCTGCTCAGCGTGGAGCTGATGTTCCTCTGGCTGCCGTTCGGCAAGCTGGGACACGCATTTCTCGTGTTCTTTTCGCGCGGCATTACGGGCGCCGCGCTCCAGCGCAAGGGCGCTGCGATCTGACCGGGACCGCAACGCTCAGACCCAACGGATCGCGATCTCGCGCTCGACCTGCCGGAACTCGCGGTCCCCGGTGACCAGCTCCGCCTTGCGTTCCTGCGCCAGCGCCGCAGCGAAGCAGTCTGCATACGACATGCGACGCCTCGCCTTGAAGCGACCCGCGCCGCGCGCGAGCCGCCAGTCGGCGTCCACCATCGCGATGCCAAGCTGCTTCAGGTCGGCGACTGCCTGATCGGCCTGCGCCTCGGAGGCCTCGCGTGCCAGGATGTACCAGACCTCCCCGAGATTGACG
>SCUF01000322.1 GCA_004298325.1 Betaproteobacteria bacterium | reverse complement strand
CATGGTGCAGCCGTAGGGCAGGCTCCAGGCATTGGCATGAAACATCGGCACCACCGGCAGCACCACGTCGCGCGCCGAGAGGTTGATCGCATCGGGCAGCGCCGCGCCGTAGGCATGGATGATCGTCGAGCGGTGGCTGTAGAGCGTGCCCTTCGGGTTGCCGGTGGTGCCCGAGGTGTAGCACAGGCCGCAGGCCGTGCGCTCATCGAACTGGGGCCACTCGAAGCGCTCGTCCTGTCGCGCCATCAGGTCCTCGTAGCACTGCAGGTCCGGGATCGCGCTGTTCGCCGGCATGTGGCCGCGATCGCTCATCAGCACGTAGTGCTGCACCGTTTTCAGCTGCGGCGCCAGCTTCTCGACCAGGGGCAGGAAGCTGAGATCGAAGAACAATGCCGTGTTCTCGGCGTGGTTCGAGATGTAGACGATCTGCTCGGGAAAGAGGCGCGGGTTGATGGTGTTGATGACGGCGCCGATGCCCGAGATGGCGTAGTACAGCTCGTAGTGGCGGTAGCCGTTCCAGGCGAGCGTGCCGACCCGGTCCGGACTCTTCACGCCGAGCGCCTGCAGCACCTTGGCGAGCTGCCGCGCGCGGCGGTGGGCGTCGCGGTAGGTGTAGCGGTGCACGGCACCCTGGCCGTCCGGACCGGCGCCTTCGACCGTCTTCGAGACGATCTCGGTCTCGCCATGGTGGCGGTCGGCGAACCGGATCAGATCGGAAATGAGCAGCGGCGCGTCCATCATCAGACCATGCATGGGGGGTTCCTCCGGGAATTCGGCTGAAATTATCCGTTGCGAAAGGGCCGGTCAAGCGCGCTTGACCCGTAGGGGCGGCTTCAATACCATGCCTGCGACCCTGCAGCCACACCCGAGCTGCAATCCCGGAGGAACCGCCATGAACCACGCCGTCGTTCGCCGCATCGCTTGGGGTGCCGCAGCCGCCCTGCTCTCGTTTGGCGCGCAGGCCCAGAACATCAGGGTCGCGTACATCGACCCGCTCTCGGGCGCATTCGCGCAGACCGGGGAACAGGGGCTCGCGGAGTTCCGTTTCGCCGTGGATCAGATCAACAAGCGCGGCGGCGTGCTGGGCGGACGCAAGCTGGAGGTGCTCGGCTTCGACAGCAAGGTCAGCCCCCAGGAGGCGCTCAACCAGCTCAAGCGCATCACCGACCAGGGCATCCGCATCATTACCCAGGGCAACGGCTCCAACGTCGCGGGCGCGCTCATCGAGGCCGTGAACCGGCACAACGAGAGAAACCCCGGCAAGGAAATCCTGTTCCTGAACTACGCCGCGGTCGACCCCGCGTTCACCAACGACAAGTGCTCGTTCTGGCACTTCAGGTTCGACGCCAACGCCGACATGAAGATGGAGTCGCTCACTACCTACATGGCCGGCCAGAAGAACATCAAGAAGGTTTACCTCATCAATCAGGATTACTCCTTCGGCCACGCCGTCAAGAAGGCGGCGCGCGACTACCTGGCGCGCAAGCGCCCCGATGTCCAGATCGTCGGCGATGACCTGCACCCGCTCGGCAAGGTGACCGACTTCGCGCCCTACGTGGCGAAGATCAAGGCTGCCGGCGCCGACACCGTGATCACCGGCAACTGGGGCCAGGACATGTCGCTGCTGGTGAAGGCCGGCAAGGACGCGGGACTCAACGTCGACTGGTACACCTATTATGCCGGCGGGCTGGGCACGCCCACCGCGATGGGCGAAGCGGCCGCGGGCAAGGTCAAGATCATTGCCGAGTACCATTCCAACGTCGCCAACAACAAGGCTGCGAAATGGGATGCCGACTACCGCAAGCAGGCGCCCAAGGGCAATCCCGACTTCTACTTCCTGCGCGGCAAGATCATGTGGGAAATGCTCGCCAAGGCGATCAACCAGGCCAAGTCCGCCGAGCCGAAGGCGATCGCGCTGGCGCTGGAAGGCATGCGCCACGCCGCCGATCTGGGCGAAGTCGAGATGCGCAAGTCCGACCATCAGCTGATCCAGCCGCTGTACGTTTTCACGCTGCACAAGACCGCCGCCAGGGGCGGGCCGAAGGAGGCCAGAATCGACATGGAAGGCAGCGGCCTGGCGCCGGTGACCGACGCGCGGCTGGAGGCGTTCACGTCCGCGCAGCCGACCTCCTGCCAGATGAAGCGCCCCTGATCGGCGCGGCACCTGACAACGGGGAGCGGTGCTCCCCGTTTTGTTTTCTGAAATGGAGTTCGTCCTCGTCCAGACCCTGAACGGCATCAGCTACGGGCTGCTGCTGTTCATGCTTTCGTCGGGCCTCACGCTCGTCTTCTCCCTCATGGGCGTGCTGAATTTCGCGCATGCCAGCTTCTACATGCTGGGGGCCTACTTCGCGTACCAGGTCAGCGCCCAGATCGGCTTCTGGCCGGGGCTGGTCTTCGCGCCGCTGCTGGTCGGCGCCCTCGGCATGCTGGTCGAGCGCTGGGGCCTGCGCACGGTCCACAAGTACGGACACGTCGCCGAGCTGCTGTTCACTTTCGGGCTGGCCTACCTGATCGAGGAGGCCGTGCACCTGATCTGGGGACGCCTCGCCGTCGAGTATCGCGTGCCGGCGGAGCTCGACGGGCCGCTGTTCCACATCATGGGGTCGCAATACCCGATCTATCGCGGCTTCATGATGCTGGTGTCGGTGACCATGCTCGTTTCCATCTGGCTCGCGCTGACGCGCACCCGCATCGGCCTCGTCATCCAGGCGGCGCTGACGCACCCGCAGACGGTGGAGGCGCTCGGCCACAACGTGCCGCGCGTCTTCATGCTGGTGTTCGGCGGCGGTGCGGCGCTCGCCGGCCTCGCCGGCGTGATCGGCGGCAACGCCTTTGTCACCGAACCGGGCATGGCGGCCGCAGTGGGGCCGATCATCTTCGTCATCGTGGTAGTCGGCGGCATGGGTTCGCTCGCCGGCGCCTTCGTCGCTTCGCTCCTGATCGGCTGCATCCAGACCTTTGCCGTGTCGCTCGACTGGGCGTTCGGCGGCATTTCGATCGCGCAGGCGGCGCCGGTGCTGCCGTACCTGCTGATGGTGCTGCTGCTGATCTTCCGGCCCAAGGGCCTGATGGGAACGCGCGAAGGATGAAGTATCAGCCGCTCAACCTCGGTCGCTGGGTGCTGTGGAGCGGGACGGCGCTCGTGTTCCTCGCCGCGCCGCAGCTCTTCAGTGCCTCCTTTGCACTCACCCTGATGACGCAGATGGGCACGATGATCATCTTCGCGCTCAGCTACAACATGCTGCTCGGCCAGGGCGGCATGCTGTCCTTCGGCCACGCGGTCTACTCCGGGCTGGGCGCCTACCTGTCGGTGCACGCGCTCAACCTCGCCGGCCAGGGCGCGTTTCCCCTGCCCCTGCCCTTGCTGCCCGTGGTCGGAGGGCTGGCGGGTCTCGCCTTCGGCATCCTGTTCGGGTACGTCACGACGCGCCGCGCCGGCACCACCTTCGCGCTCATCTCGCTCGGCGTCGGTGAGATGGTGTTCGCCTGCTCGCTGATGTTCCCCGGGTTCTTCGGCGGCGAGGCCGGCATCTCGACCAACCGCGTCGTCGGGCAGCCGTTCCTCGGCATCAGCTTCGGCCCCGCGATCCAGGTCTATTACCTGGTGGCGTTCTGGTGTTTCATCTGCATGGCGGCGATGTTCGCGCTTACGCAGACGCCGCTCGGGCGCATGGCGAACGCGGTGCGCGACAACCCCGAGCGCGCCGAATTCGTCGGCTACAACACGCAGCACGTGCGCTTCCTGCAGCTGGCGCTGTCGGCGTTTTTCGCCGGCGTCTCGGGGGCGCTGTCGTGCATCAATTTCGAGATCGTGTCGGCCGAGAACGTTTCCGCGATCCGCTCCGGCGGCGTGCTGCTCGCCACCTACATCGGCGGCGTGCCGTTCTTCTTCGGCCCGATCGTGGGCGCCGTGGTGTTCATCTTCTTCGTGGTTGCGCTCTCGGGCTTCACCAAGGCGTGGCTGTTGTACCTCGGCCTGTTCTTTCTCCTCATGGTGCTTTACGCGCCCGGCGGCATCGCCTCGCTCATCCTGTTGCAGATTCCGGTGATCCGGGCCCGGCGCTTCGGCGAGCTGCTGCTGCCCTACGCGCTCGCCGCCGGCGCGGCGCTGGTCGCGCTCGCGGGGCTGATCGGCATGGTCGAAATGGTGTACCGGCTCTCCGAGCAGGGCGCGAGCACCGTGCTGACGGTGCTCGAGCTGTCGTTCGACGCGCGCACCACGCCGCCCTGGATCGCATTCGGCGCCGTGCTCGCCGCCGGCCTCGCCGCCCTGCGCCAGGCCGCGCGGTTCGTGAGCGCGCGCTGGGACAGCGTGCAGCAGTCCCTGCAGTCGGGGACCGCATGAACGCGGCGCTCGAGCTGCGGGAGGTGCACAAGAGCTTCGGCACGACGAAGATCATCAACGGCGTGTCGCTGGCGATCCCGGCCGGCGAGCGCCACGCCATCATCGGCCCGAACGGCGCCGGCAAGTCGACGCTCTACAACCTGATATCCGGGCGCTATCCGCTGAGCGCGGGCGGGATCCTGCTCAACGGCGAAGACATCACCGGACTGAAGCCCTACGAGATCAATCGCAAGGGCCTGTCGCGCAGCTTCCAGGTCACCAACATCTTCCACCGCCTGTCGGTGTACGAGAACATCCGTTGCGCGGTGCTCTGGTCGCTCGGCTACCGCTACTCGTTCT
>SCUF01000030.1 GCA_004298325.1 Betaproteobacteria bacterium | reverse complement strand
CTACGGCTACGGCGCCTACGGCATTCCGGACGATCCGTTCTTCGTGCCGCGCCTGCGCGCCTGGTACGACCAGGGCGGCATCTGGGCGGTGGCGCACGTGCGCGGCGGCGGCGCCTACGGGCGCGAATGGCATGACGCCGGGCGCAAGGCGACCAAGCCCAACACCTGGAAAGACGCGATCGCCTGCGCCGAGTGGCTGATCGCGCAGGGCTACACCGCGCGCGAGCGTCTCGGCATCTTCGGCGGCAGCGCGGGCGGCATCTTGGTCGGCCGCGCCATCACCGAGCGGCCCGAGCTATTCGCGGCCGGAATTCCGTCGGTCGGCGTGTTCGACACGCTGCGCATGGAGACGACGCCGAACGGCGTGCCGAACGTGCCCGAGTTCGGCAGCGTGAAGAAGGAGGACGAGTTCCGCGCCCTGCTGGCGATGAGCAGCTACGACGCGGTGCGCGCCGGCACCGCGTATCCCGCGGTGCTGCTGCCGCACGGCGTCAACGACCCGCGCGTCGACGTCTGGGAATCGCTCAAGATGGCGGCGCGCCTGCAGGCCGCCACCACCAGCGGCCGGCCGGTGCTGCTGCGGCTCGATTTCGACGCCGGGCACGGCGTCGGCAGCACCAAGGAGCAGCGCCAGAACGAGTGGGTCGACATGTACGCCTTCCTGCTGTGGCAGTTCGGCGTGCCGGGGTTCCAGCCGCGCGCGCCGTAGGCGCCGCGTTACTCGTCGCGCGAGGCGGGCGCGGCAAGCTCGCGCAGGGTGTCCTCGCCGATCGTCCGCCTGCCGCGCTCGACGTCGCGGATCATCGCCGCCACGGCCGCATGCGTCGGCGCCGGCCGGCCGACGCGTTCGCCCTCGCGCGCGATGAAGCCGTTGAAAAACTCGACCTCGCTCGGCCGCTGCTTGAGCAGATCCTGCAGCGTTCCCGACTGGCCGCCCTCGGTCATGGCGGCGGCCTGCGCCTGCATTGCAGCCCTCGCCTGCGCAAGCGCCGCCGCTTCGCCTCGCGCTGCGGACTGCCACACGTCTTCTGCGAGAGCGAAGAGCGACGGCCGGAAACCCAGTGCCGCGCCGACCGCCAGCGCCTCGGCACCGAGCTGCAAGGCGATCGCCTGCGTCTGCGGCCGCGTGTAGACCGCGCGCAGGGAAAGACCGCTGAGCCCCGACAGCCCGGTCGTCATCGTGTTGGCGCAGAGTTTCGCCCAGCGCTCGCGCCAGAGATCGGTCGTCACGACCGCCCGGTCCACGCGATCGAGCAGCGCCGCGAGGCGTTCGGCGCGCGGCGTGACGCGCCCGTGCAGTTCGCCCAGCTTGAAAACGGGTGCCGTGCCGGCGCCCCGATGCCTCGACCTGCACACCGTGCCCGGACCGGTCAGCGCCACGTCGAGGCCGCCCGCGACCGCGCCGAGGGTCCTGCCCCAGCCCACCGCGCGCGCGACGTTCTCCTCGACCAGCGCGTTCTGCATGGTGACGACTGGCACGTCCGCGGGCAACCAGGTGGCGAGCAGGCATGCGCACCAGTCCGTGTCGTAGAGCTTGGTGGTGAGAAAGGCGGCTGCGGGCGCAAGACGCCGCAGGCGATGTGCCTCCATGAGGTGCCAAGCTTCGACGCGCGCCAGCGTCTCGCCTTCCGGGGCCTGCAGCTTCAGGCCCCGGCCGCGAAGCGCCTCGACGTGCTCGGGCCAGCCGTCGATGAGCACCACTTCGACGTCCGCTGCCGCCAGCAGCCCGCCCACGTAGCTGCCCACCGCCCCGCCGCCGAGGAAGACGACGGGGCCGCGGCCGGCGGGATTCACTGCGGCTTGATTCCGGCGCGCTTGACGATATCGGCGAAACGCACGAAATCGCCGGCAATGCGCTTGCCGAATTCCTCGGGGCCGGACTTGCCGGGCGCGATGCCCTGGGCGGCAAACTGGGCGGCGAACGCGGGCGACTCAAGAATCGGCCTCACGGCGGCGGCCGCCTTGCGCACGATGTCGTCCGGCAACCTGGCCGGCCCTACGAGCCCCCACCAGGCGCCCATGTCGAATCCCGGATATCCGCTTTCCGCCACGGTCGGCACGCCTGGCGCGAGCGGCACGCGCTCCGCGCTCGAGACGGCGAGCGCGCGCAGGGCGCCGGACTGGACATGGGGATTGCTTGCCGCCACGGAGATGAACGAAGCCTCGACGCGCCCCGCGGTCAGGTCGACCAGGGCATCGGCGTCGCCGCGATAAGGCACGTGATTCATCTCGATCCCGGCCATCGTCATGAACAGGCTCGACGTGAGGTGCGGTCCGGCGCCGACGCCGGAGGACGCGTAATTGAGCTTGTTCGGACGCGCCTTGGCCATCGCCACGATGTCGGCGACGCTCCTCGCCGGCACGTCCTTGTGCACGACGAGGAAGTAGGGTGCCGACGCGCACAGGTAAATCGGCCGATAGTCCTTGACGGGGTCGAACGAAACGTCCTTGCGCACGCTCGGCGCAAGCACCTGCGCGCTTGAGATCATGTAGAGCGTGTAGCCGTCGGGCGGCGCTTTCGCCGCCGCGTCCGCCGCGATCGTGCCCGCGGCGCCGGTGCGGTTCTCGACGAAGAAGGTCTGCTTCAGCGATTCGCTGAGGCGCGCCGTGACCGCCCGGGCCACGAGGTCGTTCGCACCGCCTGCCGGATAGCCGACCAGGACCTTCACCGGTCGGTCGGGCCACTCCGCCGCCTGCGCACCGCCCATCGCGATGGCCAGCCCGCACGACGCGAGCGCCAGCAGCGCCCCGCGCCGGTTGAGTCGCGCCGCGCCGCGCGCTGCATGCACTTCGATTCGCTTGCTGCCGTCTATGCGCTCCATTTCGGTCCTCCTCGTTGAACAGGTCGTTGTCGCAACGCGATCACCCGCGCCCCAGCTCAGGCCGTGCGCGGATAGCCGTGCTTTTTCAGGAACTCGAGCAGGTCGTCCAGGCAACGCTCGGGATATCCGTCGCAGATGTTGTGGCCCGTGGTGTCGTAGAGCTTCAATGCCGAGCCCCGGATGCGCTTCTGCATCTCGCCGTAGGCGCCCGCGTTGCCGATCGGCTCCCGGCCCGCAGCCACGATCAGGGTCGGGCAGCGGATGCGGTCGATTTCGTCCATGAAGTCGTGCGTGCACATGTGGCTGATGAAGCGCTCGACGAAAGCCGGGTCGTTGGAACCGGCCTGGTCGAGGAACCACTCGACCAGCTTCGGATCGGCGCTCGAGTCGAAGCGCTCGTGAATCGTGTCGGCCAGGAACTTGCGCAGGCCCCGCTCCCTCACCAGGGGGAGCCAGGTGAGCGCATGACTCTGCTTCAGGCCCGGCGTCGAGCCGAAGAGCGAGAGCGTCTTCACCCGCCCGGGCTGCTGGATCGCCAGCTTCTGCGACACGTAGCCGCCCGCGGAATTGCCGACGACGTGCGCTTCGCGCGCGCCGACCCGGTCGAGGAGTTCGATGGCGTCGTCGACGAGGTGCTGCAGCGAAAACTGCGCGCCGGCCGCAGGCATGCCGCTCTCGCCGTGACCCCGCAGCTCCATGCGCACGACGCGGAACTGCCGCGACAGGCGCGGCACCCAGCGGAACCAGCGCTTCGCATTGCCCATCGCCGCGTGCAGCATCAGCAGCGTGTCGGGCCGCGTCCAGGGGTCGGTGAAATCGTCGAGCGCGAAGGCGATGTTCAGGCCATCGCGGGCTGCAAAGAAGGGCATGCTCGGGTCCTCGTCAGTCGGTGAAGGGGAACTTGCTGTCGTATGCGCGCGCCGCCTGTTCCATCGTCATGAACTGCGCGCCGTGCTCGCTGAGCGTGCGCAGGAGCTTCTCCAGGACCAGCATGCGGTGACCGCGGCCGATCACGTAAGGGTGGAAGGTGTAGTTGAGCACGCCCCACTCGAAGTGCTCCTTCATGTACAGGAAGTCGTTGATCCAGTTCTCCAGCACCAGGTTCGCGTTCATCAGCCCGGACAGGATCCACTGCTTGGTGCGCACGAACTCGAAATGCGGGTAGTCGTCGAGCGTCCAGCTCACGGGCATCTCGATCAGCTGCGTCGTGCGCCCGAACGCGGCCGGCCGCTCCAGCTCGATGACGTCGCCCTGGCGCACGCGGTACGGAAGGTAGTCGTTGCCCATCATGCTGCTGTCGTAGAGGAAGCCGTGCTTCAGCATCAGCTCCACCGAATGCGGCGACAGGTCCCAGGACGGCGAACGGTAGCCGCGCGCGGGCCGGCCGGTCAGCCTGCGGATCAGCTCGTTCGCACGCACCAGACCCTCCTCCTCCTTCTCGCGCGTCAGGTCGTTCGGCGGCACGTGCGTCCAGCCGTGGTGGCCGATCTCGTGGCCTGCGTCCGCGATGCTCCGGCTCGGCGACGGATAAGTCTCCAGAGTGTGGCCCGGGATGAACCAGCTGGCGGTGACCCGGTACTTGGCGAGCAGCTCGAGGATGCGGGGCACGGCAACGGCGCCGAACTCGCCGCGCGAAATGGGCGTGGGGCTGGTCATGCCGCGGGCGATGAAACCGGACATGGCGTCGAAGTCGAAGCCGATGGTGACGATCAGGGTGGCCATGGTGTGGGTTCCTCTCAGTACGCCGAGCGCCCGCCGTCGGCGGCAATCGCCGCGCCCGTGATCATGCGCGATTCGTGCGAGGCGAGAAACAGCGCGATCGCGGCGATGTCCTCCGGTTCGCCGACCCAGAACGGATAGGTCTTCACCTGCTCGGCCACGTTCTGCCGGTCCGGCGCCGCGCCGGGCTCCCCCGGCATGCCGTAGGTACGCCGCACGCGCTCGGTGCCGATGCGCCCGGAGCAGATGCAGTTTACGCGCACGTTGGCAAGCGCGTACGTCCCCGCCAGCGTCCGCGTCAGCGAAACGATGGCACCCTTCGCCGCGGTATAGATATGCGCGGGGTTCGATCCGCGCAGCGCGGCGCCCGAGGACATGTTGACGACGGTGCCGCCTCCCGCGGCGATGAGCTTCGGGATGACGTGTCTGCACACGTGCATCGTACCCTTGAGGTCGAGCACCATGGTGCGGTCCCAGACCGCCATGTCGACCTCGGTGATCGGCGCATCGATCGGCAGGGACCCGCCCGCCGAATTGAATAGCGTGTCGAGCCGACCAAAGCGCGCCATGGCGGCCTCGACTGCGGCGCCCACGCTTTGCTCTTGCGTCACGTCCGTGCGTACGAAGATGGCCTCGCCGCCCTGCGCCATGACGGCTTCGGCCGCAGCCTGCCCCTGTGAGGCATCGATGTCCGCGACGACCACCTTCGCGCCCTCTCGCGCGTAGGCCAGCGCCGTAGCGCGACCGATGCCGGCGGCGCCGCCGGCGATGAACGCGTGGCGTCCTTGCATTCGCTTCACGCTGCGCTCCGCGGTCGAGTCATCCGCCCGGCGCCCGCCCCGGGCGCTATGCCCGCCCCTTCTGCCAGTCGCGCTCGACCTGCAGGACCTGCGGCGACTCGATCTGCACGCCGAACGCGGCAGCCATGGCGCCGAAGGCGCGGTAGTACGCCGCGGACATGGCGATGTCGGTCATCTGGCGCGGCGTGAAATGCTGCGCCAGCGCGGCGAAGGACGCGCCGCTCACGCCCGCGCCGAGCATCTCCGCGACGAAGCCGGCGATGGCGCGCTCGGCCTCGGGCAGCGCCGCCGGGACGCGACCCGCGCCGATGTCCTCCACCGCCGATTGCGGGATCCCCGCCTGCACCGCGAGCGCCGCATGGTGGGTCCATGCGTACGCCACGCCGCGCGCGGCGCAGAGGATCGACAGCTCCCGCAACCGTTCGGGCAGGTCGGTCTCGTACTTGACGTAACGCCCGACCGCGGCGTAGCGGCGCAATCCTTCGGGCGCGTGACCGAGGCCCCGCATCGCATTGGATACGAAGCCCCGGCTCGCCCGGATCTCGGCATAGACCTCGGCAAGCCCGGGAATTCTCGTTTCATCGGCGACTGGCAATCGCATCTCGGTGCTCCGTGGCTTCGCCGCTGCGGCGCATGCGCCGCGGCGACGACGCGCGCTTTCATTCCGTCGTGATCTTTCCCTTGTCGATGACCTCGGTCCAGCGCGCGATCATGGATTGGAACTGTTGCGTATGCTCCTGCGGCGCGTTGCCCACGACCTCGAAACCGAGCGCCGTAAGCCTCCCGGCATGCGCCGGGCTCCTCAGCGCCGCGACGAAAGCCTTGTTGAGCACAGCGATCACCGGCGCCGGCACACCGACCGGCGCGTAGAGGCCCCAGTAGGTATCCGCATCGATGCCCGGCAGAGCGCTTTCGTCGAATGTCGGCACGCTCGGCATCGCCGGGTTGCGCCGCTTGCCGGTGACCGCGATGGCGCGCAGGCGCCCCGCCTCGACGTGGGAACGCGCGCTGCTGATGCCGGCGAACTGCATGTGGACCTGGCCGGCCAGCAGATCGGCCATGGCGGGGCCCGTCCCCTTGTACGGAATGTGCACGATGAACACCTTCGCCGCCTGCTTCATCAGCTCGCCGGCGAGATGGGTCGATGCCCCGTATCCGCCCGACGCATAGTTGAGATAGCCCGGTCTTGCGCGCGCCAGGGAGAGCAATTCCTTGAGGTTGTTCGCCGCGACGGATGGGTGGGTCACGAGCAGCACCGGCGCCGAGGCCAGCATCGTGATGCCCGTGAGACTCTTCACGGTGTCGAACGGCATCTTGGACTTGAACAGCCCGGGGTTCACCACCAGGGCGAGATCCGTGGCGAGCACGGTGTAGCCGTCGGCCCCGGCCTTGGCGACGATCTCCGTGCCGATGATCGAGCCGCCGCCGGGGCGGTTCTCGATCACCAGCTGCTGGCCGAGGTTTGCGCCCACGCTCGGCGCGATGACGCGCACCAGGTTGTCCGTGCCGCCGCCCGGCGCGTACGGCACGATGACGCGCACCGGCTTCGCGGGAAAGGTTTGCGCCGCGGCGGCGCCGCAGAGGGCAGCCAGCGCGACGGCGATGACGTGCGAAAGCAATCCCCTCATGGCGCGCCTCCTTGAGCACTGCAGGTATGCGATGCCGCGGATTCTCGCACGGCCGACCGCGATTCGAGCGCTGCAGATCGCTCGGCGAAATGCCGCTCCGGCAGGCCGTAGAATCGGCGTGCATGTCGCCCCGCAAACGATCGGCGGCGCGCCAGTGGGTGCGTGCCAACCTGCGCCGCTATTTCGTGGCCTGCTATACGCCTTTTCACCGCGATGGCGAAATCGACGAACCGGCGCTGCGCCGCAACGTCCGCGCCACGCTGGCCAAGCCCGGCGTCGGCGGCCTGTCGCTGCACTCGATCCACCAGGAGTTCTGGACGCTCACCCTCGCAGAGCGCAAACGCGTCACCGACGCGATCCTGGAGGAAGTGGCCGGGGAGGCCCCCGTGGTGGTCGGCATATCGGATCCAGCGGCGCGCAACGCGGTAGACCTCGCCAGGCATGCGGAGGCTGCGGGCGCGGCTGCGGTCATGCTCTGGCCTCCCTACTACGGCCCGCGCACGCCGGCCGGCGTGCGCGCCTACTACGAATCGGTAGCCGAGCGCATCGACATCGGGATCTTCGCCTACAGCACGACGCTGTCCGAGCTGGGCTTTCTCCTGGATGCGGCGCAAGTCGAGGGGCTGCTGGGGATCGAGCATCTGTGCGGCGTGCAGGTCACCGTAAACGACCCGGCGCGCTTCGACGAAATGATGCGGCGCGTGGGCGATCGGATCTGCGTCACGACTTCGCTGGAGGAGACGTTTCTGCGCGCCCGCCGCCTGTTTGCAGAGCGCGCCAGCGACTTCACGCTCGGCTCGTCGCGTCCGTTGCTGGTGCAGAACGCGGAGCATCCGGTTTGCGGGCGTTTCATGGACGCCGCGCTGCGCGGCGACTGGAACGAAGCCGAGAGCTTCCAGCGCCGCATCTCAGCCCTCGCGCAGCGGCTGCAGACGCGGTACTTCGCGCAAGGCTTCCATCACGTCGCGCTCTTCAAGCGACTCGCCGGCCTGCTCGGCCTGGAAACGCATGGCCTGCGTCCGCCGCTCGCCGAACCCGATGCGGTCGAACTCGCCGAGTGCGTCGAAGTCCTGAGAGGCGCCGGACTCCTGCCCTGAACGTTGCGGATGGCCGCGGCCGCGACCCGGGCCTCAGCGCGCCTTGCCCGGCTCGCTCACCGGCGGCGCGGTCTTCAGCACTTCCTCGATCGTCGTCACGCCGGCGGCGACTTTCAGCGCGCCGCTGATGCGCAACGGCTTCATGCCTTCGCGGATCGCCTCCTCGCGCAGCCGCGCGAGGTCGGCGCCGTCCGCGATCACCGCCTTGACGCCGGAGGTGTAGACGAGCGTCTCGTAGATGCCGACGCGGCCGAGGAACCCGGTCATGCGGCAATCGAGGCAGCCGACCGGCTTGCAGATCGCGGCCGGCCGGTTGGTCTTCCACGGCGCGACCAGCGCCTCCCACGCCGCGATCTCCTCGGCGCGATGCAGCTCGATCCTCTGCTTGCAGTGCGGGCACAGCGTCCTCACCAGGCGCTGCGCCATGACGCCGTTGACGGTGGCGTTCAGCAGGTACGGCGGCACGCCGAGCTCGAGCAGCCGCGTCACCGCGCTCGGCGCGTCGTTGGTGTGCAGCGTCGAGAGCACCAGGTGGCCGGTGAGCGCCGCCTGCACCGCCATCTCGGCGGTTTGCAGATCGCGGATTTCGCCCACCATGATGATGTCCGGGTCCTGGCGCAGCAGCGCGCGCACGCCGTCGGCGAAGCCCAGCTCGATCGCGGGCTGCACCTGCATCTGGTTGAATGCCGGCTCCACCATCTCGATCGGGTCCTCGATGGTGCAGACGTTCACTTCGGGCGTGGCGAGGCTCTTCAGCGTCGAGTACAGCGTGGTGGTCTTGCCCGAGCCGGTCGGGCCGGTCACCAGCACGATGCCGTTGGGCCGTCCGGTCATGTCCCGCCAGCGCTGGTGGTCGTCGTCGGAGAAGCCGAGCTCGCGGAAATCGCGCACCAGCACCTCGGGATCGAAAATGCGCATCACCAGCTTCTCGCCGAAAGCGGTCGGCAGCGTCGACAGCCGCAGCTCCACTTCCTGGCCGTCGAGCGTGCGGGTCTTGATGCGCCCGTCCTGCGGCCGGCGCTTCTCCACCACGTCCATGCGGCCGAGAATCTTGATGCGGCTGGTCATCGCCGCGAGCACCGGCGCCGGGATCTGGTAGACCTGGTGCAGCACGCCATCGATGCGAAAGCGCACGATGCCGAGGTCGCGCCGCGGCTCGATGTGGATGTCGCTGGCGCGCTGCTCGAAGGCGTAGCTCCACAGCCAGTCGACCACGCGCACGATATGCGCATCGTTGGCGTCGAGCTGCTTGTTGCTCGCGCCCAGCTCGACCAGCTGCTCGAAATTCGACAGCCCCGCGGCGGCGCCGGCGCTGCGCGTCGCGCCCTTGACCGATTTCGCCAGGTTGTAGAACTCGACCTGGTAGCGCGCGATGTCGGCCGGGTTGGCGATCACGCGCCGGATCTCGAGCTTCAGGATCCTGGCGAGCTCCTGCTCCCAGTCGCGGTCCCAGGGCTCCGCGGTGGCGATCACCGCCTCGCGCGCCGTGACACCCACCGGCAGGATGCGAAAGCGCGTCGCGTAGGCCGAGGACATCACTTCGGTGACGGCGGAGAAATCGACCTTCAGCGGATCGATGTGGCGGTATTCCAGTCCGCAGCGCTGCGCCAGCCATTCGGTCAGCGGCTCGAGCGCGAGCGGGCGGTGCGGCGGCAGCGCGCTCTTCCACTGCTGGTCGGCGACCACCACCAGCGGGTGGCTCGCGCCGCGGTAATAGCGGCGCTCCTTCTTCAGCTTGTCGGCGTCTTCGGCGGCGAGCATGCGGTCCTCGACCAGCCAGTCGAGCACCTCGGCGAGGTTCAGGCGTCCCTCGCGGGCGGGCGTTTTTGCCGCGTGTGGCATGGCGTGCGGACTATACCCCATACTATCGCGCATGGCCCGCAGCCGCCGCCCCGCCCTCGCCGCAGCCGTCACGCTGCGCGAGGTCTGGGCCTGGAGCATGTACGACTTCGCCAACTCGGGCTACACCACCGTGGTGATCACCGCGGTGTTCAATGCGTATTTCGTCGCCGCGGTCGCGGGCCAGGCGCCGTGGGCGACGTTTGCCTGGACCGCGGCGCTGTCGGTGTCGTATCTCGCGGTGCTGCTCACCGCGCCGCTGGTCGGCGCCTGGGCGGACGCGCACGCCGCCAAGAAACGCCTGCTGCTCGGCGCCACCGCAGGCTGCGTGCTGTTCACCGCGGGGCTGTACTTCGCCGCCCCCGGCGCGGTGGCGCTGGCGATCGTCCTGGTGGTGCTGTCGAATTTCTTCTTTTCCACCGGCGAGAACCTGATCGCGGCGTTCCTGCCCGAGCTCGCCGACTCGCAGGCGATGGGGCGCGTCTCGGGCTGGGGCTGGGCCTTCGGCTACCTTGGGGGATTGGTGTCGCTTGGCATCTCGCTCGCTTACATCACCTGGGCCCAGGGCCAGGGCCACGGCGGCGCGCAGTTCGTGCCGGTGAGCATGCTGATCACCGCGGCGGTGTTCGCGCTCTGCGCCACGCCGACATTCCTTTTCCTGCGCGAGCGCGCCAGGCCGCAGCCGAAGACGGACAATCCCTGGGCGCGCGTGCTGCACACCATCCGCCACGCGCGCCAGTTCCGCGACCTGCGGCGCTTCCTGGTCTGCATCCTGTTCTACCAGGCCGGCATCATGGCGGTGATCGCGCTCGCCGCGATCTACGCCCAGGAGGCGATGAAATTCACCACCCAGCAGACGCTGGTCCTGATCCTGGTGGTCAACGTGACCGCGGCCGCGGGCGCTTTCGGTTTCGGCTACCTGCAGGATGCAATCGGCCACGTGCGCGCCATGGCGCTGGTGCTCGCCGGCTGGATCGCGATGATCCTGCTCGCCTACACCGCCGACGATGCGCCGGCTTTCTGGGTCGCCGCGAACCTGGCCGGCCTGTGCATGGGTTCGGCGCAGGCCGCCGGGCGCGCCATCGTCGGCTATCTGTCGCCGCCGGCGCGGCTGGCGGAGTTCTTCGGCCTGTGGGGCCTCGCGGTCAAGGCGGCGTCGATCTTCGGTCCGCTCACCTACGGCATCGTGACCTGGATCTTCGCGGGCGATCACCGGCTGGGAATCCTCGCGGTGGGCGCGTATTTCGTGGCCGGCCTCGCGCTGCTCGCGGGCATCGACGTCGAACGCGGGCGGCGTGCGGCGCTGGACTCGGAGCCTACTGGATGACCTTCGTAGCCCGCAGCAGCAGGGAGCGGGGAATCGTCAGTCCGAGACCTTTCGCCGCGCGCAGGTTGACGACCAGTTCGAAACTGGCCGGACGCTCCACCGGCAGGTCGCCGGGATGTTCCCCCTTGAGTATCCGGTCGACGAAGTACGCGGCGCGCCGGTGCATGCCCTCGTAGCTCGGACCGAAGGACATCAGGCCGCCCGCTTCGACCAGTTCCCGGTAGGCGTGCACGCCGGGAAGGCGCTGCTCGGCGGCAAACTTCATGATGCGCTCGCGATGGTACAGAAACAGCCGGTCCGCCAGCACGAGCAGCGCCCCCGGCCGCTGCCGGAGGATCTCGGCAAACGCCTTTTCGAGCCCGTCCTCGTTGCGCACGCCGAGCGAGAGCAGCTTGATATGCAGCGCCGCCGCTGCCGCATGCGTGCGCCGTTCGCCGACGACCTGCAGCGGACTGGCGGAATTCCAGAGCACGGCGACATGCGATACCCCCGGAACGACTTCGCGCAGCAGCTCCAGCCGCTTGCCGTCCAGTTCCGGCGAAATCGACGTCAAGCCGGTGATGTTGCCGCCGGGCCGGCTGAGCGAGGGCACGATGCCCGTGCCGACCGGATCGCCGACGGCGATCATGACGAGCGGAGTCGACGTGGTCGCCTGCTTGACCGCCAGCGTCGCGGGCGTGCCGGCGGTCACGATCACCTCAACCTTGCTCGCGAGCAGCTCGCCGATGAGCGCCGGCAGGCGGTCGTAATTGCCCTCGACCCAGCGGTACTCGATCAACAGGTTGCGCCCCTCGACGTAGCCGAGTTCGCGCAGGCCGTCGCGAAACGGACCGACCAGATTGGCTTCGAGGACGGCGGTGGAATTGCCGAGAAACCCGATGCGGCGCGGCGTCTCGGCTTGCTGCGCCAGAGCCGCAGGCGGCATCGCGAGCGCGCCCAGGGACAGGACGAGCACCAACCCTGCCCGGATGAACTCGCCCGTCCGGACTTTCAGCCGCTTCAATGCCATGGTCTTTCTTTACCACGTAGGCGCGTTGCGACGCGACCGCAGACTGCTGCGCTATTATTCGCAGTTCCAATTCCCCGTCCAAGGTGGCAATGCCATGACGATCCAGATCGGCGACACGGTGCCAGACGGCGTGCTGTTCGAATCCCTGGGCTACAGCGATGAAAACCATTGCCCGATGCGTCCGTCGCAGGTGAAGGTCGCGGACGCGCTGAAAGGCCGGCGCATCGTCGTTTTCGGCCTGCCCGGCGCGTTTACCCCGACCTGCTCGGGCAAGCACCTGCCGGGCTACGTCGCGCGCCTCGACCAGTTCAAGGCGAAGCGGGTGGACGAGATCTGGTGCGTCGCGGTGAACGACGGCTACGTCATGGCTGTCTGGGGCCGCGATCAGAAGGCCGACGGCAAGATCCGTATGCTGGGGGACGGCAACTGCACGTGGACGCAGGCCCTCGGCCTGGAAGTCGATTCCAGCGTGGGCGGCATGGGCCTGCGCATGCGCCGCTTCTCGATGCTGGTCGACGACGGCGTGGTGAAGCAGCTCAACGTCGAGCAGCCGCTCAAGTTCGAGGTCTCCGACGCCGAGACGATGCTGAAGCAGCTCGGCTGATTCAGCCCGGCGCCGGGAATTCGAGCAGCAGCGCGTTCAGGCGCCTGACGAATCCCGCCGGGTCCTCGAGCGCCGCGCCCTCCGCCAGCAGCGCCTGCTCGTAGAGCAGCGCCGCCCAGTCGTCGAAGCGCGCCGTCTCGTCCTTGAGGCGCGCGACGATCGGGTGCGAGGGATTGATCTCGAGGATCGGCTGTGACGCCGGCGCCTGCTGTCCCGCCGCGCGCAGGATGCGCGCGAGGTTGGCGCTCATGTCGCGCTCGTCGGCCACCAGGCACGCGGGCGAGTCGGTCAGGCGCTGCGTCACGCGCACGTCCTTGACGCGCTCGCCGAGCGCCTGCTTGAGCCGCCCGGTGAGCTCGCCGAATTCCTTGCGCTTCGCCTCGGCGTCCTTCTTCTCGCTCTCGTCGGCGAGCTCGCCGAGGTCGAGCCCGCCGCGCGCCACCGAGGCGAGCGGCTTGCCGTCGAACTCGGTGAGGCTCGCGACCAGCCACTCGTCGACCCGCTCGCCGAGCAGCAGCACTTCCACGCCCTTGCGACGGAACACTTCCAGGTGCGGGCTGGAACGCGCCGCGCCGAACGATTCCGCGGTCACGTACCAGATGCGGTCCTGGCCGGGCTTCATGCGCGCGACATAGTCGGCGAGCGACACCGTCTGCGCCTCGCCCTCGGCGTGTGTCGAGGCGAAGCGCAGCAGCCCGGCGATGCGCTCGCGGTTGGCGCTGTCTTCGCCCACGCCTTCCTTGAAGGCGCGACCGAACTCGCGCCAGAAGCCGGCGTACTTCTCGGCCTGGTTCGCCGCGAGGTCCTCCAGCAGCGACAGCACGCGCTTGACGCAGCCGCCGCGGATCGCCTCGAGGTCGCGGCTCTGCTGCAGGATCTCGCGCGAGACGTTGAGCGGCAGGCCGTCGGCATCGATCACGCCGCGCACGAAGCGCAGGTAGGCCGGCATCAGGTGCTCGGCGTCTTCCATGATGAAGACGCGCTTCACGTACAGCTTGACGCCGTGCCGGCCGTGCCGGTCCCAGAGATCGAACGGCGCGCGCGCCGGCAGGTAGAGCAGCTGCGTGTACTCCTGCCGCCCCTCGACGCGCGCATGCGCCCAGGCGAGCGGGTCCTCGAAATCGTGCGCCACGTGCTTGTAGAACTCGCGGTACTGCGCCTCGCTGATCTCGCTCTTCGGGCGCGCCCACAGCGCGCTCGCCTGGTTGAGGGTCTCCTCCTTGCCCGGCATGAACTCCCTGGTCACCGGGTCCACGCTCGATTCGCCTGCGAGCACGATCGGCAGCCCGATGTGGTCGGAGTACTTGCGCACGATGCCCTTCACGGTCCAGGGCTCGAGCAGCGCGTCCTCGCCCTCGCGCAGGTGCAGCGTCACCTCGGTGCCGCGGCTGCGCCGCGGCGCCGGCTCCAGCGTGTACTCGCCGGAGCCGTCCGACTCCCAGCGCACGCCCTCGTCGTCCGGCAGCCCGGCGCGGCGCGTCACCAGCGTCACGCGATCGGCGACGATGAACGAGGCATAGAAGCCGACGCCGAACTGGCCGATGAGGCGCGCGTCCTTCTGCTGATCCCCGGACAGCGTGGCCAGGAACTCCTTGGTGCCCGACTTGGCGATGGTGCCGATGTTGGCGATCACCTCGTCGCGCGACATGCCGATGCCGTTGTCGGCCACGGTGAGGGTGCGCGCCGCCTTGTCGATGCGCAGCGTGATGCGCAGCTCCGGTGCGTCCTCGTAGAGCGCGGGCTGCGCCAGCGCCTCGAAGCGCAGCTTGTCGGCGGCGTCCGAGGCGTTCGAGATCAGCTCGCGCAGGAAGATCTCCTTGTTGCTGTACAGCGAGTGGATCATCAGGGACAGCAGCTGCTTCACCTCGGCCTGGAAGCCGAGCGTCTGCCTTGCGGCGGCCTGCGCCATGCGCAATCTCCTCGGGGGTTTCGCTCAACCCTGTGGGTTGGGGGCGAAACAGCCGCGTTTCAAGGGCCGGGCGGGCCCGCGCCGTTGTACCCTTCGCCGATGCACCGCGATCCGGGCGCCGGAACTTCCGCTGCGTTGCGGCGGTCTGTACTTCGCGGCGGACAACCAGCGCCGGTGGGCGGGGGTCGTGGCGATCATGCTTGCCTGGCGCTGGCGCAGGACTTTTGCCACCCTTGCCGCCGGCCTCGCGGCGCTGCACTTTTTCGACGGGCTCGCCTGACATGACCTTCGCTTTCCCGCGCCTGGTTTGCGCATGCTTCCTGCTGCTTGCCGCTGCGGCCGCGCTCGCCCAGGCGCCGCCCGAAAAGACGGCCAGCGTAGAGGGCGTCACCGAATACCGGCTGGCCAACGGGCTGCGCGTGCTCACCGTCCCGGACCCGAGCGCCGACACCGTCACGCTGCACCTCGCCTACCTCGTCGGCTCGCGCCACGAGGGCTATGGCGAGAAGGGCATGGCGCACCTGCTCGAGCACCTGCTGTTCAAGAGCTCGCTCAAGCACCCCAACATCTCGCTCGAGCTCGACCGGCGCGGGGCGCGCCACAACGCCACCACGGCGTTCGATCGCACCACCTACTTCGAGACCCTGCCGGCGAGCGACGACAACCTCGAATGGGCGCTCGGCCTGGAAGCCGACCGCATGGTGAACGCCACCTTCTCGCCGCAGGACCTGGCGAGCGAGATGACCGTGGTGCGCAACGAATTCGAGATGCGCGAGAACGACCCCGGCAGCGTGCTCTTCGAGCGCATGCAGCGCCTCGCCTACGCCTGGCACAACTACGGCAACGCCATCATCGGCAACCGCGCCGACATCGAGCGCGTGCCGATCGAGCGGCTGCGCGCCTTCTACCGCACCTGGTACCAGCCGGACAACGCCGTGCTCGTGCTCGGCGGCCGCTTCGACGAGGCGCGCGCCCTCGAGGCGGTAGCGCGCCATTTCGGCGCCATCGCGCGCCCGGCGCGGGCGCTGCCCGAGCTCTACACCGTCGAGCCGACCCAGGACGGCGAGCGCAGCGTCACGCTGCGGCGCACGGGCGACACGCAGATGGTCGCCGCCCTGTACCGCGTCCCGGCCGCGGCCGATCCCGACTATCCGGCGCTCGAGCTGCTGGTGCATGTGCTGGGCGCTGCGCCCGCCGGGCGCCTGCACCGCGCGCTGGTGCAAAAGGGACTGGCGAGCACGGTCTGGGGCGGCGAGCGCGCGATGCACGACCCGGGGTTCGTCCACTTCGGCGCGGCGCTCGGCAACGCCGCCGCGCTCGAGCCGGCGCGCGATGCGCTGCTCGCGGTGCTCGAGGGCATCGCGCGCGAGCCGATCCGCGCCGAGGAGGTGGAGCGCGCCCGCACGGCGCTGCTCGGGGACATCGACAAGACGCAGACCGACCTGCAGGCGCTGATCCGCTGGCTCTCGGAATTTGCGGCGCTGGGCGACTGGCGGCTGTTCTTCCTCTACCGCGACCGCCTGCAGCAGGCGAGCGTCGCGGACGTGCAGCGCGTCGCCGAGCGCTTCCTGCGGCCCGCCAACCGGGTGCTCGGCCGGTTCATTCCGACGGCGCAGCCCGAGCGCGCCGAGATCCCGCCGCGGCCCGACGTCGGCGCCGCGCTGGCCGGCTACAGCGGGCGCGAAGCGCCGGCGCGCGGCGAGGCCTTCGATCCCACGCCGCAGAACATCGAAGCGCGCCTGATCCGCCGCGAGCTGCCGAACGGCATCCGGCTGACCCTGTTGCCGAAGAAGACGCGCGGCGCCACGGTGCAGGCCGTGCTCGCGCTCTACTGGGGCGACGAGGCGAGCAAGGCCAACCGCGCCACCGCCTGCTCGCTCGCGGGCGGCATGCTGATGCGCGGCACGCGCCGCAAGAGCCGCACCGAACTGCGCGACGCCTTCGACAAGCTCAAGGCGAGCGTGCAGGCAGGTGTCGGCGGCGCCAGCCTGGAGGCGCGCCGTGACAGTCTCGAGGCGACGCTGCGCCTGCTGGCCGAAGTGCTGCGCGAGCCGGCGTTTCCCGCCGACGAGTTCGAGCAGCTCAGGCGCGCCCGCATCACCAGCGCCGAGTCGCAGCAGAGCGACCCGGAAACGATCGCGGACGAGCGCCTGCAGCGCCATCTGGCGCCGTATCCGCGCGGCCACTGGCTCGCGCCGCAAAGCATGGTCGAGCGCATCGCGGAGCTGAACGCGGCCACGCTCGACGAGGCGCGCCGCTGCTACGGCGAACTGGTGGGCGCGACCGGGGCGACGTTCGTCGCGGTGGGGGATTTCGATCCCGAGGCGCTGGCGAAGCTCGTCGCCGAGCTGTTCGGCGACTGGCAGAGCCCGCGGCCGTTCACGCGCATCGCGAACCGCTATTTCGAGCAGCCGCGCATCGACGAGGAGGTGCGCACCCCGGACAAGGCGAACGCGGCGCTGCGCGCGGGCGTCAATCTCAAGCTGCGCGACGACCATCCCGATTTCCCGGCGCTGGTGCTCGGCAGCTACCTCGTCGGCGGCACTTCCACGGCGCGGCTGCCGGCGCGCATCCGCGAGAAGGAAGGGCTGTCCTACAGCATCTACACGCATTTTGGCGCCAGCTCGCTCGACGAAAACGCCAGTTTCGGCATCGAGGCGTCGTTCGCGCCGCAAAACAAGCAGCGCGTCGAGCAGCTCATGGCCGAGGAACTGGCTCGCGCCCTGGCCGCGGGCTTCAGTGAAGACGAAGTCGCGGCGGCGAAGAAGAGCCTGCTCGATGCGCGCCGCCTGGCGCGCGCGCGCGACCGCACGCTCGCGGGGCGGCTGTCGAACTACACCTTCCTCGGGCGCCGCTTTGCCTGGGACATCGACTTCGAGAGCCGCATCGCCGCGCTCACTCCGGACGCTGTGCGCGACGCGCTGCGCCGGCACCTCGATCCCGCCAAGCTGTCGGTGCTGAAGGCGGGCGACTTCCGCTAGCGCCGCGCGCGGCTCACGGCGTCGGCAATCGCGGCGGCTGCGGGTGCAGCCGCGCCATGGCAAGGGCGTCCACCAGCACGCCCCGGCGCAGCGCGAAAGCGCGGTGCGTGCCTTCGATCTCGAAGCCGAACTTGCGATACAGCCCGATGGCCGGCGCGTTGTCGGTGTAGACGGTCAGCTCGAGGCGCAGGTAGCCGACCCAGTTGTCGGACCAGTCGAGCAGCCGGCGCATCATCTCGCTGCCCACCCCGCGCCGCTGCCACGCCGTGCTGACCGACATGCCGAGGCCGGCACAATGGCGCCGGCGCACGTGCTTGCCGAGCGGAAACACCCCGGCGCTCCCGATCACCCCGGCATCGCTCACCGCGACCAGATGGATCGCATCCTGGTCGGTCGCCTGCTGCTCGAGGCGCGCGCGCCAGAGCTCGGGCGTCGGGTAAGGCAGCTGCAGCAGCCCCCCGAACACCGCCTCGTCGGCCATCAACCGGGCGAACGCGTCGGCGTCGGTGGGCACGGCGCGGCGGAAGGTGAGGTTTTTCATTTGCCTTGGCGCTCAATTCTCCGTGCGACTCATACCATCGAAAATCAATCTCGGCTTTTCCGACCGGATCGCAAGTCGATCCGGTCGGAAAGGCCGAGAACGGGGAAATGGCAAAGGCACGCCAGCGCCAGCATTCCGACTCGAAGCGGCGTCAGCCCTTCCTCAACAAATCCCGGATCTCCTCCAGCAGCACCTCCTGCCGCGGCGGCGCCGCGGCGGGCGCCGGCGCCGCCTCCTCGCGCTTGAGCCGGTTGATCAGCTTCACCATGAGGAAGATCGCCCAGGCGATGATCAGGAAGTCGAGGCAGGTCTGGATGAACTTGCCGTACTTGACGGTGGCCGAGCCGATGCTGAAGGCGAGGCTCGCGAAATCGACGCCGCCGAGCAAGACCCCGACCACCGGCATCACCATGTCTTCGACCACCGAGGCGACGATCTTGCCGAACGCGCCGCCGATGATCACGCCGACCGCGAGGTCGACCACGTTGCCCTTGATCGCGAACTCGCGGAACTCCCTGGCCATGCTCATGCGGCCTCCTAGTCGATGGCGGCGTAATGCACTGCGAGAATTTCGAGGTCCTCGGCGCCGGCGGGGCTGCGCAGCAGCACGCGGTCGCCTGCGCGCGCCTTGAGCAGCGCCTTCGCGATCGGCGAGATCCAGGATACGCGCCCCCTGCCGGGATCGACCTCGTCGAGGCCGACGATGGTGACGCTGCGCTCGCCGCCCGCAGCCGAGGCCACCGTGACGGTGGCGCCGAAGAACACCTGGTCGCTGTCCCGGCCGGCCGAGTGCACCACCTCCGAGGCCTCGAGCCGTTTGATCAGGAAGCGCACGCGCCGGTCGATCTCGCGCAGCCGCTTCTTGCCGTAGAGGTAGTCGCCGTTCTCCGAGCGATCGCCGTTGGAGGCGGCCCAGGCCACGGTCTGCACCACGCGCGGGCGCTCGTCCTCGACCAGCGCGCGCAACTCGGCCTTGAGGCGCGCGAAGCCCGCGGGCGAGATGTAGTTCCTGCCGTGCGGCGCCACGAGCGCCGGCAGCGGCTCGAGCGCCTCGGCGCCCTCGGGTTCGCGCTGGAAAGCCTTCGACATGACGCCGATTCTACCCGCGGCGTACTTGCCAGCCGCACCCCGAAGCGCAGAAAATCCGCCCTCCACTCCACGCGAGACATTCCATGGCTGCATTCCAATCCGCCGACCAGGACGACCTGCTGTCGCGGCTGCGCGTGCGCGAGGTCGCGGTCTTCTGCCTCATCGCGCTCATCGCCGTGGTCGCCAACCTGCCGCGCGAGTGGATCCAGGACACGCTCGGCGTCGACTACCCGATCCTCTACGGCGTGCTCGGCTCGCTGGTGGTGATCGCGCTGTTCCTGTACCTCAAGTTCTTCTTCTTCCTCGCCGTGGTGCTGCTGATCGCCGGCGCCAATCTGCCGGAGCAGATCGCCGAGGGTTTCGGCATCTCCAAGATTCCGCTGGTGCTCGCGCTGGTGGCGATGGTCGGCGTCTCGCTCATCAACGCCGTGGTCAAGCTGATGCCGACCGGGCTGGAGCCCAAGCCGCGCGAGCGCAGCCCCGAGGGCGTGCGCGCGATGTTCTATGCCATCGAGAAGAACAACCCGGTGTACGCGCAGAAGGTCCTGGCGATGAATTTCGACCCCAACCTGGTGCACGAGAACGGCTACACCCCGCTCGCCTACGCCGCCGCGCGGGGCAATGCGCAGCTGGTCGAGCTGTTCCTGCGCTACGGCGCCGATCCGACCGGCAAGACGCGCGACGGCGACACGCCGGTCGAGCTCGCGCTGCGCAAGGGCCATACCGAGGCCGCGGACCTGCTGCGCCGGGCGCGCCAGGCGGCCGAGGCGCGTCTCGCCGGGGAGCGACCCGGAGGCGCCGCCTGAGGTCCTGATACTGTATACTTATACAGTCCAGTACTAGTGCCGACCGGGATCTTCGCTGCGCCGCAACAACCCCTTGTGGATTCAACCGCATAGCGCAGCCCGCCCCCGCCGGTGCCGCACCGGACGCAGCCACTAGATCTAGTAGGTCGAAAGGCCACGACGACAAAATGTTGTGTTTTCAATCGTCTATGTGCAATACTTGATGTGAGACAAGAATTCGAAAACGCGCTGCGCCCGAGAAACCTCGAATCGGTAAATTGGACGCCTCGCAGCATCCCAACAGACCGGAAAGAAAAAAGATGAATACATCACAAGCCGGCGGCATCGCACCCGAGCTCGCACTCACCGAACAGGAAATCTGCCGCGACGCGCTGATCGAGAAATACGCCAAGGGCAAGGAAGGCTCCGCCGGGGACGTGCGCCGCCGCGTGGCGCGCGCGCTGGCGCAGGCCGAGCCCGAAGACCGCCGCGCGCACTGGGAAAAGCGCTTCCTCGGCGCGCTCGAGGAAGGCTTCATTCCCGCGGGCCGCATCAACTCGGCGGCCGGCATCCAGATGCAGGCCACGCTGATCAACTGCTTCGTGCAGCCGGTGGGCGACTCGATCTCCGAGATCGTCGACGGCAAGCCGGGCATCTATACCGCGCTGCTCGAGGCCGCCGAGACCATGCGCCGCGGTGGCGGCGTCGGCTACGACTTCTCCTCGATCCGCCCCAAGGGGGCGGAAGTCAAGGGCACGCGCTCGCGCGCTTCCGGCCCGGTGTCGTACATGCGCGTCTTCGACCGCTCCTGCGAGACCGTGGAATCGGCGGGCGCGCGCCGCGGCGCGCAGATGGGCGTGCTGCGCTGCGACCACCCGGACGTCGAGGAATTCATCCACGCCAAGGACCAGGGCGAGCTGACCAACTTCAACATCTCGGTCGGCGTCACCGACGAATTCATGAGCGCGGTGGAGCGGGACCTCGACGTCGAGCTGGTGCACAAGGCCAAGCCCTCCGCCGACCAGATGAAGGACGGCGCCTTCCAGCGCGAGGACGGCGCCTGGGTGTTCCGCAAGGTGCGCGCGCGCGAGCTGTGGGAGCAGATCATGCGCTCGACCTACGACCACGCCGAGCCGGGGATCCTGTTCCTCGACCGCATCAACCGCGACAAC
>SCUF01000321.1 GCA_004298325.1 Betaproteobacteria bacterium | reverse complement strand
TCGGGCAGCAGCGCGAGGCGCTTGTCGCTCCACGAGGCGAGCGCGCGCATCTTGCCGCCCTTGATCTGGCCGATCGCCGCCGCCGGCCCCGAGGCGAGCGCCTCGACCTGGCCGCCGAGCAGCGCCGTGACCGCCGGTCCACCGCCCTGGTAAGGAACGTGAAACAGCTTGATGCCCGCCGCGTGGGCGAAGATCTCCATCGCTACGTGCAGCGTGCTGTACACGCCAGCCGAGGAATAGTTGATCTTGCCGGGATTCGACTTCGCCGCCTCGACGAAGTGCTTGAGCGACTTGTACGGCCCGTCGGCGCGCACCACGAGCACCGTGGGGTCGGCGGTCACCAGGGCGATCGGCGCAAAGTCCTTCATCTCGTAGGCCGGCGTCTTGCCGTTGATGCGATCGGACACGGGAAAGACCGAGATCGAGGACAGTCCCATCAGGATCGTGTAGCCATCGGGCGCGGCCCTGGCGACCGCCGCCATGCCCACGGCGCCGCCCGCGCCCGTGCGGTTGACCACCACCACCGGCTGCTTGAGCGTTTTTTCCATCACTGCCGCGAGCGGACGGCCGACGATGTCCGCGACACCGCCCGGCGGGAACGGCACGATCATCGTGACCGGCTTGGTCGGATAGGGGTCCTGCGCCGGCACGAGCGGCGCGAAGGCCAGAAGCGCTGCAGCGAGAGCATGGCGAAACATGAAATATTCCCTCCCTGGGTGGTCGCGGATTACACACTGTTACACAGTTTGCACTCCAGTCGTCAACAACCGGGGGGTCCCTGCGTCATGATGGGTACGCACATCACGCAAGGAGGCTGACATGCTCTGGAAGCGAATCGCAATCCTTACGGCCGCAGGCGCAGCGCTCGGCACGACGGCTCCGGCATTCGCGGATCCGCCACACTGGGCCCCTGCTCACGGCTACCGGGCCAAGCACCATGCTCCCCGGGTGGCTCCGGTCTATCCGCGAACCTACGTCGTGGTCGAGCCGCGGCCCGTGGTGTCCTATCGGGCGCCGGCTTACGCCTATCGGGCACCGGCCTATTACTACGGCGCGCCGGTCGTTCCTGCATATCGCACGCATGGGTACTATGCGGCCGACGGTGCGCTGGTGGGTGCCATCGCTGGCGCCGTCATCGGTGGCAGCGTCGCGCATGGCAGTGACCGGGTCGCCGGTGTGGCGATCGGCTCGGTGCTCGGCGCGGTCATCGGCCACGAGGTGTCCGGCGGCTATTGAATCGGGGTTATTGAATTGGGGTCGGAGTAAGATTTCCGGCGGCGGTGCGACTAACCGTCCGCTATGATCAATACTCCGACCCCGCTCTCAATGAGACGGCGTACGCTGTTGCAGGCCCTTGCCGCGGCCCCCCTGGCCGCCCTTGCCTGCCGCGCGTTCGCCGCCCCTCCGAGGACCATGAAAGACGTCGAAGCGCTGCAGAAGAACTGGCAATCGCTGCTCGCCGAGGGCGTGCAGGTACCTGCCGCCACGGAACCGCTCAAGCTGAGCAAGGACGAGTGGCGCCAGCGCCTCGAGCCGCTGGCGTACAACGTGCTGCGCGAGGAAGGCACCGAGCGCGCCGGCACGAGTCCGCTCGATCGCGAGAAGCGCGAAGGCGTGTTCGTCTGCGCGGGCTGCGGCTTGCCCGTGTTTACGTCGGCCATGAAGTTCGACAGCGGCACCGGCTGGCCGAGCTTTTTCACCACCATCCCCGGGGCGTTCGGCACGAGCCGCGATTTCAAGCTGATCCTGCCGCGTACCGAGTACCACTGCAGCCGCTGCGGCGGCCACCACGGCCACGTGTTCGACGACGGCCCGCCGCCGACCGGACTGCGCTACTGCAACAACGGCGCGGCGCTGAAGTTCATTCCCAGGTCCGGCAAGGCCTGATCAGGCCGGCGGCAGGCGCAGGTCCTCGGCGAGGGGTTGGCCGGGGAAATGAAAGCGCACGGGCCCGTCGGGCAGCGCGTGCAGGAACTGCTTGAGGTAGGGATCCTCGGAAGCGAGCACGTCTTTCGGCGTGCCCTCGCCGACCAGCACGCCGTCCGCGATCACGTACAGGTAATCCACCACGTCGAGCGCCTCCGACACGTCGTAAGTCACGATGATGGAGGTGGTGCCGAGCGCGTCGTTCAGCTTGCGGATCAGCGTGGCGATAACGTTGAGCGTGATCGGGTCGAGACCCGCGAACGGCTCGTCGTACATCACCATCATCGGATCGGTGGCGATGGCGCGCGCCAGCGCCACGCGCCGCGTCATGCCGCCCGAAAGGTCGGCGGGCATCATGTCGCGCGCGCCGCGCAGCCCGACCGCGTCCAGTTTCATCAGCACCAGGGCGCGGATCAGCGCCTCGGGCAGCTCGTAATGCTCGCGCAGCGCAAAGGCGATGTTCTCGTAGACCGACAGGTCGGTGAACAGGCCGCTCGACTGGAACATCATGCCCATCTTGCGCCGCAGGGCGTAGAGCGCCGC
>SCUF01000320.1 GCA_004298325.1 Betaproteobacteria bacterium | reverse complement strand
GCACTCGGTGCCGTTGGCGCGGCCGCCCACCTCGATGCGCGGCGCGGCCACCTTCGAGCTGTACTTGAGCGCGTTGCCGATCAGGTTGACCCACACCTGCCTGAGCAGCGCGCGGTCGCCGTGCACGGCCGGCAATTCGTCGAATTCGATGCGAGCCGCCGGCTGCTCGCGCGCGGCCTCCGCGGCGGTTTCGCGCGCGAGCCCCGCCATGTCGACTGCAACGAGGTCGATGCGCTGCGAGCCCGTGCGCGCGAAAGCGAGCAGATCGTCGATCAGGTGCCCCATGCGTTTCGACTCACTGCGCACTACCGCCAGCAGGCGCCTGCCCTCGTCGTCCAGCCGCGTACCGTAGTCTTCCTCCAGCATCAGGGCATAGCCGTCCACGGCACGCAGCGGCGCGCGCAGGTCGTGCGAGACCGAGTAGCTGAAGCTCTCCAGTTCCTGGTTCGCCGTCTCGAGCCGCGCGTTGAGCGCGTGCACTTCCGCCTCGATGCGCTTGCGCTCGGAGATGTCGAACACCGTCGAGCGGCTCGAGAGGTAGTTTCCGGCCGCATCGTAAATGGTGGTCGCGCTGAGCGATGCCGGAAACGTACTGCCGTCCTTGCGCACGTACTCGAACTCGACCCCTTTCAGCCAGCCCTGGCGCTTGAACAGGGGAAAGCACTCCGCGCGGAATCGCGCGGCACTCGCCGGCGTCATGATGTCCGGATGGCGCAGCTTGCCGATCACCTCCTCGCGCCGATAGCCCAGCCAGCTGAGCCAGGTGTCGTTGATACGCACGAACCGGCCTTCGGCATCGACCGAGTGGTAGCCGCAGGGGGCGTTGTCGTACAGGTCGGACAACGCGCGACCCGCCGCTTCGAGTTGCCGGGTCCGCTCCTCCACGCGGCGCTCCAGTTCGAGCTTGACGCGCCGGTCGCCCTCGGCCTCGCGGCGTCGCACCACGAGGTGCAGCGCCAGGTACGCCAGCAGCGCGCCGAGTACCACGATGACGCCGAATCCGATCACGACGCGCCGCAACTGGTTGTCGCGTGCCGCGAAGACGAATTCCGCGGGCTGCTGTGCGACGACACCCCAGCCCTGCGTTGCGGGAACGAAGGCGGACACTACCACGGCAGCGTCGACCGGACTTGGCCCGACCACCACGCCCGCCTCGTTGCGGAGAAGGCTTTCGATGAAAGGATTGCCCGCGAGGCTGCGCACTTCTGCCGGTACCGGCCTGCCGGGGTGAAACGCGAGCTGGCGCCGGCCATCCACGACGTAAAGCAGCCCGCCCGGTCCGAGATCCACCGCCCGCGTCCAGTCGAAGAACGCCGCAAGGTCCACCTGGACGACGAGAATTCCCGCGACCCGGTCACCGCCAGCGCGCACGGGGACCGCCACCGCGAAGACGTTGCGCTGCGGGACCGCGGCACGCTGGTACACGGGGGAGATATAGGGCTGCCAGTTCTGGCTCACTCCGGCGTACCACTCGCGGTACGCAAAATTGCGGCCCTGCACGCCGGGAAGTTCCGGGACATCGGCCTCCAAGGTTCCCCGGGTATCCGTGAGGAACAACCGCTCGACGTACGGAAAGTCCCACGGCACCTGGCTCAGGATGGCTGCGGCTTCGGTCCATCGACCCGCCGCCACGTGCTCGCGAAAACGCACTCGCGTCGCGAGCGAGACGCTGAGATCGATCACGCGCTCGAAGCGCGCCGAGAGCGTTGCCGCCGCCAATTGCGCGATCGCGGAACGCCGGGCCAGCGCCGCATCGGTCAACTCGGATTCGACCGCCCGGTAGGTCTGCAACGCCGCGACCCCGAGCGCGACAAACGTGGCGGCGAGGACCAGATAGAGCGCCCGCGGCGTCATGCGCCCTTCGCGCCACGGCCGCAGCGGCGCGCGCTCCGGCGCGCCCGCGCCCGTCCCGGCTGCGCCCCGCAAGGCAGTCCCTCCCGCCCTGCCGGTTTCCTTCCCGACGCTCGTTCGGCTGCCGCTAGCAGCGGTCCGATCACCAGACATGGCTCGTCACCCACGGCTGCCCGCGAGAGCGAGGATCGCGGGGACGAGATCGGAAAACAGGCGGTCCTTGGTCACGTAGGCGCTGCCTCCCGCGGCCAACGCGCGCGCGACGTGCGTCTCGCCGCCGAGATACGATACGAAGATGACCCTCGCCTCCGGCAGTGTCGCCTTCACCTGCACGGTAAGCGCGATGCCGTCGGCGTCCGGAAGCATGATGTCCATCAGCACCACCTCGGGCCGGTGCGCGGCGCAAGCGGCGAGCGCGTCCGCGCCGGTCGCCGCCTCCAGCACAGTCCACTCCGGAAAGGCCGACTGCAGGAACCGGTGCAGCGTCTTTCGCATCGTCTCCTGGTCTTCGACGATCAGCAGGGTCACGCTCCGGGGCCCTTCGTGCGCACGCGACAGCCCTCCATGGACTGCGACCGCTGGTTCCACTCTTCCGCCTGCCTGACGGGGAGCATGTGCCAGCGCGGCGATTCCGTATGTCAGGAAAACCCGACAGTCGCTTCGGGTTCGTGGAATCGGACGCATCGCTGTCACAGCGGCGGTAACGCCCTGGCAGCGTTCCGCCCACGCTTTCAGACGCCTGTTCCCCGTTGCGGCGGCAATTTGTCACGCAACCGGCGGGGTCCTGCGCGTAACCTAAGGAACAGATCGGCCGCGCGAGCTGTTCCGTGTAGCGCATGCTAAAAATCACGTCGCCATGCAACGCACCGCCCGCCGCTTCCGCATCGCCGCCGCAGCCGTCGCCGTCCTCGTAACGGCCACGATCGGGCTGCTCGCCTGGCACCTGCGGTCGTCGCAGCAATCGGAGCAGGCCCTGCTGTTGCAGCAGGCTGAGTACCGTGCGGGCCAGCTCGCCGCGTCCGCCGCCGGCCGCATCGGAGCCATCCTGCGGAGCGTGGACTTCGTGCTGCTCGAAGTCCGCAGCTACTATGGAGTCAACGAGCCCGCGTTCCGCGCCCTGGCGGACCGCGTACGCGCCTCGTTTCCAGAGTCGCCCGAACTGCTGCTGCAATTCTCGGTCGCCGCGGCCGACGGCGAACTGGTCTACTCGAGCCTGGGACGAGCGGACGGCGTGAACGTCGCCGACCGCGACGCATTCCGGGCACATCTCGACGGCCGCGACCGCCTGCACGTCAGCGACCCGGCGATTGGACGTCTCTCGGGCGTCGAGTCGATCCACTTCACGCGGCCGGTCCTGCGCGGCGGCCGCTTCGCCGGCACGGCCGCGATTGCGCTCTCGCCGCAGCGGCTCGGCGCAGTTCTCGGTTCGTTCGATGCGGCGTCCGACGCCGAGTTCGCCTTGCTCGGTTCCGGCGGCAGCGTTCTCACGCTGTCGAGCGATGTCCGCCGGCCCGCGTTCCTCGGAAAGCAGCTGCCCGGGTTCGATTCGCCTGCGTCCCGCGCCGTTGCGGCGCGCGGCGCGCTGCGCGCAGGCGTTTTCGGCGATGGCGCGGAGCACGTCGTGGCGTGGCAAGGGGTCGCGGACACGGGCCTTGCCGTCGTCGTGGCGCTCGACTGGGGCGCGACGCTGGCGCCGCACCTGCGGCTCTGGCGCCGCACGCGCAGCGACGCTTCCGTGGCTGCCGCCGTCCTGGTCCTGCTGGGTGCCGGCGTCATCGCTTTGCTGCTGCGCATGTCGCGCCAGCAGCAGGCGGTCGCCGCGAGCGAATCGCGCCTTCGCAGCCTGGCGGACCGGCTGCAGATCGGCCAGACCACCGCGCGCATGATCGTGATGGACTGGCTCATTGCCGAGGACCGCCTCGAATGGAGCGACTCGCCCGAATGGCTGCGCGGACCGCTGCCGGCGCAATCCGGCCGCTATCCGCTCTGGAAGGACCAGATCCACCCGGATGACCGCGAGCGCTTCCTCGCGGCTCGCGCGCGCTCGATCGCGTCGCTGCGGGGACAGGCGCAGGAATACCGCTTCGTGCGCACCGACGGCGAGGTGCTCTGGCTGCGCTCGCACCAGCAGGTGCTCGCGGGCCCCGGCGGCAAAGCCGAGCGCATGATCGTCGCGCTGCTCGACGTCACGGGACAGAAGGTCGCCGAGGAGCAACTGCGCCTGAGCGAAGCCACGCTCGCGGGCGTGATCAACACCGCCATGGACGCGATCATCACGATCGACGAGCGCCAGTGCATCGTCTCGTTCAATCCTTCCGCCGAGCGGATCTTCGGCTATCGCGCCGCCGAAATGTCCGGCCGCCCCGTCGCCGTGCTGCTGCCCGAGCGCCTGCGCGACCGCCACCGCGAGCACGTCGGGCGCTTCGGCGAATTGGGCGAAACCCGGCGCAGCATGGGCGTGCCCGGCGAGATCGTCGGCCTGCGGAGCGACGGCGGCGAGATCCGCCTGGAAGCGACCATCGCGCGCGTCGAGGCGGGCGGGCGGCTGCGCTTCTCGGTGATGCTGCGCGACGTCACCGAGCGCAGGCGAACCGAGCAGCGCGTGCGCGAGCAGGCGCGCCTGCTCGATCTGATCTTCCGCCATTCGATCGACAGCATCGTCCTGCTCGACCGCGATTTCAATTTTCTGCGGGTGAGCGATTCGTATGCGCGGGCCTGCCAGCGCGACATCGCCGAGTTCGAGGGCCGCAACCACTTCGAGCTTTTTCCCTCCGATTTCAGGGAGGAGGCGGAGCAGGCCAGGGCGAGCAAGGCGATCTACCATCGGATCGAGCGGCCTTTCGTCTTCCCCGACCATCCGGAGTGGGGCGTGACCCACTGGGACGTCGGGCTGGTTCCGATCCTGGGACCGGACGGCGAGGTCGACTTCTTTCTGCTGACGCTCAAGGATGTGAGCGAGCGCGTGCGCGCGGCCGTGGCGCTGCACAAGTCGGCTTCGCGCCTGCGCCGGCTCTCGAGCCGGCTGCGCGAGGTCGAGGAACGCGAGCGCCGCGCCATGGCGCGCGAACTGCACGACCGCATAGGCCAGAACCTGTCCGCGCTCGACCTGGCGCTCGGCATGCTGGGCCAGCAGGTCGCGGCCGCCAGGCTCGACGGGGCAAACGAGCATCTCGCCGAGATGCAGCGGACGCTGAAGGCGACCATCGGCCACGCGCGCGACCTGATGTGCGAGCTGCGTCCGCCCGCGCTGGAGGAGTACGGACTGCTCGCCGCGCTCAGGGATCTCGTCGCCGATTTCCGCCGCAAGACGCGCATCGCGGCGACTGTCGAGGGCGATCTCCTGCAGCCGCGTCCGCCGGAGACGATCGAACTGTCGATGTACCGCATCGCCCAGGAAGCGCTCAACAACGCGGCCAAGCATGCCGGTGCCACCGAGGTGCGACTGGGCCTGCGCGCGGGCGCCGGGACGATCGAACTGGCGATCAGCGACGACGGCATCGGCTTCGACGCGGCGCAGGCGGGCAATGGCGCCCCGACCTGGGGCCTTGCCACCATGCGGGAGCGCGCCGAGGAAGCGGGCATCGAGCTGAGCATTGATTCAGCCCCCGGACGGGGGACGCGCATCACGCTGCGCGCACACTGCGAAGCATGACGATCCGGGTCCTTCTGGCGGACGATCACACCCTGTTCCGCGAGGGGCTGCGCGCGCTGCTGCAGGCGACGCCCGACATCCGGGTCTGCGGCGATGTCGCGACCGGTTACGAGGCGATCGCCGCGGTGGCGGAGTGCGCGCCCGACGTCGCGATCTTCGACATCGCGATGCCCGATCTCAACGGCATCGATGCTGCGGCCATGATCCGCAACCGGCATCCCGCGACGCGTACGCTGATCCTTTCCATGCACTCCTCCGTGGAGCACGTGCACCGCGCCTTCGCGGCGGGCGTGCGCGGCTACCTGCTCAAGGAATCGGCGAGCAGCGAGATGGTCCGGGCCGTGCGCACGGTCCACGGCGGCGCCCTGTACCTGTGCGACGCCCTGCGGGAACGGCTCGGAGACCTGGCCGGCGGGCCCGAGCTGCCGCGCAGCCCGCTCGAGCGCCTGAGCCTGCGCGAGCGCCAGGTGCTGCAATTCGTCGCCGAGGGCCGCACCAGCGCCGAGATCGCAGAGCGCATTCATATCTCGCCGAAATCGGTCGAAACCTACCGCGCCCGCGTCCTGCAGAAGCTCGGGCTGGAGAATACTGCGGCGCTGGTCAGGTTCGCGGTCGAACACGGCCTGACGCCCCGCCAGTGAGAACGCGCCGCGTGGCCTGAGCGCGGACGAGCCCGGAATCCTCCGGCACCGGCTCAGGAGCTCGATCTCAGGCTGGAACGCGAGCTTGAACTCATGGCGTTCGACCCCGCGCGGCAGCCGGACTGGATCGCTCGCGCTCATGGCGCGGCTTGCGCCTCGCGGGGGGTCGGCATTCCGGTCATCATGACTACTTCTGCACTTGCATCAAGGTTGAAGAGCAAATAGTTAATCCATTTTCTTTTTCCTGTCCGTGTCGCCGAAAGGTTTCGACTTGCGCCGGTGCGTTAACGCACAGCTCTGGCAGCAAACCGTGGATTCACCTTCGCGAAGGCGCGCAGAACTGCGCCAGTCGCGCGTCCGGCGACCGTTCCCTCCCCTCGCGGACCGGCTTTTCACTCGGTGCTGCGGATCGAAGGCAAATCTTTCATTCTTTCCCAGGTGATCGGGATTGATGAAGCGAGGGGATTTCGGCGTGAATGGCGTGCACGCCATTGCATCACTGGCTGCCAGATCCATTCTTGATCCCCATCATTCAGGAGAAAATCATGACCAGGAAACAGCAGAATCAGCCGCTCGTACGCAAGCCCACGCAGAAAATCGCCGACTCGCGCCGGGTTCGCTACGGCAACGGAATGGCACCGGCAAGAGTGGTCCGCGCTCCCGATGCGGCGATCGCCGATACGGGTGCGATTCGTTTCGGCAACGGCATGGCGCCAGCCAGTCTCAGGAAGTAACGCGAAATTGATTCACGGCAGAGGCCGGCGCGCGGCACGAGCGGCGCGCTGGCCTCTCCGTCCTTACCCTCCGGGAGTGCACCTCGATGAATGTGTCAGGCCAGCCGGTCCCCGCGGTGACCTTCTACACGGCAATTCCGGGATGCCGGCCGCCGATGCGCGCCGACCCATCCGTGCTCGGGACGTTGCCTGCGCGCGGCTTTCAGTACTGCGAGGCGCTCAGAGCGGCATCGTCCTTCGGCTGGTACGTGTTTCCGCCCATCGATTTCACCCTGCAGTGGGATGGATCGCAGGTCATCTGGACCTATCGCGGCGCAAAGGCCTGGTACCCGCTCGCCAGCGCGCAATTTCCAGGCTACCAGGCGGTATTCGATCGGGTCGCACCCAGCCGCCTGCGTGGATTCTCGCCGCCGTTTCTGACTTCCGTCACCGAGCCTGGCATCGTCCAGGTCTGGTCGGGGCTGATGATCGAAAGCGCCGAGGACTGGAGCGTGCTGGTGCGGCCGCCGGCCAACCTGCCGCGAAATCTCGCTTTCGACCTCTACGAGGGAATCGTCGAGACGGACCGCTGGTTCGGTCCCCTGTTTACCAACATCCGGCTGATCAAGACCGACGTGCCGATTCACTTCAGCACGGAAATTCCGCTGATCCAGGTTCAGCCGCTGCACCGCAGCGCCTACGCCGAGGAAGTTTCCAACACTTTCGGCCTGGTTGCGAATCCGACTGAGTTCACGGACGAGGCGTGGGCACGCTACGAGCGGACGATCGTCAAGCCGAACCTCGATCCGCAGCGGCCGGTCGCCGCGTATGCAACATCGGTTCGGCGCCGGCGCCGAAGCGGCTGCCCGATGAGCGCCGCCGGCGACGCCCGTTGATCCGCGCCGCGATTCTCAGGGCACGCGCGGGGCGCTTGAGCGGCTACGGCACCGCGGCAGTGGCGGTGCTCATCTGGGCATCCTATCCCGTGGCGACCCGCGCGGCAGTGACCGGAGCCTTTGCGCCGCAGGACCTGATGCTCCTGCGGTTCGGCGTCGGCGCCTTGTTGTTCCTGCCGTACCTCGCGCTGCATTCGCGTGCCATTCGACGCGAGGCCTGGCTGCGGGGTATTCCGCTCTCGGTGTTCCAGGGCGCTGGAATGGCGGCGCTCGTGATCTGCGGACTGCAATTTGCGCCGGCCAGCCACGCCGCCGCACTCGGTCCCGGCTTTGCCCCTGCATGGGCCGTGCTGCTCGGGTTTCTGCTCTTCGCCAGGCGCCCGTCCGCCAGGATGATCGCGGGTGCGGCCTTGTGCGCGATCGGGGCGATTACGCTCGCCAGGTGGAGCGCTTCCCTGTCCGACCGGTCCGTGCTGATGGGAGACGCCATGTTTCTCGCAGCGTCCGCGCTCGGCTCGCTGTACGTGCTGCAGATGCGCAGCTGGGGAATCGGTGCCGTCCAGGGCGCCGCCATCATCACGCTTTACTCGGCGCTGGCCGTCGTCGCATGGCACATCGGGTCGGTCTCCGGCGCGCTCGGCCAGGTCGCGCTGCTCGATCTTCTCTGGCAGGTCCTGTGGCAGGGCGCCCTGATCGGCTGCATCGCGCTCGTCGCCTTCAATCACGCCATCGCCCGGCTCGGCCCGGAGCGCGCGAGCACCCTGGTTGCCGTGGTGCCCGCGCTGAGCGCCGTACTGGGACTCCTGTATCTCGGCGAAATCCCCTCAAACACCGAGATCGCCGCGCTGCTCGCGATATCTGCCGGGGTTTCGATAGGCGCCTCGCGCGGTCACGGCGGCAAACCGGCGGCCAGCAGCGCGGCGGCGAAACGGGCGGCCTGCGGACTGTCGCGTCCCGGGTAGCGCGCCCGGAACCCGCTGACGGTAAGGCCCGGCTCGAGTTCCCGCAGCCCGTGTACCACTTCGCGCGCCTCATTGACCCGCCCCGAGAGCACCAGCGCCACTGCGAGCGCGCGCCATGTCGGGGTGTGCAAGCGGTTCTCGCGCAACGACTGGGTCGCCAGTTCAGTTGCCCGCCCGTAGCATTCGCCCACCAGATTGGCCGTGCTCGCGAGTGAATTGAAATAATAGGCCATCGGATCGAGCGGCGACAGCGACAGCGCCCGGTCAGCCGACTGGATGGCCTCGGGGCCGCGTCCGCGCCACGCATGGATCATCGCATTCCATAGCCAGGCCAGCGGTTCGTTCGGATTGGCCGCGCGCGCCTGCGCCAGACGCCGCTCGGCGGCGTCGAGATCATGCCTCGACCAGGCCGCAACCAGACCGTCCACCGCCAGGGCGAGCGCGTCGTTGGGATCGCAGGCCAGCGCCCGCGCGGCGCGCACGCGCGCCGACTCGCTGTCGAGCAGCGGATTCTCGCTTCCGCCGGTCGCGATGCGTATGAGGTGCCAGTTCGCAAGATAGGCGTGCGGCATGGGGGAAACCGGATCGCGCTCGATCGCGGTTTCGAACATCCGGCGCGCCGACGCGAAATCGTCGGGCGACAGGCTGTACATCAACTCGATGCCGCGCAGGTTGATCGCATAGGCGTCAAGCTGCTCGATATTGGTGATCCGCGCGCGGCGCAGCTCCAGCGAGCGCAGAAACGGCGCGACGCTCCCGACCACCTTGCGCGCCAACTCCACCTGCAGTGCAAACGCATCCACGAGATCGCACTCGAACCGCTCGCTCCACAGGATCCGTCCGTCGCGTCCATCCGAGAGTTCTGCCATCAGCAGCGCGCGCGCGCCGGCGGTCTGCACGCTGCCCGAAAGCACGTAGCGCACGCCGAGCACCTCGCCGATGGTTCGCGGACCGAGCGGCGCCCGGCGAAACGCCATCGACGAAAGGCGCGAGACGACGAAGAAATCGGCCACCCGCGAGAGCGCACCGATCGTTTCTTCGGCCAGGGCGTCGCCGACAAACGCCAGGCGGGCGTCGTCCGATCTCACCTGAAACGGGATCACGGCGACCGACGGACGCCCGCGCGCCGTAGCCGCCGCGCTCGGCGCCAGCCGCGCCGCCGTCTCTGCCGCCGGCCACGCCCGGAACGCGCGCACGGCACGCTCGCGGTTGCGCAGCCGCTGCTCGCCGAGGTCCTCGACCGAGGCGTCGACGCCGCTCGCCAGCTGATCGCGCACCGGCGCGGAAACCACCGTCTCGCCGGGATTCGCCAGTTCGGC
>SCUF01000319.1 GCA_004298325.1 Betaproteobacteria bacterium | reverse complement strand
GGCAGGAAAGGCGCGACGTTGTAGACGGGCACCACCAGGCTGAGTTGCGGTGCGACCATGTGCGAAAATGACCCGGAATCGAGCAGCGGCGCAGGGCGGCCCGCCGTGAGCCCGAAGGAAACTCATGGCGGACGGCAGGATCATACCGGGTAGCGCAGGGGCGCGCATGCAGGTCATGCGCGGGATCGGCCCTGCGCCCGGCCGCGCGAGGCGAGCACCGGATGACGCCGCCTGAGGCGCCCGCCGCCGTGGATTGGACGCGGATCAGCGACGATCCGAACCATCCGGAGGCCCGGCGCGCCGTGCAACGCTACCTGGCCGCGGTGCGCCGGGTGCACACCGATTGCGGCCTGCTCGAGTTCGTCGAGCAATGCGTCGCGCAGCGCTCGGTGCTCGACATCGGCGTGGTCTCGCACAGCGCGCGCTATTTCGACCAGCCGGACTGGCGCCACGGTCGCATCGCGCGGCATGCGCGGCGCTGCGTCGGCATCGACATCCTGGCGCCGCTGGTCGACGAGCTCAGGCAGCGCGGCTTCGATGTGCGCTGCGTGGATGCGACCTCCGGCGCCGACCTCGGCGAGCGTTTCGAGCGGGTGTTCCTCGGCGACGTCCTGGAACATGTCGACAACACGGTTGCGCTGCTGCGCTTTGCCGCGCGCCACCTGGAGGCGGACGGACGCGTCTACGCCTCGACCCCGAACCCGTTCAGCCGCAAGTTCTTCCGCCGCTTCCGGCGCGACGGCACGGCGATCGTGAACCTCGATCACCTGTGCTGGATCACGCCGACCCAGGCGATGGAGATCGCGCGCCGCGCCGGTCTCGCGCTCTCGGCCTACCACCTGATCAAGCGGTTTTCGCCCGCCCGCCGGCTGCTCAAGCGCCTGGCCTGGCGTTTCGCGCCGCTCGAGTATTCGTTCCCCGACTTCGTGTACGAGTTTGCGGCTCGTGGCTGAGGGCGCCGCAACCCCGCCGGCGATCGGTTCGGTGCTGGTGATCAACGTCTCGCGCATCGGCGACACGCTGCTCGCGACCCCCGCGCTCAGGGCGTTGGCGCGTGCCTTTCCGGACGCCGCGATCACCTGCCTCGCGCACCCCAGGCGCGCCGAGGTGCTCGAGCACCTGCCGTTCCTGGCGCAGGTCGGGCGCATCGACAAGCGCAGCGCGCCGCTGCTCGGGCGGCTGCCCGGACGCCGCTACGACCTCGCATTCGTCTATGGCTTCGACCGCGCCCTGGTGGCCTACGCGCTGCGCGTCGCGCGGCGCGTGGTCGCATTCCGCCAGGGCGACGCGGCGCTCGACGCCCGCCTCCAACCCGCGGTCGCCGAGCCGCCGGCGCTGAGCCGGCACGCGGTGTTCATGCGGCTCGCGCTGCTCGAGCCGCTCGGCATCCGCCCGGCCGGCCTGCGGCTCGCCTACCAGGTCACGCGCGAGGAGCGGGCGTGGGCGCGCGAGCGGCTGGGCGCGCTCGGCCCGCGGCGGCCGTGCATCGGTCTGCAGGTGGCGAGTTTTCCCACCAAGGCCTATCGCGACTGGCCGGTCGAATGCTTCGCCGAGCTCGCGGCACGCGTCCGCGCGCGCTGGCCCGAAACGCATTTCGTCATCTTCGGCGGCAGCGAGGAGAAGACGCGCACCGCATGGCTCGCCGGCCAGCTCGGCGCCGCGGCCACGAGCTTCGCCGGCGCGCTCAGCCTGCGCCAGAGCGCGGCGCTGATGAGCTGCGCGCACCTCTACGTCGGCGTGGATACCGGCCCCACGCACATCATGGGCTGCTTCGACATCCCGCTGGTCGCGCTGTACCACTGCCATTCGTCCAGCCGGCTGCTCGGCGCGCTCGAGCACCCGTGCTTCTATCCGGTCGACCATCCGCACCCGCACCCTTGCGCCGAAGAAACGCCCATGTCGGCGATCAGCGTCGACACGGTGTTCGCGGCGGTGGCGCGCGCGCTCGAAGAGCACCCGCCGGCACCATGAGAATCGGCTTCATCGTCACCAATCTCGCCGGCGGCGGCGCCGAGCGGGCGGTGCTCAATATCGCCGCCGCGCTCGCGGCGCGCGGCCACCGCAGCGAGGTGATCCTGCTGGAGAACGTGATCTCGCACGAGCTTCCGCCCGGGGTCACGGTGCACGCCGTGACGGCCAAGGACCGCGCCGTCAGCAAAGGCTGGCTCGGCAAGCGGCTGGCCGCGGGCCGGCTCGCCCGCCTGCAGGCGCACCTGGCGCGCCACCAGCCTTTCGACCTGCTGGTCTCCACGCTGCCGTTCGCCGACGAGGTGGCGCGGCGCGCGCGGCTGCCGAGGCACTGGTGCCGCATCGCCAACACGCTGTCGGCCGAGGTCGCGCGATTGCACGCAGCGCATCGATCCAAGGCGGCGCGGCGCCTGGCGCGCTACCGCCGGCTGTACGACGGCCGGCCACTCATCGCCGTGTCGCAGGGTGTTGCCGCCGACCTGCGCGCCGCGCTCGGCCTCGGGCGCGCGCGCATCGAGGTGATTCCGAACCCGTTCGATTTCGAGGCGCTGCGCGCGCGCGCGGCCGGCGCCGCCACGCTGCCCGAGGGGCCCTACATCGTTCACGCCGGGCGGTTTTCGGCGCAGAAGCGCCACGACCTGCTGCTCGACGCCTTCGCCGGGCTCGCTACGCGCCATCGCCTGGTCCTGCTCACCGAGCCCGCGCCCGCGCTCGCCGCGATGATCGCGGCGCGCGGCCTGGAAGCGCGGGTCGTCGTTGCCGGGTTTCGGGCCAATCCCTATCCCTGGATGGCGGGCGCCGCGCTGCTCGTGCTGTGCTCGGACCACGAGGGTCTGCCCAATGTCATCATCGAGGCGCTGGCGCTCGGCGTGCCTGTGGTGAGCACCGATTGCCCCTCAGGGCCGCGCGAGATCCTCGGCGAGTCGCTGCCCGATTGCCTCGTGCCGGTGGGCGACGCGGCAGCGCTGCGCGCGGCGATCGAGCGCGCGCTGTCGCATCCTCCGGACGCATCACGCGTCGATCTGCAGCGTTACGCCACGCCGCACGTGGTCGCGGCGTACGAACGTCTGGCGGCAGAGGCGGTCTGGCCATGTGCGGCATCGCAGGCCTGATCGCGACACCGTGGCAGGACAGCGCGGCGGCGGCGCTGGAGACGATCCGTTCGCGCGGGCCCGACGAGCAGCAGCTCTGGCGGGGCGCGGACGCGATTCTCGGCAACACGCGGCTGGCGGTGATCGATCCGGAGGGCGGCCATCAGCCGATGCGTTCTGCCGACGGCCGCTACGTGCTCGTGCATAACGGCGAGATCTACAACTTCCGCGAGCTGCGCGCCGAGCTGCAGGCGCAAGGGCGCGTTTTCGCGACGCGCTCGGACAGCGAGGTGCTGCTGCAGGGTTTCGCGGCCTGGGGCGCGCAGCTGCCGGCGCGCCTCGACGGCATGTTCGCCTTCGCCGTGTGGGATGTCGCCGAGCGCGTGCTGTTCGCGGCGCGCGACCGCATCGGCGTCAAGCCGTTCTTCTATTCCACGCACCGCGGCCTGGCCTTCGCTTCGACGCTGCAGGCGTTCTTTGCGCTGCGCGGCTTTCCGCGCCGGCTCGACTACGAGGCGCTGCGCGATTTCCTCGCCTTTCAGGTCTGCCTCGCGCCGCATTCGTTCCTGCGCGAGGCGCGCCAGCTGCCGCCGGCGTCGTGGCTGCGCTGGCGGGCGGCCGACGGCCGCTGCGAGCTGCAGCGCTACTGGGAGATTCCGCGCCCCGCGGCGCGGGTGCCGGATCGCGTGCAGACGCTCGAGCAGCTCGACCGGGCGCTGCGTGAAAGCGTGCGCCGGCAGCTCGTGGCCGACGTGCCGCTGGGCGCGTTCCTCTCCGGCGGCATCGATTCGAGCCTCATGGTGCGCTACATGGCGGAGGCCGGTGCCCGGCCGCTCGAGACGTTCACGCTCGCTTTCGCGCAGCAGGCCTACGACGAGACGCCGCAGGCGCGCGCGGTCGCGGAAATGTTCGGCTGCCGCCATCACGTGCTCGAGGCGCCGGCGATCGGCGGGGAGGCGTTCGCCGCGTCGATCCGCGCGCTCGATCAGCCGCTCGCCGACCCGGCGTACGTGATGACGCATGCGCTCGCGCAGCTGACGCGGCGGCACGTGACCGTGGCGATCAGCGGCGATGGGGGCGACGAAATGTTCGCCGGCTACGCCCGTTTCGCGGACGAAGCGGCGCGGCATCCGGCTCGGCTGGGCCAGGCAAGCGCGCGCCGGCTGCTCGACGCGGGACTCCTGCCCGGTGCGCTGTTGCGCCGCACGCTGCACGGGCGGGAGCTGCTCCTGTACCGGCGCGTGGAGCTCGGCCCCTGGCGCGCGGGCCGCAAGAGCTTCGCCCGCTACCTGGCGCCGGATGCGCTTGCCAATTGCCGCCCGGAGGCGACGCTGCAGCTTTGGCGCGATCTCGCCGGCGGCATGGACACGGCGAGCCTGATGCGCGCCGATCTCTGGACCTACCTGTCGGAGAACTGCCTCGCCAAGGCCGATCGCGCCAGCATGGCGCACGGACTCGAGGTGCGCGTGCCGATGCTGGGCAACCCGGTGCTGGACGCGGCGCTCGGACTGCCCGCGGCGCTGCATTACGACGCCGGGGGCGGCAAGGCGCTGCTGCGGGAACTGGCGCGACGCAGCCTGCCGCAGGCGGTGTGGGACCGGCCCAAGCACGGCTTTTCCGTGCCGCTGCGGGCGCTGTTCAACGGCGCCTGGCGCGAGGCGGGCGAGGGTGCGCTCGCGCGCTGCGCGACGCTGGCGCCGTACCTCGATGCGCCGGCCGTGCGGCGGCTGTGGCGTGCGGCCCGCACCGGGCGCGGCGCTCGCCGCCTCGCGTACACTTTCGTCGTGCTGCTGCTCTGGCTCGACGTCCATCCGCTCGAGGGCTGAGCCAGCGCATTCACGGGGAGGCGCCAACATGCGAAAGCGTGGCCGCACCGCGCGGCGCATCAAGAAGCTGCTGTGGCGGGTGCACGTGCCGCACTGGGTCGACAACCACGGCGTGCTGCTGCCGACCGAGGGGGCCGGCATTTCGGCCGGCATCCGCAGGCAGATCTTCTTCAGCGAATACGAGGACAAGGAAATCGAGATCGTTGCCAAGCGCCTTTCGCCCGACGACGTGGTGATGGAGGTGGGCGCCGGCATCGGCTTTCTCTCCGCCTACTGCGCCAAGCACATCGGCAGCGAGCGCGTTTTTGCCTACGAAGCCAATCCGGCGCTGATGGACCTGATCGCCGCCACGCACAAGGCCAACGGCGTTGCGCCGCAGGTGCGCAACGTGCTGCTGGCCCGCGGCGCGGGCGAGCGCGAGTTTCACGTCGAGCCCGAGTTCTGGGCTTCCTCGGCGCTGCAGGGCTCGGACAGCGCGCGGACCATCCGCGTGCCGCAGGCCGACCTCAATGCCGAGCTGCGCCGCGTGCGTCCGACCTTCCTCATCGTCGACATTGAGGGCGGCGAGGTGGAATTCTTCGAGACCGCGGACCTCACCGGCGTGCGCAAGATCTGCGTCGAGACGCATCCCGCAATCCATTCCAGCGCGACGCTGTCGAAACTGCTCGGCGGGCTCATCGCGCAGGGGTTTGCCCTCGACTTCAGCCTCATGCGCAAGCACGTGCTTTACCTCTCGCGGTGAGATAATCGCCGACTCGCGACCGCAGCGCACAGGCAAGGACCTGCCATGGACTTCATCGACCTCAAGTCGCAGTACGCGCAGATGCGCGACATCATCAACGCGCGCATCCAGGTGGTGCTCGACCACGGCCAGTACATCCTGGGGCCGGAAGTCCGCGAGCTGGAGGACCGGCTCACCGCCTACACCGGCGCCAAGCACTGCATCACGGTGGCTTCGGGCACCGAAGCGTTGCTGATCGCGCTCATGGCGCTCGGCGTGAAGCCGGGCGATGAGGTGATTACGACCCCGTTCACCTTCGTCGCCACGGCGGAGATGGTGGTGCTGCTGGGCGCCACGCCCGTGTTCGTGGACGTGGAGGAAGACACCGGCAATATCGAGGCCCGGCGGATCGAGGCGGCGATCACGCCGCGCACGCGCGCGATCATGCCGGTGGCGCTGTACGGCCAGCCCGCGGACATGGACGAGATCAACGCCGTCGCGGCCAAGTACCGCCTGCCGGTGATCGAGGACGCCGCGCAGAGCTTCGGCGCAACCTACAAGGGCGCGAAAAGCGGCAACCTCTCGACCATCGGCTGCACCAGCTTCTTTCCCTCCAAGCCGCTCGGCTGCTATGGCGACGGCGGCGCGATCTTCACGGCCGACGACGCGCTCGCCAAGGCGATGCGCGAGATCCGCATCCATGGCCAGGAGAGGCGCTACGTGCACACGCGGATCGGCGTGGGGGGGCGCATGGACTCGATCCAGTGCGCGGTGGTGCTCGCCAAGCTCAAGCGCTTCGATTGGGAGCTCGAGCGCCGCATCGAGGTCGGCAACCATTACACCGCCCGGCTCTCGCGCCACATGGCGACGCTGCGCGTCAAGCCCGACCGCACCAGCGCCTATGCGCAGTACACGGTGCGTGCGCTCGATCGTCCCGCGTTCGAGGCGCGCCTGAAGGAGATGGGCGTGCCGACCGCGGTGCATTACCCGCTGGCATTGAACCAGCAGCCGGCCTATGCCGCGCTCGCCCGCGGCGCGGCCTGCCCGAATGCGGAGCAGCTGGCGCGCGAAGTGATCAGCCTGCCGATGCATCCGTATCTCTCGCGCGCCGACCAGGACCGCATCATCGAGGCCGCGGCGCGCGCCTCCGATCCGCGCACCGCGAAGGCCTAGGCATGCTGCTGGTGACCGGCGGCGCGGGCTTCATCGGCGCCAATTTCGTGCTGCAGGCGATCGCCGTCACCGGCGAGCCGGTGGTCAATCTGGACAAGCTGACGTATGCCGGCAACCTGCGCAACCTGGAGGCGCTGCGCAGCGACGCGCGCCACGCGTTCGTACGCGGCGACGTCGGCGATCGCGCCCTGGTCCGGTCGCTGCTCGCGCGCCACCGGCCGCGCGCGATCGTGCATTTCGCCGCCGAGAGCCACGTCGACCGTTCGATCCACGGGCCGGGCGAATTCGTGCAGACCAACGTGGTCGGCACCTTCTGCCTGCTGGAGGAGGCGCGCGCCTACTGGAGCGGTCTGCCCGAGGCCGAGCGGCGCGCGTTCCGCTTCCTGCACGTCTCGACCGACGAGGTGTACGGCTCGCTCGGTGCGCAGGATCCCGCGTTCACGGAAACCGCGCCTTACGCGCCGAACAGTCCCTACAGTGCGTCCAAGGCGGGGTCCGACCACCTGGTCCGGGCGTATCACCACACTTACGGCCTGCCGACACTCACCACCCACTGCTCGAACAACTACGGCCCCTACCAGCTTCCCGAAAAGCTCCTGCCGCTCATGATCCACAATGCGCTCGCCGGCAAGCCCCTGCCGGTGTACGGCGACGGCCAGAACGTGCGCGACTGGCTCTATGTGCTCGATCACTGCGCCGCGATTCGCGAAGTGCTGGCCAGGGGTCGCGCGGGCGACAGCTACCACATCGGCGGCCGTTGCGAGATGAAGAACCTCGACGTCGTGCAGCTGCTGTGCGCGGCCCTGGATGAGGCGCGGCCGCGGGCCGCGGGTCCTTACGCCGAGCTCATCGGCTTCGTCGCCGACCGTCCGGGCCACGACCGCCGCTACGCCATGGACATCACGAAAATCGGGCGCGAGCTCGGCTGGCAGCCGGCGGAGAGTTTCGAATCGGGGCTGCGAAAGACCGTGCGCTGGTATCTCGAGCACCAGGCCTGGGTCCACGAAGTGACGAGCGGTGCCTACCGCGACTGGGTCGAAACCAATTATTCGCAGCGGGACGTGGCATGAAGGGCATCGTGCTCGCCGGTGGCTCCGGCACCCGGCTGCATCCCGTGACGCAGGTGGTGTCGAAGCAGCTCCTGCCCGTCTACGACAAACCGATGGTGTACTACCCGCTGACGACGCTGATGCTCGCCGGCATCCGCGAAATCCTCCTCGTCTCCACGCCGCAGGACACGCCCCGCTTCGAGGAACTCCTGGGGGACGGCAGCCAGTGGGGCCTGCGGCTCCGGTACGCGGTGCAGCCCTCACCCGGCGGGCTTGCGCAGGCGTTCGTCATCGGACGCGATTTCGTGGGCCGCGACCCGGTGGCGCTGATCCTGGGCGACAACGTTTTCTACGGCCATGAGCTCACGGGATTGCTGGCGCGGGCGGCGGCCCGAAAGCGCGGCGCCACCGTCTTCGCCTATCCGGTCAAGGACCCCCAGCGCTACGGCGTGGTCGAGTTCGATGCCGGCGGCAAGGCGGTGAGCCTGGAGGAGAAACCCGGCCAGCCGAAGTCGCGTTACGCGGTGGTGGGACTGTATTTCTATGACAACCGGGTGCTCGAAATCGCGGCGGGGCTGAAGCCCTCGGCGCGCGGCGAACTCGAGATCACCGACGTCAACCGCCGCTACCTCGAGTGGGGCGAGCTCGAGGTGCTGACCATGGGCCGCGGTTTCGCCTGGCTCGACACCGGGACCCACGAATCGCTCCTGGAGGCCTCGCAGTTCATCGAGACGATCGAAAAGCGCCAGGGGCTCAAGGTCGCCTGCCCCGAGGAGATCGCCTTCCGCATGGGCTACATCGACGCGCCGCGGCTGGCGGCGCTGGCGCGGCCGCTCGCGAAGAGCGGCTACGGCGAATACCTGCTGCGCGTGCTTTCGGAGAAGCTGTACTGATGCAGGTCACGCCCAGCGCGATCCCGGACGTTCTGCTGCTCGAGCCCAGGGTGTTCGGCGACGCGCGGGGGTTCTTTTTCGAGTCCTACAACCGGCGCGCCTTCGCCGGGGCGACCGGGATCGACGTCGAATTCGTGCAGGACAACCACTCGCGCTCGGTCCGAGACGTGCTGCGCGGGCTGCATTACCAGCTGCGCCAGCCGCAGGGAAAACTGGTGCGCGTGACGCTGGGCGAGATCTGGGACGTGGCGGTGGACCTGCGGCGCGCTTCGCCCAGCTTCGGACGCTGGGTGTCGTTCGAGCTCTCGGCGGATACGAAACGCATGGCGTGGATTCCGGCCGGCTTCGCGCACGGCTTTGTGGTGACCTCGGAGGCCGCGGAAGTGCAATACAAGACCACGGACTACTACGCGCCCGAGCACGAGCGCACCCTGCTCTGGAACGACGCCGTGCTGGCGATCCCCTGGCCGCTCGCCGGCGAGGCGATCATGACCGACAAGGACCGTCGCGGCCGGCCGCTCGCCGAGGCCGAGACCTACGCGTGAGGATTCTGCTGACCGGGCGCAACGGGCAGGTCGGCTGGGAGCTCGAACGCTCGCTCGCGCCGCTCGGCGAGGTGATCGCGACCGATCGCGCAACGCTCGATCTGGCGGATCCCGACGCGATCCGGCGCGTCGTGCGCGAAGCGAAACCGGAGGTCATCGTCAACGCGGGGGCGTACACGGCGGTGGACAAGGCCGAGTCGGAGCCGGAGCTCGCGATGCGCGTCAACGGCGCGGCGCCGGGGATACTGGCCGAGGAGGCGAAGCGGCTGGGGGCGTTGCTGGTGCATTACTCCACGGACTACGTGTTCGACGGTTCGGGCGAGCGACCCTACACGGAAGATGACGCGCCCCATCCGATCAACGCCTACGGCCGCAGCAAGCTCGCGGGCGAGCGGGCGATCGCCGCGGTCGGCGGTCGCTGGCTCGTGCTGCGCACGAGCTGGGTGTACGCCGCGCGCGGCCGGAATTTCCTCCTCACCATGCTCAAGCTCGCGCGCGAGCGCGAGTCGGTGCGCGTCGTCGACGACCAGTTCGGCGCGCCAACGTGGGCGCGCAACATCGCCGATGCAACCGGCTATCTGATCGCCGCCGTGAAGCCCGGGCGCACGGAGGCGGTGAACGGGGTCCTTCACCTGTGCGCCCGGGGCGAGGCCAACTGGTTCGGTTTCGCGCAGGCGATTTTCGAGTCGGCGCCGCCTGTGCCGCGCATCGAGCCGATTGCGACGAGCGAATATCCCACTGCGGCGGCGCGACCCCGCAACTCGCGGCTGTCGACGCGGCGCCTGCACGAGCGCTTCGGCCTCGCGCTGCCGCCATGGCAGGTGGGTGTGCGCCTGTGCCTGGCGGATCACGGGCAGGGCTGACCGTGGACGGCGGCGATCGTCTGCGGCGCAGCCTCGACGACCTGAGGCACGGCCTGCTCGCGGTCGATCTCTGGGGATACCTCGGCTGGCACGACATCCGGCAGCGCTACCGGCGCTCGCTGCTCGGGCCATTCTGGCTCACTCTGAGCACCGCGATTTTCGTTGGGGCGATCGGCTTTCTCTACTCGAAATTCTTCGGCCAGACGTTGGTGCGCTTTCTGCCGTTCGTCGCCATCGGCTTCATCGTCTGGGTGATGATCCAGACTTCGCTCAACGAGGCGTGCCTGGTGTTCGTCGAGGCCGAATCGGTGATCAAGCAGATCCGCATGCCGTTCAGCGCGCACGTCAGCCGCATGCTGTGCCGCAACGCGGTCATCTTCCTGCACAATTTCGCGATCGTGCCGGCGGTGATGCTGGTGGCGGGGGTGACTCCCGGCTGGGCGCTGCTGGTCCTGCCGGTGTCCCTTGCGCTGCTGGCGTGGAACTGCTTCTGGGCCGCGCTGCTGCTCGCCACGGTGTGCACGCGCTTTCGTGACGTCCCGCCGATCATCAGCAGCCTGCTGCAGCTCGTGTTCTTCGTCTCGCCGGTGATCTGGCTGCCGGAGATCCTCGGCAACCGCGGCTGGGTTGCGGCCTTCAACCCGGTGCACCATTTCATGGAAATGTTCCGTGCGCCGGTGCTCGACGGCCGGGTGCCGCTCGTTTCGTTCGGCGTCGCGCTGGCGATCGCGCTGGCGGGCTCGGCGCTCGCCCTGGCGGTGTTCGCGCGCTTTCGCCACCGCCTCGCGTACTGGCTCTGACGATGGCGCACATCATCGCCCGCGACGTGGTGGTGGAGTTCCCGATCTACGACACCGCGCACCGCTCGCTCAAGAAGCAGATCATCCATGCCACCACCGGCGGGCGCATTGCGCGCGATTCCGGCAATCGTGTGGCAGTGAGGGCGCTGGACGGGGTTTCGTTCGAGATCCGCCCCGGCGACCGCGTCGGACTGATGGGCCACAATGGCGCCGGCAAGACCACGCTGCTGCGTGCACTGGCCGGAATCTACGAGCCGGTCGGCGGCACGCTTGCGGTCAACGGGCGCGTGGCGACGCTGCTCGAGTTGTTCGTCGGCGTGGATCTCGATGCCACAGGCTACGAGAACATCATGTTACGCGGGCTCTACATGGGGCTCACCCGGGACGAGATCCGCGAGCGCGCCGGGGATATCGCGCGCTTTACCGAGCTCGGCGACTATCTGTACATGCCGGTGCGTACGTACTCGAGTGGCATGCAGCTTCGCCTCGCCTTCGCGGTCTCTACTGCGGTCGATGCCGATATCGTGATCATGGACGAATGGCTCAGCGTCGGCGACGCCGAATTCCGGCCCAAGGCGCGCGAACGCATGGAGGCGCTGCTCGAGCGCTCCGCCATCCTGGTAGTCGCGTCGCACGACCGCCGACTGCTGGGCGATATCTGCAATCGCATCTTCTGGCTCGACCACGGACAGATCAGTGAAGTTTCCCCCGCGGCGATCGAGCAACATGAAGCCGGCCCATGGGTGCCCTTGGACGCCTCGCCCGGGGCGGGCGGGTCTGCAATGTTACGGCAACCGATCTCGCGACCCTGACCTGGCGCTGCCGCGGCGTGCGCGGGAAGCCGCCACGGCGGCTCTCCCTGTGCTGGCTATCCCTGTGCTATCGGTCGTCGCTTCGCCGGGTCAAGTTGCGCGCCGCTTCGGCCAGAGCGCGCAGCGGCGCCGTGATACGCCAGGACGAGGATGCATGGATCGCCGCCAGGCCCTGCTCCAGCGCTGCGGCTTTCTGTTGCAGCGCGGCGACGTGCGCGTCTGCAAACTCAAGTTCCGTGCGCCGAGTCTGGATTTCATTCAGCGCCGACGCGAGTGCCTCCACGCAATCCCCGGGATCGCACGATGCTCGGGCCTGATCCGCGGCGCCCGATGAGGGGACACCGCATTCGAGCGCGGCAGCCAGTAGCGAGGCACTCATCTTGTCCATGATGGTTCCGGCGGCTCGCGACGTGTCCGCACGTCGCGCGCGCTCGCGGGCATGCGGGGCTGCATGAAGCCGCAGAAATTCGTCGAGCGTGCGCGTCAGACGCATGCCCAGCGCGCCGAGATCGTGTCGGCCGACGTGCGCATCGGAAAAATCAAAACGGGTATCCGTCAGGGCATCCAGTTCCGTCTCGATTTGCGCGCGATACACGGGATCCTGTGACAGCAGGTCGATGTCGACGACGAGATCGCAGCCATCACAGGCGGCAAGATGTGTCGCAAGGTGGTAGTGCAGGAAGACCCGCAGGCTTTCGCCCGGCGGGTCGGCACCGAATGCGTCCAGGTGCCGGCTGAAGCGCTGACCCAGTGGTTCGTCCTGCGCAATCGCGCGAGCGCCGACACGTGCCGCGCATTCCGGCGCCTGTCCAAGGATCATGTAAGGCATGAGGTGAAAGTACGGATTGCCGTGATGGATTCTCTGCAGGTGTCCCGAAGCCCATTGTTGAACCGGATCGCGGATCAGCAGAATGTGCACGGCGTCAAAACGCCGACGGAGCCACCGCACGCGGCCAACCGAGCGCACGAAGCCCAAAACGGCGACCTTGCCGACCGACGCGGCGTGATCAAGCAGCCCGGAAAGATAGTCGTGCTGATCTTCCAGATCGGTGTCGTTGCGGAAATAGTTGGTTAGCGCGAACGATTCGCGGTATCCGCGAACCCCGGCGACGTCAATCAGCGGTCCATACTCGGCGAAATACGGGCGGTCGAGTTCCGGATGGTTGCTGCCCGACCAAGACAGGGTGGACAGTGTACGGGCGCGTTCGGCAGTGACGCTCGCGAGGATCTCGTTGAAGGGTTCGTAGAAGGCGACGAAACGGTCAATTCGGCGGAACTTGTTCCATAGATAGGTGCTTCCGGAGCGCCAACCGCTGTGCAAGAAGATCGGTTTCGGCATTTAGGTGAAGCTCACGTGAGCTGTCTCGCCGGCTGCAAACTGCGGAAGAACTCGTTGTCGGGCCGCCAGCCGTACCTTAGCAATACAGGTGGCGCCAAGCAAATCGCCCGCTGCCTGCCGTGGGAAGGTCACTCTGCGGACGGGGCAGGCGGACGTGCCCCGGAAATGATGGTCGCTTCGCGCCGGGTTCAGTGGATCGGCGGTCGGACGGATTTCTCAGGACGGAAACCTTCCAGGTACTGCCGCGCGTCAGGGGGCTGCGTCTGCACGACGGCGAAGACATGGGTCGGCTTGAGGCGCCCCGCCAAGAGCTCCTGCTCGTCGCGCGCGTGCACGCGGTCGATGAACTCGCGGTCCCAGGGGATTGCCGGATCGAAGTTGGGGCCAAACGCCCGGCCGATGAAGGGGTCGATCACATTCGCGAACGGAACGAAGACCTCGAACTGAAAACGCTCGATCAGCAGCGGCAGGATGTCCTGCGCCCGGATGCCTTCGTAGCCAGAAACGGAACTGTCCCAGTCGAGGAATGCCGGTTCGCGGCGTCGCAGCTGATGGTTGTAGCGATGTGAGTGCGGAAGCTCGCGCCAGAATTCCTGCACGATGGCGAGGGCTTCGGGCCAGCGCAGGTGTCCATTGCGCCCGATCATGTCGGAAATGACGAAACGGCCGTGCCCGGCGATGGCCTGCGCCACGGCGTCAAAGAGATGTTCCAGCCCGGCGACGTGATGCAGGGCCTGATTGGCGATGATCGCGTCGTACCGGCCTTGCGGCCGCCACGCATTGAAGTCGGCCTCGACCCAGGCCAGTTGCGCGGACAGGCCGCGACGCAGCGCGGCATCCCGGCCGCGTCCGAGCATCGCCGCATTGAGATCGAGACACTCGATGACGAAACGCTCGTGGCCGCGCGAGCGCAATACTTCGGCGACCCGGATCTCGGTGTCGCAGTTGCCCGCAGCGATGCTCAGGAAGCGGCTCGTGCGTCCGACCTCCAGGCTGCGCTCGAGGTGGTTGGCGAAGAACTCGTCCGGGCTGGCGAAGCCGAATTGCCGGACCTTCGGCAGGAGATAGGTGTTCGACCAGTAGTGGTGGATCGGGGGCAGGTCGTGGACGTCGGTCACGCCGACGAAGCTGGCCTGCTCCTGGGCGTGCCTGATGAAATGCGCGAGCGGCTTTGCCGCGGGCACGCGATCGCCCAGCGCCAGCAGACGGGCGAGGAGCCGCCCGACAAGGGGCAGCAGGCCGAGCCGGCGCAAAACGGTCTTGGCGGTCGCAACAATCCGCGGAAAGATCTGCATCAGGCCGACGGCCGCAGGCGCGTCGCGGCTGGCGAAGCGGCGGATGCGGGTAGCTCGCGCTGCGCGCGCTCGTAATCCTCGGGCACACCGATGTCGATGAAGAACGCTGCCGTGAAATAGGCCGCCGGGGACAGCGCGGCGCAATGACGCTGCAGCAGGTCGGTTTCGAGGCTGAACCTGCCCGCGAGTCCGAATCTGGCAATAACCGCCGGCCGGATGACGTACACCCCGGCATTGATGTAACCGTCGCCCGCGCGTCCTTTTTCCGCAAAGCCGCGTACGCGATCGCGTTCGACGAGGACGGCGCCATAGCGCGACGTGTCGGGGACTTTCGCCAACACCATCGCCATGTCAACGGGTGCTTGCTGATACCACTTGAGGAGCCCGTCGTACGCGATATCGACGAACGTGTCGCCGTTCTGCACCAGAACCGGCTCCTCGCCCAGACTGCTCACGGCATGCGCCACGGCGCCGCCAGTGCCGAGCGGCTCGCGCTCGACGAGGTAGGTGAGCGCAGCGTTGCGATACGTGCTCCCGAAATGCGCCATGATCGGGTCGGCGCGATATCCGAGCGCGAGCACGATTTCGAGAACGCCGCCCGCGATCAGCCGGTCGAGCAGATAGCTCAGGAAGGGTCGTCCCGCGACCGGCGCCATGGCCTTCGGCACCTCGGGCACCCGCTGTCGCAGCCGGGTACCCAACCCGCCGGCGAGCACGATGGCTCTCATTGGCGCAACGTTGCGGCTGTCAGGGTTGCGCGCGGGCGCCGGCGCCGTGCATCAGACTCGCCATCCCTGGCAACCGTTCTTGGTGAAATGGCAGTTGCTCACCTCGCCTTCGAAGCGTTTCAGGCAGCGAACCACATCGAGGCGGTGGTGCGGCGGAACGAAGAACATCATGAAGCCGCCGCCGCCCGCGCCCGACACCTTGCCGGCCAGTGCCCCCGCCCCGATCGCCGCCTCGTAGATCGCCTCGATATGCGGATTGGATACCGTCGTCGCCGAACGCTTCTTGCTTTCCCAGCCCGTGCGCATCGACTCCACGATCCCTGCGAAGTCGCCCTTCAGCAGGCATTCCTTCATGGTCAGCGCTTCGCGCTTGATGCCGTGCATGGCCTCCATGGCGCCGGGCAATCCCGCCTGCACATTGCTGCTCTGGTCGGCAATGATTCGGGCGGAGTGGCGCGAAACTCCCGTATAGAACAGCAGCAGCGACGTCTCCAACTCGCAGATGATCCAGTTCTTGATACGCAGCGGGTTGATCACGGCACGATCGCCGGCATAGAACTCCATGAAATTGAAGCCGCCGAAGGTCGCCGAATACTGATCCTGCCGGCCGCCCTGCAAGCCGCAGTCCACACGCTCGATCCTGAACGCGAGCCGGGCGATCTCGTAGTCGTCCAAGGGAAGATTGAGCAGTTCCACGAACGCCTTGATCATCGCCACCACCAGAGTGGACGACGTTCCCAGGCCGGAGCCCGCCGGTGCGTCGCAGAAGGTGACCAGTTCCAGCGGGATCGATTTGCCTCCGCCATAGCGCTGCATCACCGCGTTGTAGACGGCCTTGTGCAAATTGAGTTTGCCGTCCAACGCAAGCGGTCGGGCGATCGGCCCCGCCGTTTCCAGCTGCTGGTCGGTGGAGACGAACCGTGCCAGAGGTCCGGTGAGCGGCCGGATGACCGCATAGGCGTAGCGATCGATGGTGCCATTCAAGACATAGCCTCCGTGCAGGTCGCAATAGGGGGCCACATCGGTGCCGCCGCCAGCGAGGCCGAGTCGCAGCGGGGCGCGGGCGCGAACCGTCATGGGCCGGGTCACCGCGTCAGGAAGCTCTGGCCGCTGCGCACGCGTGCGCGCCAGTATTCGAGCAGGTCCTGCATGGTCCGCTCGAACGGTATCTCCGGTTCCCATCCGGTCACGGCCTTGAACTTGGCGGTGTTCGGAACCTGCAGATCGGCGTCGATCGGGCGCAGGCGCTCGCGATCCGTTGCCACACGGATGTCCGGGATGGTCGACATTGCCAGCAGCGTCTGCAGCATCGCCCCCACGGTGCAGCTGTGCGTGCCGCCGATGTTGTAGTAGGCGCCGGGAGTCGGATTCACGGTGACCAGCAGGTAGTAGGCGCGAACGGCGTCGCGCACGTCGGCGAAGGTGCGCAATGAATCGAGATTGCCCGCCTTGACCACGGGCGGGATCTGCCCCGCCTCGATCATCGCAATCTGCTTGGCAAATGTGGATTCGGCAAAGACGTCGCCGCGCCGCGGGCCCGTGTGCGTGAACATGCGGGTGGTCATCACCGCCATGCCATAGGCCTCGGCGTAAAAACGGCCGAGCAGATCGGCGCCGACCTTCGAAATCGCGTAGGGCGATGCGGGATGAAAAGTACACTCCTCGTCGATCGGGAGTTTTTCCTGGGGAACGCGCCCGAACACCTCCGACGAGGAACAGACGTGCGTCACGGCCCGGATCTCGTTCTTCCTCAGGGCCTCCAGCACATGGGCCGTGCCCTGCACGTTGGTCTCCAGCGTGTCCACCGGGGAATCGAAACTCGTCTTCGGATAGCTCTGAGCGGCGAGGTGGAAGACATAGTCCGGTCGCGCCTGCTTGACCGCCTGGTCGATCGACAGGTAGTCCCGCACGTCGCCGTAGAGCAGGTGCACCCGGTCATTGGCGTTGACGCGGGGCAGCAGGTGGGAGATGTTATCCAGCGGGCTGCGCCAGCGGCAAAGGCCGTAGATCTTCCATTCGGTATGCGCCAGCAGGTAGTCCGCGAGATGCGAGCCCACCATGCCCGTGATGCCCGTGATGAAGGCTTTCTGGGTCATGGGGTCGGCGTCAGCCCGGCCGGAACTCGAGGCGAATGGCCTCGCGCAACGCGCGCGCCGGGCGCCTGAGGAGCGATGCAAGCAGCGGTGATCTCATGCGTATGACTCGTGGTCGATTGTGAAAGAACTCCGGTCCGGGGTCCACTTTACGGTAGCGCAGCCGCGGCATGACGGCATTTTTCAGCATCTCGGCGAATTCGATGCGCGACACGATCTCGGGGCCGCCGATATTGATGGCATAACCGGGAACCTCCTGCCAGCGCTGCGCCAGGCCGAGCGCGGCCGCGACCACGTCGTCCCGGTGAACGATCGCGCGCTCGAACGGCTGAAAGACGGCTGCCTCCTCGCCGCGGTCCAGGCAATCCTGCAGGTAGCGGGTGAACTTGTCCGCGCCCGAAAAGACGTAGGAAAGGCGCAGCGTCCTGACCTGCGCGTGCCCGGCGAAATGGCGCTCGACCGCGCCTTTCATCGTGGCATAGGCGCCGGCCGGGCGGCACGCTGCCGCTTCGTCGAAATCCGCATCGCGTTCGCCGTACACCGTGTCACTGGAAAAGAAGACGACCCGCGCGCCGCGCCGCAGGGCCCGCTCCATGAACGCAATCGTGCCCTCGACGTTCAGCGCCCAGGCGCGCGCGTGTTCGCGTGCGCATGCGTCGGGATCGGTAATGCCCCCGCACAGCATGACAACATCGCCCGTCCCCAGCTGTGCATAGTCGAATTCCTCCGGGCGGTCCAGGTCGAGGCGCAGCATGCCGGGGTCGCGCGACGACGTGCCGACGCTCGGAACGATCGCACGGGCTTCGGCCATGATCCTGCCGCCGAGATATCCGGTGGCGCCGACAACGACCAGTCTTTGCAGCATTGGATCCGGGAACTTTCGCTGCGGCCATCTTAGCGGAGTTTGGGTCCGCGTCCGGCCGCGCCGTGCGATCGTCGGCGTGCCGCGCTCTGGCCACCGGACCGAGACAGGCGCGCGGCCTTGCTGCAAAGGTTGGTTCGCAGGTACCCTCAGGGTCAACCTGACAGCGTCCACGGATCGGCCGGAGTTGCAGACAGAGAACGGGCAGCGAAGCGCGGCGGCAAACGCGGCGGAGACGGCGGCGGCGGCCGAGGCGAGCGCATACCGCAACGCGTACACGGGTTGGCTGCGAAGCCTGCCCCATTATTTTCGCGCGAGCACTCTGCGCATGCTGCTGCGCGACCTGTACTACGGCCTGCCGCTCCCGAGCCGCGTGAAATGGGCACTGCGCAACAGGATCGTGCGGAACTTCAAGCGCGGCAGGTTGCGCGTCGGGTCGTACGGCGAGGGCGTCGCGGGCCCTTGGTCGGCGGCGCTCGCGTTGTCGAAACGCGTGGACGCCGGAAGCGCGGCGGTGCAGGAGATCGTGCGCCGTCCGGAGCTGCTGCGCGAGCATGCGTTGCCGTCGGCGGCAGCGCCCGTGGTGTCGGTGATCATCCCGGTGCACAACAAGATCGAGTACACGATCGCCTGCCTCTTGTCGATCCGGTTCAACCGGCCCGAGGTCGGCTTCGAGGTGATCGTCGTCGACGACGCATCGACGGACGATACCGCTGCGCTTCTCGCGCCGTGGCCGGGGCTGCGCTACGTCCGCAACGCGGAAAACCTCGGTTTCATTGGCGCGTGCAACCGCGGCGCCGGACTGGCCAAAGGGCGCTACCTGTGCTTCCTCAACAACGACACCAACGTCCTGCACGGCTGGCTGGACGAGCTGGTCTGGACGTTTGACAACGTGCCCGGCACCGGACTGGCCGGCTCGAAGCTCGTGTATCCGAGCGGGGAGCTGCAGGAAGCCGGCGGCATCGTCTGGCGAGACGCGTCGGCGTGGAACTACGGCCATCTCACGGACCCGGATCAGCCGGGCGCCAGCTATCTGCGCGACGTCGACTACGTTTCGGGCGCCAGCATCCTGATACGCGCCGAGGACTTTGCCGCACTGGGCGGTTTCGACGTGCGTTACCGACCCGCCTATTACGAGGATTCGGACCTGGCATTCCGGATGCGGGAAACAGGGAAGCGGGTCGTCGTGCAGCCCGCGTCCATGGTCGTGCACTACGAAGGGGTCAGTTCGGGCCGCGCCCCCACCGACGCGGTGAAGCGATTTCAGACCATCAATCAAGGCAAGTTCTACGAACGTTGGAAGCTTGTCCTGGCCCGGCATCGCCGCTACGGCAATTCGCCCGAATCCGAGAAGGAACGCCGGGTGGCGAAGCGCTTGCTGATGGTCGATGCGCACATGCCGTTTCCGGACCGAGACGCCGGCTCCGTGACGGCTGATCATTACATTCGCATCTTCCAGCAGCTGGGCTACAAGGTGACTTTCGCGCCGGAAAACCTGAGGTTCGATCCGAAATACACGGCGCGCCTGCAGCGCAGGGGCGTGGAATGCCTCTACTACCCTTTCGAACACGATCTCCGTGATGTGCTGCGGCGCCGCGGGCGGGAATTCGATCTGGTGTTCGTCTCCCGTCCCTACGTCGCCGACAAGATCAGGCGTCGCTTGCGCGCGGCCTGCCCCAGGGCCAAGGTGATCTATAACACGGTCGATCTTCATTTCATTCGTGAATTGCGACAGTCCGTGATTGAGCGTAATCCGGCGCTGGCGCGACGCGCCGATCAGACCAGGGAGCAGGAGCTGCGCGCGAGCGCCGCAGCCGACTGCACCATCGTCATCAGCCCGGCAGAAGAGGCCATCCTGCGCCGGGAACTGCCACAGGTCCGTATCGAGGTGATCCAGCTGATTCACGAGGAGCAGCCCGCAGGCTTGCCGTTCGCCGCGCGTCGCGGCCTCGTCTTCATCGGCGGCGCGCAACACCCGCCGAATCTCGACGCCGTGCGGCATTTCGTGAGCGACGTCATGCCCGCGTTGCGCGCCGCCGGATCCAGCCACGGCTTCAGCGTCATCGGCAGCCAGCCGGCGCAGGTCCACGATCTCGCGTGCGACGACGTTTCCGTCCTGGGGCAGGTCGACGACATCACGCCCCATTTCCAGGGCGCGCTCTGCATGGTGGTTCCGCTGCGCTACGGGGCGGGCGTGAAGGGCAAGATCGGCACCGCTTTTTCCTATGGCTTGCCAGTCATCTCCACCGGCGTCGGCGTGGAGGGCATGGATCTGACAGAGGACACCGAATACCTGCAAGCGGAGAATGCGTCCGATTGGGTGCGCCAGATCCGGCGCCTGAGCGAGGACGAGGCGCTCTGGATGCGCCTGTCGGAGGCTGGGCGCCGGATCGTGCGCGAACGCTATTCGCCAGGCAGGGTTGCTGACCGGCTGAGAGACATCATTGCGACGCTCTAGGGGCGCCGCGTTCCGGGGCAATCGCCCCTGCGTGGTCAGTCGCGACGCGCTGCACCGAGAAAGAACCGCAGCGCGCTGGCCGCGTGATGCCGCATCAGGAACGGGTCGCGCCGGCTGCCGCGCCGCGCGTCGTGGATGACCTCCGCCCGCGGCTGAAAAACGATGTCGTGGCCGGCCGCCTGCAGACGGCGGCACAGATCGACGTCCTCGTAGTACAGGAAGTACCGCTCGTCGAAGCCGCCGACCGCGCGGAAGCGTTCGCTCCGGAACAGCATGAACATGCCGGCAACCCAGTCCACGGCAACCGGTCCCCGATCGACGGGATAGTCGGGCCCGTCTGCCTCACGCACGAGTTTACGCAGCAGTGTCGCCAGCGTCGGAAAACGGCGCGCGCTGTCCTCGACCCTGCCATTCGGACTGCGTACCAGCGGCCCGGCGGCGGCGTTTGAAGGTGCGGCCAGCGCCGCCAACAAGGCTGGAAACGGATCGGCGGGCAAGCGAATGTCGGGATTGCAGACGCAGAAGTAGGGCGTGCCGCAGCGCCGGAAGGCGGCATTGTGATTGGCGCCGAATCCCTTCGGCTGTGCGTTCGCCACGATCTCCACCCGACCGCTCGCGCGGCGCGAAGTCAACGGGTTGGCGTCGCGGATGTTCTCGGTCAGGATGAGGCTCAGGCCGGCGCAACCGACGCGCTCCACGTCTTCGCACAGGGCGTTGACCAGCGCGTTCTGTCCATGGCTCACCACCGACAGTGTGATCAGGGGCGCAGGCGCGTCTTCGGACATGGCATCGGCGCGACCCGACTGCACGCGCCGCGCTGGCGGTGAAAAGCACTATTATCAACCACCACCATGAGAGTTCTCGTCACCGGGGCCGCCGGCTTCATCGGCCGGGCGCTCTGTCCTGTCCTCGCCGCGCACGGCCACGAGGTACTGCCGCTCGAACGGCATGTCACGGGCGACTTATCGGCTTTCTCGGGCTGGTCGAACCTGCTCGCAGCCGCGGACGCGATTGTGCATCTTGCGGCAATCGCGCATCGGCACGGCGTCGATGATGCGCGACTGCGCGCTGTCAACGTGGACGTCGCCGTTGCGCTCGGGCGCGCGGCGGCTGCGGCAGGGACACGGCTGATCTTCATGAGTAGCGTCAAGGTTCATGGCGAAGAGACCCCGGCCGGGGCGTTCCGGGAGACGAGCGCGTTCGCCCCCGTGGACGCCTACGGTCGCGCCAAGGCGGAAGCCGAGGACGCCCTGCGTTCGATCGGCGGACTCAAGTTGACCTTGATCCGCCCGCCGCTTGTCTACGGGCCGCGCGTGAGGGCGAATTTTCTCAGCCTGATGCGTGCCGTCGCGCGCGGCTGGCCGTTGCCCTTCGCGAGCCTCGCAAACCGGCGCAGTCTGGTGTTTGCCGGAAATCTCGCCGATGCCGTGGCGCGTTGCCTGGAAACGCCGCAGGCGATTGGCAGGGCTTTCCTGGTGAGCGACGGTCGCGCGCTTTCCACGCCAGAGCTTTGCCGCGCGCTCGGCGATGCGCTTGGCATGCCGGCGCGGCTGTTCGCGCTTCCGCCGCGATGGCTGGAGCTTGCCGCGCCGCTGCGCAAGCTGACGCGTTCGCTCGAGGTCGATGATCGATCGATCCGGGACGCACTGGCATGGGAGCCACCGTACTCCCTACAACAGGCATTGCACGTGACGGCAGACTGGTTTCACGTCGGACGCTGACGGCAATGTCGCACCGGCCGGGCGCAACGACCCGGGCATTTGCCCCGAGCAGCGCGGAGGATGACGGCCCCCGAGACACTGTGCGACCCTAATGGCATGGAAGTGAGGATACCCGGTACAGGGTTTCACCGCGTGCGCCGCCTCGCGGCGCGCGCCGCCGATCTCGCGCGCGGCTGGCATTCGAGGATTTCGATGGCACGGTGGGTCGCCGGGGCGAGTCCCGGCCTCGATCTCCACCGCCTCGACTGCAGGGAGGATTTCGCCGCGCTTCTCGGTGCGGCGCCGGGCAATGACGACGCGCTCGAGCGCGGCCTGAGTGAGCGCCACCCGGAGGGTCGTTTCAGATTCGACGGTTATTGCTGGGTCGACCAGGCGCGCGTGTCGTTCGCCGTGGACTATGCCTACGCGCTGGAGTCCGGCGGACGGAAGCGGCCCAACTGGAGAGAGCGCCTGGTTTGCCCGAAGTGCGGCCTGAACAACCGCCAACGCGCCATGATCCACGTCGCCTGCGTCGGGCTGGGGCTCCACCTGGAAACGAAGCTCTACCTGACCGAGCAGGTCTCCGCCGTGTACCGCTGCCTCGCAGCGCGCTTTCCTCGCATCGTGGGAAGCGAGTTCCTCGGTCCCACGGCCACGCCCGGAAGCATCGATCGACGCGGTGTGCGCCACGAGGACCTGACGCGGCTGACGTTTGCCGACGGATCGGTCGATGCGGTCCTCACCTTCGACGTGCTCGAGCACGTGCCCGACTACCGCGCCGCACTGGCCGAGTGCTTCCGCGTGCTGGCGCCGGGTGGTGTCCTCCTCCTGACCGCCCCCTTCCTCGCCGACAGCGATGCCACGCGCGTTCGGGCCACGCTCGGGGCCGACGGCAGCCTCCAGCACCATCTTCCGCCGCAGTTCCACGGCGATCCCGTGCAACCCGATCGCGGGGTCCTCTGCTACCAGGAATTCGGCTGGGACCTGCTCGAGCGGCTTCGGGAGACCGGCTTCATCGACGCGGCGGCGATCGCCCTGCGTAGCCCCGCGTTGGGCTATCTCGGCGGATGGCAGATTGCCTTTGCCGCCTGGAAATCGCCTGCGGAGCGCTGCGCGACACAACCGTCTTTCGACCGCGAGACGCTGCTGCAATCACCGCAGGCCGGGGAATATGCGTGGCACGCAATCACCGTCGACGACAGGATCCCGCGCGTGAGCACCGAGCATTTCGATGCCATCGACCGCGCGCTCGGCGTTCACGGAATTCCGAAGCGCGGCGTGCGGCTCCTCGAGGTGGGGGCCTATCGCCACTTCACCGGCTACGTGGCGGCGCAGCGCTGGAGCGCGGAGGCGACGCTCACCGATATCGCGAGCCGTTCCCTGCAGGCAGGACGCGAGGCCGCGCACGCCGCGGGCTTCGCCGCGAAACCGCGGCTCGTGGCGGCGGATTTCCACGACCTTCCTTTCGGTGATTGCCAGTACGACGTGGCCTTCGTCGCCTCGACGATCCACCACACGCGCTCGCCGGAGCGCGTGCTGCGCGAGATGTTCCGCGTCCTGCGCCCCGGCGGGTTGCTGCTTCTGGAGAATGAGCCATGCAGCCGCCTCGCCTGCTTCCACCGCTTTGCCAGCAACCGTCCAGAACGTTTCACCGCGCTCGAACGCTTCCTCGAGGAACAGGGGCTGTTGCGCACCGTGGCGTCGCCGTTCCCCGGATCGCGCGCGGAAGAGGTCTTCGGCATGGTCGAGAATGATCGCATCCCGGCGCAGCTTTTCCATGACGAGCTTTCGGCCGGTGGCGAGATCCTCGAGTGGCGGTTGCAGACCGACGGTCTGATCGGCGAGTTCGAGAAGTCGCTGCTCGCGTTGCCGGGTTCCGGCGAGACGCTCGCCCGCTCGGTGCGTGAGCACCTTCTTGCAGCGATCGAGCCCGCGCGCAACCGACTGGGCGAGACCGATCGCTTGCTGCATCGCCGGCTGCCCAATGCGGAAGAGGTCGGCACGCTGGCCGAGCGCATCGCGAGCGCGCTCGCGTCAATGCCGCGCCGGGGCAGCGCGCGCGAAATGGCGATTGCCGCGCTCTTCGGCGCCGCGCTGAAGGCGGTTGCGCGCAAAGCCGGCCCACGCGAGGCGCGGACCTCGATCGGCCCGCGATTCCGCCGCGCAATGCGCTACGTCGACGGCGTTTGGGAGGAGGCCGATGCGCAGCACGGCATTGCCGCGTTGCTCGGCGCGCCGCGACTGCCGGATGTCTATCGACCCGAAAATACCGCGGCGCTCGCGCCATTCTTCCCGACCTCTGAATGGCGCCGCGAGCTCGAGCAGCACGGCGGCGCCAGTCTGCTCAACCTTGACGCGGATGCAAGCGTCCACCTTGACACACCCGAGGAAGGTGTATTCCTGCTGCGCTTCTTCGCGGCGGTCGCAGAGGACTTGCCCTTCGCAGTGAGCCTGCTCGCCGACGATCACCCGCTCGAGCGGCAGGTGATGGCGCTCAGCGAATCACGGCTGATGCGCGGCTGGGTGCCCGCGGGGACCCGGCGCGTTCGCATCGCGCTGCGCACGCTGGACGGCAGGCCTGTCCATCGCGCCGGAGCCATCCGGGTCGGCGTAGCGCAGTTCCTTCCTGCGCCAGGTGCGAGGGGAACTCAAGTCCGGGCATCCTGACGGGGCGGCCTCGCCGAACCTAGCCGACGCGATCGGCTAGGCGTAGCCGTAATGGCTCTTGAACCACCGCGCGAACTTCTCGAGCCCGTCCTGCAGCGCGGTCGAGGGGGCGAAACCCACCGCATCGGCAAGCCGCGTGGTCTCGGCATAGGTCGCCTGCACATCGCCCGGCTGCATCGGCTGCATGCGCTTGATGGCCGTGCGGCCGAGCGCGCGCTCCAGCGCGGCGATGTAATCGAGCAGCGGCACCGGCTGGTGATTGCCGATGTTGTACACGCGCCAGGGCGCGCGGCTGGTCGCCGGGTCGGGCGCGGCGGAATCAAATGCCGCGTCGGGCGACGCGGGCTCGTCGAGCACGCGCAGCGTGGCCTCGACGACATCGTCGATGAAGGTGAAGTCGCGCTGCATGTCGCCCTGGTTGAAGACGTCGATCGGCTGTCCATCCATGATGGCGCGCGCAAACAGCATCGGCGACATGTCGGGCCGGCCCCAGGGGCCGTACACCGTGAAGTACCGCAGCCCCGTGGTCGGCAGGCCGAAGAGATGGCTGTAGACGTGCGCCAGGAGCTCGTTGGATTTCTTGGTCGCCGCGTACAGGCTGACCGGGTGATCGACGTTGTCCGACTCCGACCACGGCAGCTTCGTGTTGCCGCCGTACACGCTCGAGCTGGAGGCATAGACGAGATGCCTGGGCGCATGCCGCCGGCAGCATTCGAGCAGGTTGGCGAAGCCGACCAGGTTGGCGGCGACGTAGCTGCCGGGATTCTCGAGCGAGTAGCGCACGCCCGGCTGCGCGGCGAGATGCAGCACGAGGTCGGGTTTCGCCGCGGCGAACAGCGCCTCGAGTGCGCCGGCATCGGCGAGGTCGAGCCGCTCGAACCGGAAAGTCCTGTGCGCGCGCAGCCGCTCGAGGCGCGCCTGCTTCAGTTCCACCGAATAGTAGGGCGAGAGATTGTCGATGCCGGTGACCGCGTCGCCGCGCGCCGCGATGCGCTCGACGCAATGCATGCCGATGAACCCAGCCGCGCCGGTGAGCAGCACCTTCATGGCGCGGGCCTGGCGCGCTGCAGCTCGATCAGCTTGGCGTACTTCAGAAAGCTCGCGGCGCAGCCGATGGCGATGTGCACCAGTCCCGGCACGCCGTCGAGGAAGCCCAGGCGCAGCAGGTAGAACTTGACGAACCGCACCAGCGGCGAGAGCAGCAGTTCCGCGATCCCGGCGCTGCGCCCGCGCTCGTGGAGCTGGCGCGCGGCGAGCGCGCTGTAGCGGTTCTGCTTTTCGAAATAGCGCCCGAGATCCTCGGCTGATTCGTGCAATAGGTCGCCGGCGAGCGTTGCGGGAGTCACCGCGAACAGCACCTTCTCGTGCACCGCGTCGTCGCTCCAGCGCGCCTCGCGCCGGTCGAACAGGCGTACGCTCCAGTCGGGATAGCCCTCGCCGTGGCGCAGCCAGCGGCCCAGGAAGCGGTTGCGCCGCGCCATGCGGTAGACCGGCGCGGCGGGCGCCTCGAGTGCCAGCCGGATACTCGCTTCGAGTTCCGCTGACACGCGCTCGTCGGCATCCAGGCACAGCACCCAGTCATGGCGTGCCTGCTCGACCGCGTACTGCTTCTGGCGGCCGAAACCGAGCCACTCCTGGTGCAGCACGCGCGCGCCGCAGCGACTGGCGAGTTCCGCCGTGCCGTCGCTGCTGCCCGAGTCGACCAGCACAATCTCGTCGGCAAACGCCGCGCTTGCAAGGCACTGCGGCAATTGCGCGGCGGCGTTCTGCGCGATGAGAACGACCGAGAGCGGCTGGGGCAAGGCGGTTTCCGGTTAGAATCTTCACTCCACAACGCGGTATTTTAGCCCACCGCCTCGGGGCAATCCGGTTCCGTGCCGCGCATCCTTTTCGTCAAGACCTCCTCGCTCGGTGACGTGGTGCACAATGGCCCCGCAGTGAGCGACGTCGCGCGCTGCGTGCCGCAAGCGGCGATCGATTGGCTGGTCGAGGAGCCGTTCGCCGAAATCGCCGCGCTGCACGCCGCGGTGCGGCGCGTGATCCCGGTGGCGGTGCGGCGCTGGCGCGCCGCGCTGTGGGACCCTGCAGTGTGGTCCGAGATGCGCGCGCTGCGCCGGAGGCTGCGCGGCGAGACCTACGACGCGGTCATCGACACGCAGGGGCTCGTCAAGAGCGCGCTGCTGTGTGCGCTCGCTGCGGGCCGCAAGCACGGCATGGATCGCGCGAGCCTGCGCGAGCCGCTCGCCGCCCGCTTCTACGACATGCGCCACGCCGTTGTCCGCGGCCAGCACGCCGTCGAGCGCAACCGGCAGCTGGCCGCCGCAGCGCTCGGCTACGCGGTGCCGGGCGATTGCGATTACGGATTGCGGATCGAACCGCCTGCGGCAAGCGAAGCGCGCAGCGATTGCGTCGTGCTGCTGACGATGAGCAGCCGCGATGATAAGCGCTGGGCCGATGAGCGCTGGATCGAGCTCGGCCGCGCGCTTGCCGCGCGCGGCCTGCGCTCGCTGCTGCCGTGGGGCAGCGAAGTCGAGCGCGCGCGCTGCGCCCGGCTGGCGGTCGCGATTCCCGGTGCCGAGGTGCCGGAGCGCATGTCCCTGGGCAAGTTGGCGCGCCTGCTGCGCGCGGTGCGCGGCGTCGCCGGCGTCGACACCGGCTTGACGCATCTCGCCGTCGCGGCCGGTGCCGCGGTAGTCGGGATCTATTGCGCGACCGATCCTGCCCTGACGGGGCTGTATGGCAGTTCGCGCGCGCGCAACCTCGGCACCGCCGGCGCGCCGCCGCTGGCGCCGCAGGTGCTGGGATGCCTCGAGGAATTGATGTGATCTGGCGCATCGCCTATACCCTGGCACTGTATGCCGCGCTGCCGCTGATTCTGCTCAAGCTCTGGTGGCGAGGCCGGCGTGAACCCGGCTATCGGCGGCAGGTGCGTGAACGCTTTGGCGAGTACAAGTCGGTGCCAGAGCGTCCGGTCATCTGGCTGCACGCGGTCTCGGTCGGTGAAGCGCGCGGCGCGGAGCCGCTGGTGCGCGCGCTGCAGACCGAATTCGCCGACCACGCCGTGCTGGTCACCTGCATGACGGCCGCGGGGCGCGAAACCGTGAAGCAGGTCTACGGCGAGTCGGTGCTGCTCGCCTGGCTGCCGTACGACTTCCCGCGGGCCGTGCAACGCTTCCTGGAGCACTATCGCCCGCGCCTGGGGTTGCTGATGGAAACCGAGATCTGGCCCAATCTGCTCGCGGCCTGCCGCGACTATGCGGTGCCGGTCGTGCTCGCGAACGCGCGCTTGTCCGAAACTTCGGCGCGCGGTTACGCGCGCTGGCCGGGTCTATCGCAGCCGGCGTTCGCGGGCCTCGCCGCGGTGTGCGCCCAGAGCGAGTCCGATGCGGCGCGACTCGCGGCACAGGGTGCCAGCCGCGTCGTGATCACCGGCAATCTGAAATTCGACCTCGCACCCGACGCCGCGCGAGCGGCCGAGGGGATCGCCTGGCGTCGGGCGCTCGGTCGCCCGGTGCTGTTGCTGGCCAGCACGCGCGAGGGCGAGGAACGCCTGCTGCTCGAGGCGCTGCGCGGCGCTGTCGGCGCTGTTGGCGAAACCCTGGTGCTGGTCGTGCCACGCCATCCGCAGCGCTTCGACGAAGTGGCGCGGCTGCTGCGCGCCGAGACGCAGGGGCTCGGGCGCAGGAGCCACGGCGAGACGCCCGCTGCGGGCGAGCGCCTGTACCTGGGCGACACCCTGGGCGAAATGGCGTTCTACTTTGCTGCGGCAGACGTGGCCGTCATCGGTGGCTCTTTCGCACCGCTCGGCGGGCAGAACCTGATCGAGGGCTGCGCCGCCGGCACGCCGGTGGTGCTCGGCCCGTCGATGTACAACTTTGCCGACGCGACGCGCCTCGCGCTCGAGTCGGGCGCGGCGCTGCAGTGTGCCAATGCCGCGGCAGCGGTACGGGCGGCGCTTGCACTGTGCGCCGACCCGCCACGATGCCAGCGCATGGGTGAAGCCGGAAAACGGCTCTGCGCCGCGCACCGCGGCGCAACCGGGCGCCATCTGGAAGTCTGCCGCCGCGTTCTCAGGGCGCCAGCGCGCGATTGACCAGCTCGAGGTCCTCTTCCCGCAGCGATCCGGCGGCCGACTTGAGCCGCAGGTGGTTGGTGATCGTGTTGTAACGCGCCACGGCGAGATCGCGCCGCGTCGAAAACAGCTGCTGTTGCGCGTTCAGCACGTCGATGTTGATGCGCACGCCCACCTCGTAGCCGAGCTTGTTCGAGTCGAGCGCGCTCTGGCTGGAGACCAGCGCCTGCTGCAGCGCGCCCACCTGCGCGACGCCGTTGATCACCGCGAGGTAGGACTGGCGCGTCGCCAGCGCCGCCGAGCGGCGCGCGTTCTCCAGATCCTGGCGCGACTTCTCGAAAATGGCCGCGGCTTCGCGCTCGCGCGAACTGATGCCGCCGCCCGCATACAACGGCAGCCCGAGCTGCACGCCGAACGTGCCGGTGGCGAGATTCGAGCCGGCGGTGGTGAGCTGAGAACCGGTTTGCGAGCTCCAGCCGTAGCTCGCCACCAAGTCCAGCGTCGGGTGGTGGCCGGCGGCGTTACGCCGCACTTCGAGCTGCGCGATCTCGGCCGCCAGCTCCTGGATCTGGACCGGATAGCTCTGTTTCTCGGCCAGCCCGACCCAGTCGTCCATGCGGCTGGGTTCCGGTGGCGAGAGCTTGACGTCGGCACGCAGCGGCTTGAGCGCGGCGTACTCCTTGCCCGTGAGCTGCTGCAGCGCCCGCTTCTTGGCGTCGAGGTCGTTCTGCGACGCGATTTCCTGCGCCGCGGCGAGATCGAAGCGCGCCTGCGCTTCGTGCGTGTCGGTGATGGTCGCGGTGCCGACCTCGAAATTGCGCTTCGCCTGCGCCAGCTGCTCCGAAATGGCGGCTTTCTGCGCGCGCACCAGTGCCAGCGTGTCCTCGGAGGCGAGCACGTCGAAATAGGCCTGCGCCACGCGCACGATCAGGTCCTGGCCCGCCTGGGCGAACACGGCCTCGGCCTGCTTCACCAGATATCCGGCCTGGTCGTACTGGATGAAATTCTGCTTCCGGTAGAGCGGCTGTGAAAACGACAGCGTATAGCCGTGGGCGCGCGTGTCGCGCAGGAAGTTCGACGACACCGAGGCGTTGTGGGGCTCGGAATCGATGCGCGTGTTGGTCGCATTGGCCGAGAGGTTGAGCGTCGGCAGGACGAGCGCGCGGCCCTGCGGCAGCTTTTCCAGCCCCGCCTGGAGCGTGAAGCGCGCCGCGGCGTACTGCGCGTCGTAGGCCTTGGCGTCCTGATAAACCTGCGCCAGACCCTGTGCCGACGCGGCGAGCGGCAGCGCCAGAAGGGTGCAGGCAAGAATGCGGTGCATGTCGCGGCTCCTGCTCAAAACCGGAAACGCGCCGGCTGCTCGCAATTCACGAGCGGGGCGAGCACGGTCTCGAAAAGTTCCGTGGTGCGACAGGTTCCGGGCGCGGCGCAGAGCACGATTTGCACGCTCATGACGGGCGCATCGCCCACCACGGCGAACAGCCGCCCGCCCGGTGCCAGGCTGTCGAGGAACGTTCGCGGCAGCACCGGGGTCGAGCCGGTGAGCACGATCACGTCGTAGGGCGCCCAGGCCGGATAGCCGCGCGCACCGTCGCCGATCGCGAGCGTCACGTTGTCGGTGCCGTGGCGCTCGAGGTTGGCGCGGCCGAAGGCGGCCAGCGCCGGACGGATCTCCACCGAGTAGACGTGTGCCGCGCGATGCGCGAGCAGCGCGGTGAGATAGCCGCTGCCGGTACCGATCTCGAGGACCCGATCGGTGCGCTTGAGCGCCAGCGCCTGCAGCGCGCGCGCTTCGATTTTCGGCGCCCACATGCGCTCGCCCTCGTCACCGATGGGGATTTCCAGGTCGGCAAAGGCGAGATTGCGGCAGGCGGGGGGGACGAACTCTTCCCGCGGCACCGCATACAGCAGGTCGAGCACGTCCTGGTCGAGCACTTCCCACGGCCGGATCTGCTGCTCGACCATGTTGTGGCGGGCTTGTTCGAGGTTCATGCGGGAAGATACTGCAAAAACGTAATTATACGGGCTTGATCTGGCGCAAGCGATGCGCGCGGCGAATCCCCGGCAGCGGCCGGCGCGGGATTGGTTGTCAAGCGGCAAGCACCTAGAGTATGTTTGACCCAAGACGCAGGGGTCCTGGCGCCGGCCAGTTTGGCGGCGACCGGGTGAGAGATACCCAAGGAACCTGACGCGGGTAATGCCGCCGGAGGGAAGCGTGAGTCCGGGCTTCCGCCACCTTGGTCCTGCCCCTGCGATGCCAAGGAGCGCGCCATGAATGCCAATCCGAAGTTTCTTGCTGCGACCGCGCAGGTCGATGCGGCGGCGATGCAGTCGCTGCCGGCCTCGCGCAAGGTCTACCTCGAAGGCTCGCGGCCCGACCTCCGGGTGCCGATGCGCGAGATCTCGCAGGCCGACACGCCGAGCCTGTTCGGCGGCGAGAAGAATCCGCCGATTTACGTCTACGACTGCTCCGGGCCCTACACCGATCCGGCGCTGCGCATCGACATCCGCTCGGGACTCGCGCCCCTGCGCCAGGCCTGGATCGAGGAGCGCGGCGACACCGAAGTGCTGCCGGGCCCGTCGTCGCGCTACGGCGTCGAGCGGCTGAACGACCCGCAGCTGGCGGAGCTGCGTTTCAATCTCAGGCGCACGCCGCGCCGCGCGAAGGCGGGCCGGAACGTCACGCAGATGCACTACGCGAGGCAGGGGATCGTGACCCCGGAGATGGAGTTCATCGCCCTGCGCGAGAACCTGCAGCGCGAGCGCTATGTCGAAAGCCTGAAGGCGGGCGGCAAGACCGGCGCGAAAATGCTGGAATTGCTGGTGAAACAGCACCCGGGCGAGAGTTTCGGCGCTTGCATCCCGGAGGTCATCACCCCGGAATTCGTGCGCAGCGAAGTGGCGCGCGGCCGCGCCATCATTCCCGCCAACGTCAACCACCCGGAATCGGAGCCGATGATCATCGGCCGCAATTTCCTGGTGAAGATCAACGCCAACATCGGCAATTCCGCGGTCTCCTCGGGCATCGGCGAGGAGGTGGAAAAGATGACCTGGGCCATCCGCTGGGGCGGCGACACGGTGATGGACCTCTCCACGGGCAGGCACATCCACGAGACGCGCGAGTGGATCATCCGCAACTCGCCGGTGCCCATCGGCACGGTGCCCATCTACCAGGCGCTCGAGAAGGTCGATGGCAAGGCGGAGGACCTCACCTGGGCGATCTACCGCGACACCTTGATCGAGCAGGCCGAGCAGGGGGTCGATTACTTCACCATCCACGCCGGCGTCCTGCTGCGCTACGTGCCGCTCACGGCGAAGCGCATGACGGGGATCGTTTCGCGCGGCGGCTCGATCATGGCCAAGTGGTGCCTCGCGCACCATCGCGAGAGTTTCCTCTATACGCACTTCGAGGACATCTGCGCGATCATGCAGGCCTACGACGTCAGTTTCTCGCTCGGCGACGGCCTGCGGCCGGGCTCCGGCTACGACGCCAACGACGAGGCGCAGCTCTCGGAGCTGCGCACGCTGGGCGAGCTCACGAAAATCGCCTGGCAGCACGACGTGCAG
>SCUF01000318.1 GCA_004298325.1 Betaproteobacteria bacterium | reverse complement strand
AAAGGCCCCCGGCAAAGGGGAAAGCAACCGGGGGCGAAACGCCTCAACTAGCGTCGAGGCACCCGCTCAGGGAGGAGAAGCGGGAGACGATCTGCATCGTCTGACGATAAGATTCGGCCAGGTGCCAAAAAGTTCCCACGGGTCCGGCAGGCCCCGGGGCCATGGCAGGCAACCCTACTTCAATCAGGACCTTATGAACCTCTACGGCAGCTTTCCCGCAGTGCGCATGCGGCGCATGCGCAGGAACGATTTTTCACGCCGGCTGATGCGCGAACATGTGCTCACGGCCAACGATCTGATCTATCCGGTGTTCGTGCTGGAGGGCAGAAACCGCGTCGAGAAAGTGGCTTCGATGCCGGGGGTCGAGCGCATGAGCGTAGACCGTCTGCTGCCCGTCGCCGAGCAGTGCGTGAAGCATCACATCCCGGTGCTCGCCCTGTTCCCGGTGATCGACGCAAAGCTGAAGACCCTCGACGGCCGCGAGGCCTTCAATCCGAAAGGGCTCGTGCCGCGCGTCGTGGCGGCGCTGAAAAAACGCTTTCCCGAACTCGGCGTCATGACCGACGTGGCGCTGGATCCCTACACCTCGCACGGTCAGGACGGCGTGATCGACCGCACCGGCTACATCATCAACGACGTCACGCTCGACGTGCTGGAAAAGCAGGCGCTCGCGCAGGCCGAGGCCGGCGTCGACATCGTCGCGCCCTCCGACATGATGGACGGGCGCATCGGCCGCATTCGCCAGGCGCTGGAAAAGAAGGGTCATATCCACACCAGGATCATGGCGTACTCGGCGAAGTACGCCTCGGGCTTCTACGGCCCGTTCCGCGACGCGGTCGGCTCGGCGAAAAATCTCGGCAAGGCCGACAAGAAGACCTACCAGATGGACCCGGCCAACTCCGACGAGGCGCTGTGGGAAGTCGGACTCGATCTGGCCGAAGGCGCCGACATGGTAATGGTAAAGCCGGGACTGCCGTACCTGGATGTCGTGCGGCGCGTGAAGGACGAGTTCCGCGCGCCTACCTTCGTCTACCAGGTGAGCGGCGAGTATGCGATGCTGCGCGCCGCGATCGGCAACGGCTGGCTGCCCGAAGCGTGCATCCTGGAAACGCTGCTCGCGTTCAAGCGCGCGGGCGCGGACGGCATCCTTACCTACTTCGCGCTGGAAGCCGCGAAGTCGCTGAAGGGCTAGCCGAAGACGAGCGTCACGCCGCAGGCGTCTTCGGCGCTGACGGCGCACGAGCCGTCGCGCAGCGTGAGCGCGGCGAAGCCGCCGCGGTGCAGCTGCGCCGCCGCCATGGCGCGATCCTGCACGCGGATGAAGAGCGCCGCCACCAGCGGCCGCGCGCGCAGCGGCAGTCCGACGCCGTCCAGCCGGTGGCCGAGTTTCCAGCGCGACACGAGCGCGATCGGCGCGCTGCCGGTCTGCACCAGGAGTCCTTCCGCGATCGGCGTCGGTCTGGCGTCGAAGATTCCGGCGTAGCTCGCGGCGGTCGCGTGCGGTGCGTCCGCGATTACGGCGAACGCCGCAATGGCGGTTGCGCCGACGGCGTGACGCTGGTACTCGGGCCGCCACACGACTTCGCGCGTGAAGTGCTGGCACAGGAACATGCGGCAGCCGGGCGTGGAGGCCACCGGCAGCTGCACGATGCGAAACGCGGCGTCGTGCGTGCCGTCCGGCAGCTGGACCGGGCGGGAAAAATCGAGCGGCGGATCGGTCCCGATTCCGGCGGCGCCCAGTTCCGCATGCGCCGCGTTGGCATCGTCGGTCGCGAGCGCCACCGCCGCCAGCCCGTCGCCATGGGCGAGAAAATCGCTGAAATACTGCAGCGCCGGATGCGGCCGCGGCACTGCCATCAGCTCGAGGTAGTCGCTGCCGAACATGATGCAGTGGTTCTGCGAACCGAGCGTGTGGTAGCCCCTCGGGGTCAGGGTAAATCCCAGGCGCGTGTAGGTCTCGCGCGCATGCTCGAGGTCGCGGGTGAGGATGACGGCGTGGTCGATGCCAAGCAGGTGCCGGCGCATGAAGCCATTGTAGACTTCGCACCAAGGAGGCCATCCCATGGGAGCGATCGAGCGCATCGAAATTCTGGCCGGCGAAATGACCGCCTGGCGGCGCGACCTGCACCGGCATCCGGAGACCGCATTCGAGGAGCACCGCACTTCGGAGGTCGTCGTCCGGCGGCTCGAATCGTTTGGCGTCGCCGTGCACCGCGGCCTGGGCAAGACCGGCGTGGTCGGCACGCTCAAGGCGGGCTCCGGCGGGCGCGCGATCGGCCTGCGCGCCGACATGGACGCGCTGCACATCCAGGAGCAGAACGGCTTCGAGCACCGCTCGGTGAACGCGGGCCGCATGCACGCCTGCGGCCACGACGGCCATACCGCGATGCTGCTTGGCGCCGCAAAATATCTTGCCGAGACGCGCAATTTCGACGGCACGGTGCATTTCATCTTCCAGCCCGCCGAGGAAAACGAAGGTGGCGGGCGCGCCATGGTCGCCGACGGCCTGTTCGCAAAGTTTCCCTGCGATTCGGTCTACGGCATGCACAACTATCCGGGCATCGCGGTGGGCCATTTCGAGACGCGTCCCGGGCCGATGATGGCCTCGTTCGACATCTTCGAGATCGAGCTGCAGGGGCGCGGCTCGCACGCGGCGCTGCCGCACACCGGCGTCGACCCGATCCTCGCCGGTGCGAGCCTGGTGCAGGCGCTGCAATCGGTGGTGTCGCGCAACGTCAGTCCGGTGGATGCGGGCGTCGTCAGCGTGACGCAGTTTCACGGCGGCGACACCTGGAACGTGATCCCCGACGGCATCGTGCTGCGGGGCACGACGCGCGCCTTCCGTCCCGAGACGCAGGACCTGATCGAGAGGCGGCTGCGCGAGATAGCCGAAAACGTCGCGCGCACCTTCGGCGCCACGGCGAAAGTGCGCTACGAGCGCTGCTATCCGCCCGTGGTGAATTCGGAACGCGAGACGGCGTTCTGCGCCGAGTTGCTGCGCGGCCTGGTCGGCGCGCAGAACGTCAACGCCAATACCGAGCCGGTGATGGGGTCGGAAGATTTCGCCTTCATGCTGCAGGTGAAGCCCGGCTGCTACGTCTTCATCGGCAACGGCCCTGGCGACGGCGGCTGCCTCCTGCACAACCCGCACTACGACTTCAACGACACGATCCTGCCGCTCGGCGCGAGCTACTGGGTGCGCCTCACCGAACGGCTGTTGGGGTCAGAGTCACGACTCTGACCCCAATTTGTCGAGTGTTTTCAGGAACCTGTCGGCGTTCTGGTAGCCGACCACGCGCAGGCCCTTGATCTCGCGCCCCTGGGCATCGAAGAAGATGATGCCGGGGGGGCCGAACAGCGCGAAGCGCTTCAGCAGCAGCTTGTGCGCCTCGGTGTTCGCGGTCACGTCGGCCTGCAGCAGCAGCATCGTTTCGAACCGCGCCCGCACGCGCGGATCGCTGAAGGTGAAGGCTTCCATTTCCTTGCACGACACGCACCAGTCGGCATAGAAATCGAGCATCACCGGGCGCCCCGGTGCGCGCAGCTTTTCGTCCAGTTCGTCCACCGAGGCCACGTGCACGAACCGGGTCGGCGCCGCCGCCGGGGCGCCTGCCTGCAGCACGCCGGCGAGCGGGCGCAATGGATCGCGGCTTCCGGCAAGCGCACCTACGAGCAGCGCGACGCCTGCTATAAGCGCCATGAGGCCGGCGGCCTTCGCCAGGCGTTGCGCGCCGTGCGCGTTGGCCGGCAGGGGGTCGATCGCGCGCAGGAACATGGCCGAGCCGATCGCGAGCGCGGCCCAGGCGGTCATCACGGCCCACTCGGGCAGCACCGGCGAGACGATCCAGATCGCCACCGCGAGCAGCAGCACGCCGAAAAAGCGCTTTACGCTGTTCATCCAGACGCCGGTCCTGGGCATGAGCGCGCCTTCCGAGACGCCGACCGCGAGCAGCGGCAAGCCCATGCCAAGCGCCATGGCGAAAAGCGCCGCACCGCCGAGCAGCACATCGCGCGTCTGGCTGATGTAGAGCAGGGCGCCCGCGAGCGGTGCCGCCACGCAGGGGCTCACCACCACCGCCGAGAGCACACCCATCACCGCGACCGAGACGAGCTTGCCGCCTTCGAGCCTGCCGTGCGCCGCGTGCAGACGGTGATGCAGGAACGACGGCATCCGGATCTCGTAGAAACCGAACATCGAGAGCGCGAGCCCCACGAACACCAGCGCGAACGCGCCGAGCACCCAGGCGTTCTGCAGCGCCGCGGCGATGAGCGAACCCGAATAGGCCGCCGCCACGCCCGCGGCCGCATAGGCCACCGCCATCCCGAGCACGTAGGCCACCGACAGAATCAGGGCGCGCAGCTTGCCGAGGCTCTTGCCCTCGCCGATGATGATTCCGGAGAGGATCGGCACCATCGGCAGCACGCAGGGCGTAAACGCCAGCAGCACGCCGAAACCGAGAAAGCTCGCCAGCACCAGCCAGAAGCTGCCCGACTGGAACATCGCGGCGACGTCCAGATCGCTCGCCGAGAGCGAAAAGCGCGGCTGCGGATCGAGCGCGAGCGGCCCCGCCGTAGCGCCCGGCCCGCCCTGCGAGAACGCCGCCATCTGCACCGTGGCCCTGGAATCCATCGGCACGTAGCACACGCCCGTGTCGGCGCAGCCCTGCGAGGTGACGAGGAGCTTGAGCGCGCCTTGCGCCCCTTGCACCGGCAGCCGGATCGCGACCTCCTTGCGATAGGTCTCGACGTCGCCGAAGAATTCGTCGGTCTTGCGGACGCCCGCGGGGAAAACGGGCGCGCCGAGCTTCGCTTCGCCCGCATCTTCCAGCGCGAACTTGAAGCGTTCGCGGTACATGTAGTAGCCGTCCGCGATCGCGAAGCGCACTTCGATCGTCTGCGCATCGAGCGCGCGCGCCTGCATGCGGAAGGCCTTGTCGGGGTCGAGCAGGTCCTGCGCCACCGCGGGCGCGGCGAGCGTGACGAGAAGGAGAAAGGCCAACAGCTTCTTCATGGTTTCGGTGCGGACTCCGCGGCCAGCCACTCGAGGTAGGCCGGCAGCCCGCGCTCGATTGGGACTGCCACGATCTCGGGAAGTTCGTAAGGATGCGCCGCGCGGATCGCCTGTTCGAGGGTGGCGTAGCGATCGGCGGTCGACTTGATCAGCATCAAGTGCTCGTCCGCTTTCTGCACCGCGCCCTGCCAGCGGTACACCGAGCGGCAGGGACCGAGGATGTTGACGCAGGCCGCGGCGCGCTGCTCGACGAGCGCCTCCGCGAGCTTTTCGGCCGCGGCGCGGTCCGGCAGATTCGTCAATACCAGCAGCGCGCTCATGCCGCAGCCGCTGCGAGCCGCGGCACACCCTCGAACACGGTGGGGTAGCGCAACTCTACGCCCAGTTCGCGCTTGAGCTTGCCATTGACCAGACGCCGCGATTCGCTCATGTAGGACAACATCTCCGCCGAGATGAAAGCGCCCGCCGCGGCGCGCGCGATGCGCGGCGGGGGCGCAAGGCCCGAGCGCTCCGCCAGCAGATCGAACCACTCGCTCATCGTCAGCGCCGAATCGTCCGACGCGTTGTAAACACCTGCCGGCGCCGAGCCTTCCAGCGCCCGCAGGCAGATCGCGGCGAGGTCATCGGCGTGGATGTGATTGGTGCAGACGTCGTCTTGCGCGCGCAGCACGGGCGTTCCGGCGCGCAGCCGCTCGAGCGGCAGGCGGTCCGCGGCGTAGATGCCCGGCACGCGCAGCACGACGAGCGCCGCGCCCCGCGCGGCGCACCAGGTCTGCAAACGCCGCTCGGCGTCCACGCGTCGCCTGGCGCGCGCGGTCTGGGGATTCACGACCCGAGTCTCGTCCACCCGCGCGCCGCTGCAATCGCCGTAGACGCCGCTCGTGCTCAGGTAGACGATGCGCGCCGGTATAATCGCGCCGCGCTCGATCACCGCGAGCAGGTTCGCCGTGCGCGGATCGCCCTCGCCCGATGGCGGCGGCGGCGCGCAATGCAGCACGGCATCGGCCCAGCCCGCGCAGGCGGAGAGGGTTTCCGGACGATCGAGATCGGCGCCCAGACGCCGCGCGATCGAGCGCACCACCGTGCCGGCGGGCAGGCGCACCCGGACGCGCTCGGCGATGTCGCCGTGGCCCACGATCAACAAGCGCTTCATGCGCCTATTCTAGCGAGCATGCCGAAGATCACCCTCCACCCGAGCGGGCTGCAATTCCAGACCGAAGCAGGCGAGGCGGTCCTCATCGCCGCGCTGCGCCAGGGCTACGTGCTGCCCTATGGCTGCAAGAACGGCGCCTGCGGCAGCTGCAAGGCGAAGATCCTCGAAGGCAGCGTGGATTACGGCGTGTATCAGAAAAAGGCGCTCACGGACCTGGAGAAGTCCCAGGGCAAAGCGCTCCTTTGCCAGGCAAGACCCCTGGGGGATCTCGTCATCGAAGCGCGCACCCTCGGTGCCGCCAAGGGCATCCAGATCAAGACCCTGCCCTGCCGGGTGCAAAAGCTCGAGCGCCTTGCCGAGGACGTGATCGTGCTGCAGATGAAGCTGCCGGCGAACGAGCGGCTGGTCTTCCTGGCCGGCCAGTACATCGAATTCCTGCTGCGCGACGGTTCGCGGCGCAGTTTCTCGATGGCCAATCCGCCGCACGCGGGCGAGTTTCTGGAACTGCACGTGCGCCACGTCGCGGGCGGTCAGTTCACCGACCACGTCTTCGGCAAGATGAAGGAGCGCGACATCCTGCGCTTCGAAGGGCCGTTGGGGACGTTTTTCCTGCGCGAGGAATCCGACAAGCCGATCGTCTTCGTCGCCTCGGGCACGGGTTTCGCGCCGATCAAGTCGATCATCGAGCACGCCTTCCACGCCGGCATCGCGCGCCCGATGACGCTTTACTGGGGCGGGCGCCGGCCGAAGGACCTCTACCTGGATGCGCTGCCGCAGCACTGGGCCGCGGAGCACGCCGACTTCAAGTACGTGCCGGTGATCTCCGACGCGTTGCCTGAAGACGCCTGGGGCGGGCGCACGGGTTTCGTGCACCGCGCGGTGATGGAGGATTTCCCGGATCTTTCGCCCTACCAGGTCTACGCCTGCGGCGTTCCGGTGATGGTGGATGCGGCGCGGCGCGATTTCACCACCTTGTGCAAGCTGCCGGAGGAGGAGTTCTTCGCCGACAGTTTCACCACGCAGGCGGATACCGCCAGCGCGTAAGCCGATCAGGCGGCGCGACCCCGGCAGGTGCCGCATCTGCTATTCTTACCGCGTTTTACTTCGTGAGGCGAGGCGATGGCAGACACTTCGACCATGTCCAGCAAGGGTCAGGTCGTGATTCCCAAGCGGGTGCGCGAGGCGCTCCAGGCGGCCAGCGGCGCCCGCATCGGTTTTGAGCTGAAGGGCGACCGGGCAGTGATGTTCGTGGTGCGCCGCAAGGCGGCGAAGCCCGGCGCAGGCTACGGCCTGCTCAAGGGAAAAGGACGCAAGGTCGGACTGGCGGCGTGGGACAGGGAACTCGCCAGGGCCGTGCGGCGCACGCATGCGGGCGGTTGACACCAACGTCCTGACACGTTATTTCCGGCACGATGACAGCCGGCGGTCGCCCGCGGCTCTGCAGGTCATGTCGGGCCCCGCGGTGTTCTGCCCGAAAACGGTGATCCTCGAATTCGAGTGGGTCATGCGTTACGTGTATCGGCATCCGACGCAAGACATCGTTCGATGCCTCAGTACGCTGCTCGAACTGCCCAATGTGACGATCGAGGACGAACAGCAGATCATGGAGGCGGTACACGCCTACCAGCGGGGCATGGATTTCGCGGACGCCCTGCACCTGGCTGCCAGCCGGCATTGCGAGGAACTCGTGACGTTCGACGGCAGGCGATTTGCGCGGCGCGCGGCCCGATTGGGGCTGAAACCGTCGGTCCACGTGCCGCAGCGCTGAATTCCGGGGCCACTGGGACAATGCGCTCGATTGCGGCGCTTGCCATCCTGACCTGGGCGTTCGCCGCCCACGCCGCCGACTGGCGCTCGCTCGCTGCTTCGCCCCCCGCCTATCAGGCCACGATCGATCTCGACGCGGTGAAGTCGCAGCAGGGCCTGACGCAGTTCACGGTGCGGCGCGTCTACATTCGCGCGCAGCCGCACGCGTCCGGCAAGGACATCCACAGCGCGCGGGTGCACTACCTTGCCGACTGCAAGGCGAACACCGTGACGCAGGTCGTGATCCAGAATTTCGGCGAGGACCGCAAGCAGGTCGAGATGCGGGGCCGCAAGACGGTGAAGCGTTCGGAGCTCGCGCCGCCGAAGGAAGGTTCGGAAGTGGCCGAGGCATTGAAGCTGGCTTGCGCGCGCGCCACCGCACCCGGCGCAGCCAAGCCGCCCGCGCGCTCCGCCACCGGCACCGGGATCGTCGTCACACGCGAGGGGCACGTGCTCACCAACGAGCACGTCGTGCGCCAGTGCGACTCTCTCGAGCTGGTGGACGACGTCAACGCGCGCTACAAGGCGACGCTCAAGGCCACCGACCGCGCGAAAGATCTGGCGCTGCTCGCCGTGGAGACCCGCTCGGCCTCGGTCGCGGTGTTTCGCAAGGACCCGGTCCCCAGGCTCGGCGAGGCCGTGACCATCGTCGGCTATCCGCTCGTCGCGGTGCTCGGCACGCGGCCTTCGGTCGGCTTCGGCCACGTCACCTCCACCGTCGGCGTGCGCGGCAACCCGGCGCAGATGCAGATCTCGGTGCCGGTGCAGCGCGGCTCGAGCGGCGGCCCGGTGATCGACCAGTCGGGTCACGTCATCGGCGTGGTGGTGTCGAAACTCGATGCGCTCAAGCTCGCGGAGAAGCTGGGGGATCTCGCGCAGAACGTCAACTTCGCCATCCGCGGCGACACCGTGCGCGCGTTTCTCGAAGCGCAGCGGGTGGATTTTTCAGTCTCGGACAACCTGACGAAGCTGGAAAACACCGAGCTCGCCAGCCGCGGCGCGGCGGTGACGGTGCGCGTCAGATGCCTGCGCGAGGGAACGCCCGCGACCGGATCATCGCCCTCGCAGCGCTAGGATCAATCGACGTGCGAAGTCCAGCTGGTCAGCAGATGGCTGATGATATCGCCGTCGCTGCCGAGCGCCGTCAGGTTGACGCCCGCCAGAATGATCGTCGCCGCGGACGACGCACCCGCATCGGTCTGCGACTTCACTTCGAGGATCGTCGCATCCGACGCCGCGTCGTAGCTGAAGTGCAGCCAGGCTGCGGCGCTGTCCGCGTTTGCGCCGGCGCTCTCCAGCACCTCGCCGATCTGGAGGATGTCGCTGCCCGTCGTCGAACCGGTTTCAGCCATATCGAACCCTTATCGAGAACCTCTCAAGTGAGGAGGAATTCTCGCCCGCTTCGTGACAAAGCGGCAGGTCCATAGGTACCGGTACCTTGGTACGATTGGCTTGCGCGTTTCTTGATATCCGGTAAAGGCAGCAAGGAAAAGGCCCCGTGATCAGCGACCACGGGGCCCGCGACGCAGAACTTTGCGTCCGCCAAGGTTCAACCCAGCGTGAAATTGTCGTCCAGCAGCGACAGTGCATCGGTTGGATCGACGCCCTGCAGGATCGCCAGCGTCACCGGCGTGCCGGCGCCCACGCCGTCGATGTCCACGGCGACCACTGTGTTGCCATGCCCATCGTTCGCGAACGTGAGGTATGCGCCTGCAGTCGCATCGCTGAACGAACCGCCGTCCGCCCATGTATTGCCGGGCAGATCGAGCACCGCGCTGATATCGATGACATCGCCTCCGGAGGCCGCCGCTGCGGTGTCAAATCCAGCCACCGTATCGGTGCCGTCGGAGAGCGACGCATACCGGATCGTGTCGCTGCCGCCGCCGACGAACAGGACGTCGTTCCCCGCGCCGCCGTCGAGCAAATCGCCCAGCGGTGAATTGACGTCCGTGTGGCTGTCCACCTCGGTCGGCGTCAGGCTGCCGAAACCCTGCAGTACGCTCGCGTCGGCGATCAGGACATCGTCGCCGCTCCCGCCGTACAGGGCGTCGGCACCCTTGACGTCCACCAGCAGGTCGGCACCCGAATCGCCGTACAGCGTATCGTTGCCGTTCGCGCCGAACAGGAAGTCGTTGTTGCCGCCGCCCGAGAGGGTGTTGCCGTCATCGTCGCCGTAGATGAAGTCCGG
>SCUF01000317.1 GCA_004298325.1 Betaproteobacteria bacterium | reverse complement strand
GAAGAAGGAGTAGGGCGCGCAGTTGGCGACGCCCGGCGCGCTCCAGGTGGAGATCCACGCGATCGGCCGCGGGATGACGAGGCCGATCAGCAGCTTGTAGCGCTCGAGCGCGCTGAGGTCGGAGAGCTTGAGGTCCATGTGAAACCATTAACCTGCGGCGCCGCCAAGCGTCAACGAGCAAGCGTCAACAAATGGATGAATCTTCGGTATAATTCGCCCCCTCGCGCCCGTAGCTCAGTTGGATAGAGTACTTGGCTACGAACCAAGGGGTCGTGGGTTCAAATCCTGCCGGGCGCGCCAAAATTCAAGGACTTGGGATAGCACATCCAGGTCCTTGTTCATTTCTGCGTGAGATTTGCGTGACTTTCTCACGCAGCAGCGCGCAACAGCGTGATCGCGGGCGTCGCAAGCGATCGATCGATCCGATTTACCGCAGCCAACAGTTCCGCAAGTTCGGCGACGGAATAGTGCGTTGGCATGCTCCGGGTCTTGTGACCCAGGAGCACGGCTCGCGTTTCCTCCGGAACCGCAGCCGCCCGAAGCCTCCGCCCAAACGTGTGCTTCAAGTCATGCACCCGTACATGGGCGAAGCCCCAAGGGGCATCGCGACCCAGTTTCTCCTGGTACTTCTGAGCCGCGCGTTTTCTCGCGTTCTGCCAAGCGGTGTTGTTCATCGTTTCGATCTGACGCGGCGCTTTCTGTGGCGTCACATAAACGTCCGGACTCCGAGTACGCGGTCGCTGGAAGGCGAACACGTACTTTGAATGCCGGCCACGCATCTGCTCTACCACCTCCCGGGCTTCGTTGTTCAGCACCACCAGACGATCCTCGCGATTCTTGACGAATTCTCCCGGAATGACGAATACGCTCGCGCCGAGCGCTTCCACTTTCAACTCCCACGACCACTGAAGCGAGCAGACCTCCTGATCCCGCGTTCCCGTATTGACCTTGAAGATAGCCATGGCCCGGTTCAATTCCGGCAACTCGCCGAACAACAGGTCCTGCTCTTCCCACGACAGCGGATAAGCCTTTCGTGCCCCACGATTCCTTTCGATCGTCAGGAGCGGCGCAGTCTGTAGCCAGGTCATGCCGTTCGTGTGTCGCCACACTCGGGCCGCCAGGTTGAGAATTCGCCGCACGATCTCGATCGCGCGGTTTACCGTGGTCAGGCTTACCTTGTCCTCGTTGAGTCGATGCTCCTTGAATGCTCGCAGCGTCTCATCGTGGACTTCTTCCAGCTTCCGATCGCCGATCCAGGGATCCAGCGCCTCAATGTGGCAGGCTGCCACATCGATTGTGGCAAGCTTGTCCTGAAAGTCCCTCAGGTACTTTGCCGCAGCTTCGCGGAAAGTGACTCGAGGACGCGTGCCGCCTTCCTTCGCGAGCCGGATTCGCTCGATCTGACCCGCAAGCCAGCATTCGGCTTCTTCGTGGCTGATCGGGCCGAGTCGCGCATAGACGCGCGTCCCGGCAAATTGCTTGTCAATGGTCTTGTTGCCTGCGGCATCGGTCCAGATACCGCTTGTTTTAGTGCGGCCCATGAATTGCCTCCTTTCTCTGGGGACCGCACGTCGCCGTTTGCATAATCCCCCGCTCCGGTGGTCGCGTCAAGACGGAGTAGTTCGCACTCGATTTGCGCGGCACGGGCATCCAGGTCTTCCCGCCGATATGCCTTCGCCTGCCTGGAAATCTGCATCGCCGACAGATAAGGTCGAACGTTCCTGGCGAACCACGCCTTGTCGACCTGAAGGTAGTGGTGCGCGACGCTGACGCGAATCCAGCGCCCCCATGCGAAGTTCCTTCGTGTGCTCACAGGGGACACCGGCTCGTGGTTGGCGCAGAAAATGGATGCCGGTTAACGCACCGCCATAGGGAGGTTTGGAGACGCGGATCAGGGCCGAGCACGCTGTCTTTCTTGTCCATGTGAAGTGAGTTCTGCGCCCCACGCGTCGAAATCGCCTTGGCCGGTTCTCCACCCTGAATACGGATTGGCGGGCCGAAGTGTCGGCCTCTGGCCCGCCCGCGCGTTAATCCCGATTTCGCAGGTTTTGTTGGGAGTGCTTGCCGCCATCCTGCCCTCCCTGAGCCGGTTCATCCCCCGTCACGACACGCCCGTGCGGGGGCGGGATGGGTTGGGATTACCGCGGACTATTCGAAAGGTGGGAGCTTGCGGTCGCAAGAAAACTAATC
>SCUF01000316.1 GCA_004298325.1 Betaproteobacteria bacterium | reverse complement strand
CAGGATTTCCGCCGCCGCCGGGCCCGCGGTGCGCGCGAGCGCGCAGCCGTGCACCGCGCCGGCCTGCTTGTAGATGGTCTCGTGGCGGCGCACCTTCTCGATCAGGTCGAACAGCTGCGCATCCGCTAGGCGCACGTCCTCGCGCAGCCGCAGCTTCTCGATCTCTTCCATCAGGCCGCCGAACATCGTGCCCTGTCCGCAGCCCGAGGTCACGGTGCGCTTCGCCATCTTCTGCCGCAGGCCCCGCGTCGAGCGCCGGCGCGTCGTGACCGCCGCCGAATCGGTGTCCCAGTCGACCTGCACGGCAGCGATGTCCTCGACCGAGCCGACCAGCCGCTGGTTGCGCAGGTAGCCCAGCACCAGCGCCTCGGGCGCGTGGCCGAGCGTCATCAGGGTGACGATCTCGCGTTTGTCGAGGTAGAGCGTGAGCGGATGCTCGCCCGCGATCGAGGTCGGCACCATCTCGCCGCGCTCGTTGATCGCCTCGATTTCGAACGTCGCCGGACGCGCGGCGTCGGTGAGGACAGGGCGGATGCGCTCAGCCACCGATGTAGGACATCTCGACCTTGCGCAGGCGAGCGGTCTCCGCGGTGCGGATTTCCGAATAGCGGTCGGTGCGCGCATTCCAGACGGCGGCGATGCGGTTGCGCAGGGCGTCATCCGATCCGCCGCCGCGCAGCAGCGATTTCAGGTCGTGGCCCGCAGTGCCGAAGAGGCAGGTGAAGAGCGCGCCTTCGGTCGAGAGCCGGATGCGGTTGCAGTCGCGGCAGAAGGCCCGGGTCACAGAGGAGATGACGCCGATCTCGCCGGTGCCGTCGCGGTAGCGCCAGCGCTCGGCGACCTCGCCCGTGTAATGCGGGTCGGCCGGTTCCAGCGGAAAGCGCTCGCCGATGCGCCGCACGACTTCCGCCGACGGCACGACGTCGTCCATGCGCCAGCCGTTCGTGGAACCGACATCCATGTACTCGATGAAACGCACGATATGGGGACTGCCGCGCCAGTGGCGCGCCATGTCGACGATCTGGTGGTCGTTCATGCCGCGCTTCACCACCATGTTGATCTTCAGCGGCGCGAGCCCGGCGGCCGCGGCCGCGTCGATGCCCGCGAGCACCGTGGCGACCCCGACGTCGGCGTCGTTCATGCGGCGGAACGTGGCGTCGTCGAGCGAATCGAGGCTCACCGTGACGCGCTGCAGGCCCGCGTCCTTCAGTCGGCGCGCCTGGCGCGCGAGTGCCGAGCCGTTGGTGGTCAGCGTCAGATCGGCGCCCAGCGGCGCGAGCAGCGCCACCAGCTTGTGCAGGTCCTTGCGCACCAGCGGCTCGCCCCCGGTGAGGCGGATCTTCTGCACGCCCAGGCTGACGAAGATGCGCGCCACGCGCACGATCTCCTCGAAGCTGAGAATCGCGGCGTGCGGCAGGAAGGGGTGGTCCGGGCCGAATACCTCGCGCGGCATGCAGTAGATGCAGCGGAAGTTGCAGCGATCCGTCACCGAGATGCGCAGGTCGCGCAGCGGCCGCGCCAGCGCGTCGCGCGGCGGCGCGCCGTCCCAGGCGGGCGGTGCGGGCGGCTCGCCGCGCTCGACGCGGATCGGAATAACCTTTTCGGACATGGTGCTGTTCTCCGCAAAATCATAGCAGAGGGTATAGTTATCGGATGCAGAAACCGAGCTTTCCGGTCGCCGTGGTGATGCAGCGGCGCGCCTCGTCGAACCGCTGGCAGTCGGAATTCTGGGAGCCGCGCAGCGTGCTGCCCGGGCACGTGGGCGGCGGCGAGCCCAGCCTGCTGGTCGAGCGTGAAGGCATTCAGCAATGGCTCTACCCCGGTCTTGCACTGCAGCTGCACCGTGACGAGGCCGAGGGTTATTACCTCAACGTTGCGACCGCACATCCCAAGGTATTCGTGCGCTGGCACATGGTCCAGGACCGGGGCGTGCCGGATCTGCTCACGCTGAGCTATAACGAGGCCAGTCGCTGGCTCGACGGCGGCGAACCGGTGGATTCGGTGCCGATGCCGCCGGAGTTGTATCTCTGGGCGGGCGAATTTGTCGAAGAGCACTACCGGCCCGAACCGAGGAAGCGAATCCGGCCGCGGTCGTTTCAGCATCCGCGGGACCGGGAGCAGCGTTGATGACGCAGGACGGCGAAGGCTTCATTGCGCGCTGGTCGCGGCGCAAGCTCGCGTCATCCGTCGAGGCCGTGTCGAGCCAGGCGGCGCCTGCCGCGCCAGTCGTCGAAGCGGTTGCGCCACCGCTGCCCGCGCTCGATAGCCTGACGTTCGAGTCCGACTTCGAGGCGTTCATGCGCGCCAGAATCGACGAGAGCGTTCGCCGCGCGGCGCTGAAGAAGCTGTTCGCCGATCCCCGCTTCAACGTGATGGATGGTCTGGACGTCTACATCGACGACTACGCCGAGGGCGAACCGATTCCGCCGGAACTGCTCGCCCGCCTGGAGCACGCCAAGAGCACGCTGTTCGGACCCGAGCCGCAGGCGGGACCCGCGTCGGAGGCCACGGGCGCCGCCGCCGGGGTGCCGGATTCGCCCGCGGCACCGGATGCGGACCGTTCGAAAGAAAGCGATGGCGCTGCAGGACAGGACGCTTAAGCTCTGCAGCTGCAACGGCACCATCCCGCTCGATGCGAAGCGGCTTGCCGATGCGCTCAAAACGGGCGGCCCGCTCAAAGTACACACGGCGCTGTGCCGCAAGGAGGCGGGCGCCTTCCAGACGGCGCTTTCGGATCCCGACGTGGTGGTGGCATGCACCCAGGAGGCAACGCTGTTCGCCGAACTAGCCGAAGCCGCGGACTCCCGGGCGCGGCTCACGTTCGCCAATATTCGCGAACTGGCAGGCTGGTCGGCAGAGGGCAAAGACGCAACGCCAAAGATCGCCGCCGTTCTCGCGGCTGCCGCTCTGCCCGAGCCCGAGCCCGTGCCTGCAGTCCAGTACAGATCGGCCGGCCACCTGCTCGTCATCGGCCCGTCTGAGGCCGCGCTCGACTGGGCCGAGCGGCTTTCCGGGTCGCTGGAAGTCAGCGTGCTGCTGACGTCCGCGAATCGCGGCGAGTTGGCCGCGACGCGCGACTACCCCGTCTGGTCGGGTCGCCTGCTGCGCGTCTCGGGCTGGCTCGGCGCCTTCGAGGTCGAGTGGCAGCAGGAAAACCCGATCGACCTGGAGCTGTGCACGCGCTGCAACGCCTGTGTGCGCGCCTGTCCGGAACAGGCGATCGACTTCACCTACCAGATCGACCTCGCCAGATGCAAGGCGCATCGTGCCTGCGTCAAGGCCTGCGGCGCGATCGGTGCGATCGATTTCTCGCGCAAGGCCGCGCCGCGCGCCGAGCGCTTCGATCTCGTGCTCGACCTGCAACGCGAGCCGGCGATCCGGCGGCACGGCCTGCCGCAGGGCTATCTCGCACCGGGCGCCGACCCGCTCGAGCAGGCGCTCGCAGCGCAGCGGCTCGCCGCGCTGGTCGGCGAGTTCGAAAAGCCGAGTTTCGTGCAGTACCGCGAGCGCATCTGCGCGCATTCGCGCTCCGGGGTTTCCGGCTGCAACCGCTGTCTGGAGGTCTGTTCCACCGAGGCGATCGCAGCGGACGGCGATTACGTCAAGGTGGAGTCGCACCTGTGCACGGGCTGCGGCGGCTGCGCCACGGTGTGTCCGTCGGGCGCGCTCACATACCGCTACCCCGCAGTGCCGGAAATCGGTGCACGGCTGAAGACGCTGCTCTCGAGCTATCGCGAGGCCGGCGGCGGGGAAGCCTGCATCCTGTTTCACGACGCCGAGCAAGGACGCGCCGCGGTGCTTGCGCTCGGCCGGCGCGGCAAGGGCCTGCCGGCACGCGTCATTGCGGTGGAATGCCATCACGTGGCCTCGGTCGGAATCGACATCCTGCTTGGTGCCGTCTGCTACGGTGCCAACTCGGTCGCCGTACTCGTCACAGGCGACGTTGCCCCGGAGTACGCGCAGGCCCTGAGCGGGCAGATGCGGCTCGCGAGCGCAATCCTCACAGGGCTCGGCTACGCAGGCGTGGCGCTCGAGTTGATCGAGGCCGAGCAGCTGGAACGCTCGATCTGGAAGCCCCGGCCTGCGGCGACCGCGATGCCGCCCGCGGTGTTCAATCTCGCGCCGGAGAAGCGCGGTTCGCTCGATTTCGAGCTGGATCATCTGAGCAGGCACGCGCCGGCACCGAAGGACCTGATCGAGCTTGCGCGAGGGGCGCCCTTCGGCACTCTCGCCGTGGACAAGGCCAAGTGCACGCTTTGCAAGGCTTGCATCGGCGCCTGCCCGGAGTCCGCTCTGCTCGATTCGCCGGACGCGCCGCGCCTGCGCATTGTCGAGCGCAACTGCGTGCAATGCGGCCTGTGCGCCAACACCTGTCCCGAGGACGCGATTCGCCTCGTGCCGCGGCTGCTCCTGACCGCGCAGTCGCGCGAAGCCGTCACGCTGAACGAGGCCGAGCCGTATCACTGCGTGCGCTGCGGCAAGCCGTTCGGCACCCAGCCGATGGTGGAGGCGATGCTCGGAAAAATCGGCGGCCATGCCATGTTCGCAGGGCCGGCACTCCGGCGGCTGCAGATGTGCGGCGACTGCCGCGTGGTCGACATGATGGACACGAAGAACGAACCCTCGATCTTTGATTACCCGGGCCGGCAATGACAACGACGGCCTTGGCACCGGAGGAGGTGGCGCGGTCCAACATCTACGGGCTGCTGGCGCAGTTGTTCTATGCGCCGCCCGACCAAGCCCTGTTGCTTGGGCTGGCGCAAGTGAAACCGGGAGACGGCGACAGCGCCCCCACTGCGATGGGTGATGCGTGGCGCGAGCTTGCCCGTGGCGCGGCGAGCGCCGACGCGGAGGCCGTGCGCGAGGAGTACGAATCCTTGTTCTTCGGCACCGGGCGCGCGGAGATCTCTCTCTATGCTGGCGCCTATCGGCGCGCGCATGCCGGCGATAATCCGCTGGTGCAATTACGCGATTTCATGGCGCAGCACGGATTTGTGCGCCGCAACGGCGTTGTCGAGCCGGAGGATCACGTCGCCGCACTGTGCGAAGTGATGCGTCATCTCATCATGCAAGACGATGTCGCAGCGCAACGTACACTATTTGCGGCGCATCTTTGGCCGGGCTTGCTTCCTTTGTGCGATGCAGTATCCAGTCACGGACGCGCCAGCTTCTACGCGCCGGTGGCGCGGCTCGCAAAAACTTTCTTCGAACTTGAGCACAGCGCTTTTGATATGGATTAAGATTTCCCAGCTTCGCAATTGGCGTTACCTGGAGCAGGGGAATCGGCGCGCGGGGATTGGCTCACCGGCGCGCTTTGACAACGAGGAGGCCGACATGAGCGAGCGCACCCCGCGCCTTTCCCGGCGCAATTTCCTTTTGACCATCGGCGCCGGCGGCACCGCGGCAGCTGCGGCGATCGTCGCGAAGCCGTCGCGACCGGCAGTGCAGGCGCACGAAAAAGCCAGGCGCGGCACGGGCGGTTACCAGGAATCGGCGCACGTGCGCAATTACTACCGCACGGCGAAAGTCTGAGGAGGCCATCATGCTGCTGACCAGAAAGGCACACGCCACGCCGGGCCGCCAGGCACGCCTCGCGCGCGGCCTCTCCGGCACCCTCGCGAAGACGATCGACCGGCGCGCGTTCCTGCAGCGTTCCGGGGTCGCGGTCGGCGCCGGCGCCGTCGCCTCGCAGTTGCCGTACAACCTGATCGGCACGGCGGAGGCCGCGAAGGACGCCAAGGACGCCACTCGGGTGGAGGTCAAGCGCACCGTGTGCACCCACTGCTCGGTCGGCTGCGCAATCGATGCGCACGTCGAGAACGGCGTCTGGGTGCGCCACGAGCCGGTGTTCGATTCGCCCCTCAACCTCGGGGCGCACTGCGCCAAGGGCGCTTCAGTGCGCGAGCACGGCGTCACGCACGACTCGCACCGCCTGAAATATCCGATGAAGCTCGAGGCCGGCAAGTGGAAGAAGGTCTCCTGGGAAGAGGCGTACAAGGACATTTCCGAGAAGCTGCTCAAGATCCGCAAGGAAAGCGGCCCCGATGCGCTCATGGTCGTCGGCTCGTCCAAGCACAACAACGAGCAGTCTTATCTGCTGTGCAAGTGGGTGCGCCTGTGGGGCACGAACAATACGGACCATCAGGCCCGCATCTGCCATTCGACCACGGTCGCCGGCATCGCCAACACGTGGGGCTACGGGGCGATGACCAATTCGTACAACGACGAGCAGAACTCGAAATGCCTGCTGTTCTTCGGTTCGAATGCGGCGGAGGCGCATCCGGTCTCGATGCTGCACACGCTGCACGCGAAGGAGAACGGCTGCAAGGTCATCGTGGCGGACCCGCGCTACACGCGCACCGCGGCCAAGGCCGACAAGTACGTGCGCGTCCGCTCGGGCAGCGACGTCGCCTTCCTGTTCGGCCTGCTGTATCACATCTTCAATAACGGCTGGGAAGACAAGGAGTACATCCGCCAGCGCGTCTATGGCATGGAAAAGGTCAGGGAAGAGGTAATGGCCAAGTACACGCCGCAGGCGGTGCAGGACGTGACCGGGGTACCCGAGCAGCAGATGTACGAGACGGCGAAGCTCCTGGCCGAGAACCGCCCCGGCTTCATCATCTGGGCCATGGGTCAGACGCAGCACACCAACGGCAACGCCATCGTGCGCGCGAGCGCCGTTCTCATGCTCGCGCTCGGCAATGTCGGCCGGCCGGGCGGTGGCGCCAACATCTACCGCGGCCACGACAACGTGCAGGGCGCGACCGACATCGGCCCGAACCCGGATTCGCTGCCGGGCTACTACGGCATCGCGCCGGGATCGTTTGCGCATTGGGCGCGGGTCTGGAACGTCGATCTGAAGTGGCTGCAGTCGCAGTTCGCACCGGGCATGATGAACAAACCCGGCTTCACGGTGTCGCGATGGATCGACGCGGTTCTGGAGAGGAACGAGAACATCGACCAGGACCCGAACCTGCGCGCGCTGATCTACTGGGGGCACGCACCCAACAGCCAGTCGCGCGGCACCGAGATGCTGGAGGCGATGAAGAAACTCGACCTCATGGTGGTGATCGACCCCTATCCGTCCGCCTCGGCGGCGATGTTCGCGATGGTGCGCAAGGACGGCGCCTACCTCCTGCCCGCGGCGACGCAGTTCGAGTGCGAGGGCAGCGTCACCGCTTCCAACCGCTCGATCCAGTGGCGCGAGAAGGTGATCGATCCGCTGTTCGATGCGCGCACCGACCACATGATCATGTACCAGCTCGCGCAGAAGCTCGGCTTTGCCGACCAGCTCGTCGGCAAGCGCGACGGCAAGCAGAACATCAGGCTCGCCAAGGGCAAGGGCGGCATGGACGAACCGTCGATGGAGGACACGCTGCGCGAAGTCAATCGCGGCGTATGGACCATCGGCTACACCGGTCAGACGCCGGAGCGGCTGCAGGCGCACATGCGCAACATGCATGTGTTCGACGTCAAGACGCTGCGCGCGCGCGGCGGCAAGGACGCGAAGACCGGCTACGATCTCACGGGGGACTACTTCGGGCTGCCGTGGCCATGCTTCGGCACGGACAAGATCAAGCACCCAGGTTCGCCGAATTTGTACGACACCTCCAGGCACGTCATGGAGGGCGGAGGCAACTTCCGCGCCAATTTTGGCGTCGAGCGCGACGGCGTGAACCTGCTGGCCGAGGACGGATCGCATTCAAAGGGCGCCGAGATCACGACCGGCTATCCCGAGTTCGACCACGTCCTGCTGAAGAAGCTGGGCTGGTGGGAAGAGCTCACCGACGAGGAGCGCAAGGAGGCCGAGGGCAAGAACTGGAAGACCGACCTCTCCGGCGGCATCCAGCGCGTCGCCATGAAGCACGGCTGCCATCCATTCGGAAACGCCAAGGCGCGCGCGGTGGTATGGAACTTCCCGGACGGCGTGCCGCTGCACCGCGAGCCGTTGTACACCCCGCGACCGGATCTGATCGAGAAGTGGCCGACCCACGCCGACCAGAAAGTGCGCTGGCGGCTGCCGGTGCTGTTCAAGTCGGTGCAGGACAAGCACCGGGATGCCGTCAAACAATTCCCGCTCATCCTGACCAGCGGGCGGCTGGTCGAGTTCGAAGGCGGCGGCGAGGAGACGCGTTCCAACCCGTGGCTGGCCGAGCTGATGCAGGACAACTTCGTCGAGATCAATCCGAAGGCGGCAGCCGACCGCGGCATCCGCAACGGCGAGTACGTCTGGGTCAGCTCGCCCTCGGGGGCGAAGCTGAAGGTGAAGGCCAAGGTCACCGAGGGCGTGGGGCCGGATACGGTGTTCATCCCGTTCCACTTTTCCGGCTGGTGGCAGGGGCAGGACATGCTGCCGTATTACCCCGAGGGGGCGGCGCCGATCGTGCGCGGCGAGGCGGTCAACACCGCCACAACCTACGGCTACGATATCGTTACCATGATGCAGGAAACCAAGACGACGCTTTGCCAGGTCGCGAAAGCCTGAGGAGACCGCCATGGCGAGAATGAAATTCCTGTGTGATGCCGAGCGCTGCATCGAGTGCAACGGCTGCGTCACTGCCTGCAAGCAGGAGCACGAAGTCCCCTGGGGGGTGAACCGCCGGCGCGTCGTCACCGTGAACGACGGCGTGGTCGGGGCAGAGAAATCGATTTCGGTGGCCTGCATGCACTGCTCGGACGCGCCGTGCATGGCGGTATGCCCGGTGGACTGCTTCTACCGCACCGGCGACGGCGTGGTGCTGCACGACAAGGACCTGTGCATCGGCTGCGGCTACTGC
>SCUF01000315.1 GCA_004298325.1 Betaproteobacteria bacterium | reverse complement strand
GGAAGAAAACATCACCGGGCGCATCATCGACATCATCGCCCCGGTCGGCAAGGGCCAGCGCGGCCTGATCGTGTCGCCGCCCAAGGCCGGCAAGACGGTGATGCTGCAGCACATCGCGCATGCGATCGTCGCCAACCATCCGGAGGTGGCGCTGATCGTGCTGCTGATCGACGAACGGCCCGAGGAAGTGACCGAGATGTCACGCTCGGTGCGGGGGGAAGTGGTGGCCTCGACGTTCGACGAGCCGGCCTCGCGCCACGTGCAGGTAGCCGAAATGGTGATCGAGAAGGCCAAGCGCCTGGTCGAGCACAAGAAGGACGTGGTGATCCTGCTCGATTCGATCACGCGCCTGGCGCGCGCCTATAACACGGTGCAGCCCGCCTCGGGCAAGGTGCTCACCGGCGGCGTCGACGCCAACGCCCTGCAAAAACCCAAGCGCTTCTTCGGCGCCGCGCGCAACGTCGAGGAGGGCGGCTCGCTCACCATCATCGCCACGGCGCTGATCGACACCGGCAGCCGCATGGACGACGTGATCTACGAGGAATTCAAGGGCACCGGCAACCTCGAGATCCACCTCGACCGCCGCATGCACGAAAAGCGCATCTTCCCCGCGATCAACGTCAACCGCTCCGGCACGCGCCGCGAAGAGCTGCTGATCGAGAAGGACATCCTGCAGAAGATCTGGGTGTTGCGAAAGCTGCTCTTCCCGATGGACGAACTCGAGGCGGCCGAGTTCCTGATCGACAAGGTGCGCGCCACCAAGACCAACGCCGAGTTCTTCGACTCGATGCGCCGCGGCTGACCGGGGTTTGCACTAAGTCCCTGATTTTCGTATAATCCGCGACTCTTTTTTGCGTCGGGCCCGCCATGAAACCCAGCATTCACCCGCAGTACCGGCCGGTGATCTTCCTCGACACGGCCTCGAACCACTCGTTTCTCACGCGATCGGCAATCGACACCAAGGGCCGCGAGACCGTGAAATGGGCCGACGGCAACGAGTATCCGGTGGTCAAGGTCGAGGTGTCTTCGGAATCGCATTCCTTTTACACGGGCAAGCAGAAGATCGTCGATACGGCCGGCCGCGTCGAGAAATTCCGCCGCCGCTACAGCCGGGCCAAGACCGCCTAGGCGCACGACGCTTCGCGCCGACAAGAGGCAGCTTCGGCTGCCTTTTGTTTTTGCGCCCTAGAATCTGCCCATGCCGCCTCGCCTCGAGCTGCCGCCTTCCCGGCTGGTTCTGGTGCTGATCGCGCTGGCGTTCGCCCTGCCCGGGCTGGTGGGACACGATCCCTGGAAAACCTACGACGCGGTGGCGATCGAAATCGTCAGCCAGATGTACCGCAGCGGCGACTGGCTCGTGCCGCGCATTGCGGGTGAACCCTGGCTGGAAGATCCGCCGTTCTATCACTGGGCGGGGTTGATCGTCGCCAGGCTGCTCGGCTGGGTGCTGCCGTTACATGGCGCCGCGCGTCTGGCGAGCGCGCTCTTCGTCCTTGCGGCCGCATGGCTGATGTACTACGCCGCACGTCGCAGCGTGGCCATCGAGCAGCGTCGCGCCGCGGGCGCGACCGCAGCGCTGGTGCTGATCGGCTCGGTCGGCCTTCTGGTGCACGCGCACGAGGCGGTGCCCGATCTCGCTTCGCTGGCCGGCGTCTGCGCGGCCTTCGCTTTCGCAACGCGCGCCGCGCAGCGGCCGGTCGCAGCCGGCGTCGGCCTCGGCGCCGCGCTGGGGATCGCGTTTCTCGCCGCGGGCCCGGTGGCGCCTGTGGCCATGAGCTTTGCCTTGCTGGCGACGCCGCTCGCCTGCGCCGGCTGGCGCACGCGTTCCGCCCTGCTCTGCCTCGTCATCGCCTTGCCCGTGGCGGCGCTGGTCGCGGCGAGCTGGCCCGCGATGCTCTGGTTGCGCGCGCCCGAGCAGGCGGCGCAATGGTGGTCGATCATCACCCAGGCGAAAGGCACGCTGCCGGCGAACCTGCGCTACTACCTCGTCACCGCCAGCTGGTTCGCCTGGCCGGCGTGGCCGCTCGCAGCCTGGGCGATCTGGGCGCGGCGCGGCGACCTGCTCAGCGTCCGGATGTTCCTGCCCCTGACGGCACTGGTGCTGTCGCTCGCCGGCATCGCGCTCGCGGGCCCTGCGCAGGACATCAACTCGATCGCGCTGCTGCCGCCCCTGGCGCTGCTTGCCGCGCAGGGCGTCGCTCATCTGCGCCGCGGCGCCGCCCATGCGCTCGACTGGTTCGGCACCATGACCTTCAGCTTCTTCGCCGCGCTGGTGTGGCTCGGCTATGTGGCGATGATGACCGACGTGCCGCCGCGCATCGCGCGCAATTTCGCCAAGACCGCGCCCGGCTTCGTGCCGCATTTCGAATGGCTGCCGTTCGTGCTGGCGCTCGCGCTGCTCGCGGGCTGGATCGTGCTCGCATTCTTCAGCGCGCCGTCGGCGACGCGTGGCGTGACGCGCTGGGCGGCGGGCGCGGCGCTGCTGTGGGGAACGGTGGCCACGCTGTGGATGCCATGGACCGATTACCAGAAGAGCTACCGGCCGGTCGCGCTGCAGATCCAGTCGAAAATTCCCGCGGGCGCGCGCTGCGTCGCGCGCAGCGGCGTCGGCTCGGCGCAGCGCGCCGTGCTCAGCTATCATGCCGGCATCCGCACGCAGCTCTTCGAGCCATCGAGTCCGCCGCGCTGCCCGCTGCTCATCGTGCAGGGCAGCGCGCGCCACGAGCAGGACGCGCCGGGTCCGCAATGGGTCAAGCTGGCGGACGTGGGCCGCCCCGGCGACAAGGGCGAGCGCCTGCGCCTTTACCGCTTCCGCCCATGACGACGCCGCCGCCGACCGCATGTCCTGCCTGGCAGCAGCTGGGAGAGGAAGCCGCGCGCTTGCGCGCGCTGTCGCTGAGCGAGCTTTTCGCGCAGGATCGGCAGCGCGCGCGGGACTGCACCCTCGCCGGAGCCGGCCTGCAGCTCGATTTCTCGCGGCAGCGCGTCGACAGCCGCGTGCTGGGGCTGCTCGTGACGCTCGCCGCCGAGCGCGGCCTGCCGCAATGGCGTGCGGCGCTGTACGGCGGCGAACCGATCAACGTCACCGAGCAGCGCGCGGTGGGTCACACCGCGCTGCGCGCCGGCGATGCGGCGCCCGGCGAAGTGCGGGCGACGCTCGCGCGCATGCGGGGTCTCGCGCAGCGCCTGCGCGGCGGGGGATGCTGGCGCCGCATCGTGCACCTCGGCACCGGCGGCTCGGTGCTCGGCCCGCAGCTCGTCGTGGACGCGCTGGGGGCACTGGACACCGATCTCGAAATCGCGTTCGCGGCCAATATCGACCCGCTCGACCTCGGGCGCGCCCTCGCCGGCGCGCGTCCGGAGACGACGCTCTTCGTCGTCGTGTCGAAGACCTTCACCACCGAGGAAACCCTCGCCAACGCGCGCGCCGCACGGCGCTGGCTGGGGGAGCGCGACCCCGCGTCGCATTTCATCGCCGTCACCGGCAACGCGCCGGCGGCGCGCGCTTTCGGCGCGGGCGAAGTCCTGCCGCTGCCGGATTCGATCGGCGGGCGCTTTTCGCTCTGGTCCGCAGTGGGTCTTTCCGCACTGTGTGCGATCGGCGCCGAGCGCTTCGATGCACTGCTGGCGGGCGCGCGCGAAGTCGATCAGCACTTCGCGGCGGCGGCGCCGGAGCGCAACCTGCCGTTGCTCATGGCGCTGCTCGGCGCCTGGAATGTCAATTTCCTCGGTGCCGCGACCCACGCGGTGCTGCCCTACGCCCACGCCCTGCGGCTGCTGCCGGCCTACCTGCAGCAGCTGGAGATGGAATCGAACGGCAAGTGCGTCGATCGCGAAGGGCGCGCGCTCGACTACGCCACGGCGCCGGTCGTGTGGGGAGCGGAAGGCACGGTGGGGCAGCATTCGTTCCACCAGCTGCTGCACCAGGGCACGCAGGCCGTGCCGGCAGACTTCATTGTCGCCGGGGTGAACGCCGAGCTGGACGCCAACGCCGAAGCGCAGGCCGATGCGCTCGCCTTCGGCACTGCCGATGCGCCGTTGCCGCCGTACCGGCGCCACCCGGGCAACCGGCCCTCGAGCCTGATCCGGCTCGAGCGCATCGATGCCCTGAACCTCGGGCGACTGCTGGCGCTGTACGAGCACAAGGTCTTCGCGCAGGGCGTGATCTGGAACATCAACAGTTTTGACCAGTGGGGCGTGGAGCTCGGCAAGGCCCTCGCGCGCCGCATCCTTTCGAAAGGGACATAGCCATGGACCAGGAAACCTTCAACTTGAGCATCCGCAAGTTCCTCAAGATGGTGGGCGTCAATTCGCAGCGCGAAATCGAGGTCGCGGTGCAGCGCGCGCTCGACGCCAAACGCCTGCAGGGGGACGAATCGTTTCCCGCGCGCGTCACGCTCGAGATCCCGGCGCTCGGCCTCAAGGTGCCGTTCGAAGGCGACATCAAGCTAAAATGAGGCAACGCCCCGCCGGAGGCACGCCATGAACAAGGCCAGGGAATTCGATCAGAGTGTGGTCGCCGAACTGCGCGCGCTGCTCGGCGATCGCGTCAGCCTGGCGGCCGCGGTGCGCGAGCATCACGGCAAGGACGAATCCTACTTTCCGTACGCCCTGCCCGACGCGGTCGTGTTCCCGGAATCGACCGACGAAGTGCGCGACATCGTCATGATCTGCGGCCGCCACCGCGTGCCGATGATTCCCTTCGGCGTGGGCACGTCGCTCGAAGGCCATATCCTCGCGATCAACGGCGGCGTATCGATCGACCTGTCGCGGATGAACCGGATCGTTGCCGTGCACGAGTCGGATCTCGACGCAGTCGTGCAGGCCGGTGTGACGCGCAAGCAGCTGAACGAGCATATCAAGCACACGGGTCTTTTCTTCCCGGTGGACCCGGGCGCGGATGCGACCCTCGGCGGCATGGCGGCGACCCGCGCCTCGGGCACCAACGCGGTGCGCTACGGCACCATGCGCGAGAACGTCCTGTCGCTCAAGGTGGTGCTCGCGGACGGGCGCGTCATCACCACTTCGCGCCGGCCGCGCAAGTCGGCCGCGGGCTACGACCTGACGCGCCTGTTCGTGGGTTCCGAAGGCACGCTCGGCATCATCACCGAGGTCACGGTGCGGCTCTACCCGGTGCAGGAGGCCATGTCGGCCGCGGTGTGCGCGTTCGATACGGTGGACGGCTGCACCAATACCGTCATCCAGACGATCCAGTCGGGCGTGCCGATCGCACGCTGCGATATCGTCTGCGACAAAACGATCGCCGCGATCAATCGCTACAAGAAGACCGACTATCGCGTGGCGCCTACGGTGTTCTTCGAATTTCACGGCAGCGGCGCGAGCGTGGTCGAGCAGGCCGAGGCGGTGCAGGCGATCGCACGCGAGAACGGCGGCATGGATTTCCAGTGGGCGACGCGCCCCGAGGAGCGCACCCAGCTCTGGGACGCGCGTCACAACGCGTATTTCGCGGTGCTGCAGACGCGGCCGGGCTCGCGCGCCGTCTCGACCGACGTCTGCGTGCCGATTTCGCGGCTCGCCGAATGCGTGCGCGAGTCGATGGAAGACGTCAAGTCCTACGTCGTGCCGGTGCCTCTGCTCGGCCACATCGGCGACGGCAATTTCCATCTCGTGTTCCTGATCGACCCGGCGAACGCCGACGAGCTGGCGCTGGCGAAGATGCTCAACAAGCGGCTGGTCGAGCGCGCCATCCGCATGGAAGGCACGTGCACCGGCGAGCATGGCATCGGCCTGGGCAAGCAGGAGTCGCTGCGCGCCGAACTCGGCGACGACGTCATCGGCGTGATGCGCGACATCAAGCGGCTATTCGATCCGGAGAACCTGATGAACCCCGGGAAAGTGGTGCCGGCGCCATGAGCGCGGAGAAGCGACTCAGGGCGCTCGGCATCGAGCTGCCGCAGCTCTCGGCGCCGGTGGCCAACTACGTCAACGCGGTGCGCGCCGGCAATCTGCTGTTCCTCGCCGGCAAGGGGCCGTCCGCCGTCGATGGCCTGCGCCCGCAGGGCAAGGTGGGCCGCGAGTTCACGCTCGAACAGGGCTACCGGTTCGCGCGCTCGACGGGGCTTGCGCTGCTCGCGGTGATGAAGGCTGAGCTGGGCAGCCTCGATCGCGTGAAGCGCGTGGTGAAGGTGCTCGGCATGGTGAACGCCGAGCCCGATTTCCACGACCAGCCGAAAGTGATCAACGGCTGCTCCGACTTGTTCGTCGCGGTGTTCGGCAATGCCGGGCGCCACGCCCGCTCGGCAGTCGGCATGGGCTCGCTGCCGAACGGCATTCCGGTGGAGATCGAGGCGATCGTCGAGGTCGCCCCCGCGGCAGCGCGACGCCCGGCGCGACCGGCGGCGAAGCCAAAGCGCCGCCGCTAGATCGTCATCACCGTCCTGCGGTAGTACTTCAGCTCCTCGATCGATTCGAGGATGTCCTGGTAGGCCTCGTGCTTGCCCTGCTTGACCAACCCTTTCATGGCGTCGGGCTTCCAGCGCCGCACCAGCTCCTTCACCGTCGACACGTCCAAGTTGCGGTAGTGGAAATAGGCTTCCAGCCGCGGCATCCAGCGCGCCAGGAAGCGCCGGTCCTGGCAGATTGAATTGCCGCACAGGGGCGAAGTGCGCACGGGCACGCGCTGCTCCAGATAGTCGAGTGCCAGCGTTTCGGCCGCCGCCTCGTCGAGCGTCGAGGCGCGCACCCGGTCGACGAGGCCCGACTTGCCGTGCACGCTCGTGTTCCAGGAATCCATGCCGGCGAGCACTTCGTTCGGCTGGCGCACGACGAGCACCAGGCCTTCGTCGAGCAGGTTGAGGTCCGAATCGGTCACCAGCAGCGCGAGTTCGATGATGCGATCGGAATCCGGCACGAGGCCGGTCATCTCCAGATCGAGCCAGGCAAGGCGGTTCGGTTCGGCAGCCACGCTTTATCCGTTGGGTGCGTCGCGGTATTCTCTCATGCCATGGAAAATGCGTTGACGGGGAGTTTCATCGCCGCCCTGGCGCTGGCGACCGCGACGCGGCTGTGGCTCGCGCTGCGCCAGATCCGCCACGTGCAGGTGCACCGCGACGCCGTGCCGCCGGGCTTTGACCGCGTGCTGTCGCTCGCGGCGCACCAGACGGCTGCCGACTATGCCATCGCCAAGACGCGCCTCGGCATCGCGGACCTGCTGATCGGCGTCGCCGCGCTGCTCGCGCTCACGCTGGGCGGCGGACTGCAGGCCGGGTCCGACGCCCTGGCGCGGGTGCTGGACCCCTCGCGCCTGTGGCACGGCACGGCCCTGATCGTCTGCGTGGTGGTGCTGCTGTCGCTGCTCGAGCTCCCGGTCGCCTTGTGGCGCACGTTCGTGATCGAAACACGCTTCGGCTTCAACCGCCAGACTCCGGCGCTGTTCGTCGCCGACCTTGTGCGCCAGGCATTCGTCGGCGCAGCACTCGGCGTGCCGCTCGTGATCCTGGTGCTCTGGCTGATGACCCGCATGGGCGAGTACTGGTGGCTCTACGTCTGGCTCGCCTGGATGGCCTTCAATCTCCTCGTGCTGCTGCTCTACCCCACGCTGATCGCGCCGTTGTTCAACCGCTTCACGCCACTGGCGGACCCGGCGCTCGCCAGCCGCATCGAGGCGCTGCTGGCGCGCTGCGGATTCCGCGCGAGCGGCCTGTTCGTCATGGACGGCTCCAGGCGATCGAGCCACGGCAATGCCTACTTCACTGGCTTCGGTGCCGCCCGGCGCATCGTCTTTTTCGACACCCTGCTGGCGCGGCTCGCACCCCAGGAAATCGAGGCCGTGCTGGCGCACGAGCTCGGACATTTCAAGCGGCGACATGTCTGGAAGCGCGTCGCCTGGCTGTTTGCCCTGTCGCTCGCCATGCTCTGGGGGCTTGGACAGCTCGCCAGCCATGCCTGGTTCTACGCCGGGCTCGGTGTCAACACGCCGTCCACGGCGGCAGCCCTGCTGCTGTTCTTCCTGGTCGTTCCGGTATACATCTTTCCGCTGCAGCCGCTCGCAAGCCTGTATTCGCGCCGGCACGAATTCGAAGCCGATGCCTACGCGGCCAACCACGCCAGCGCCGCCAATCTGGTCAGAGCCCTGGTGCGGCTGTACCAGGACAACGCCGCGACCCTGACGCCGGACCCGCTGTACTCTGCGTTCTACGACTCCCATCCACCCGCCACGATGCGCATCGCGCGCCTACAGGAGATGCCCAGCCCATGAGTGAACTTGCCGCAAGGAAGTGCAAGCCCTGCGAAGGCGGCGTAGCGCCCTATTCCCGGCGCGAGGCCGCCGAGATGCTCGGGCAGCTGAAGGGTTGGGTCATCGAGGGCGGCCGGCTGGTCAAGGTCTACCCCTTCCCGAACTACTTCCAGACGCTCGCCTTCGTCAATGCGCTCGCCTGGATCTCGCACCGCGAGGACCATCATCCGCTGCTGAGCGTCGGCTACAACCAGTGCCGCGTCGAGTACTGGACCCACGCCATCGACGGTCTTTCGGAGAACGACTTCGTCTGCGCCGCCAAGTGCGACGCGCTGTTTGACCTCTGAGCCCGAGACACAGCCGGAGCCCACGCGTGCGACGCGTCTTCAGCTCGTTCGACCTGGTCGCGGTGCATCACGCGCGCAACGTGCTGGAATCGAACGGCATCGGCAGCGTGGTGCGCAATGAATTTCTCTCCTCGGGCGCCGGCGAGCTGCCGCCCGCCGACTGCCAGATCGAGCTCTGGGTGCTGCACGACGCGGATGCCGCGCACGCCGAGGCGATGTTGCGTTTCGACGCGCCGCCCGCGGGGGCGCGCGAACACCCCTGGCGTTGCGCGCGCTGCGGCGAAGTTTCCGAGCGCCAGTTCACCCATTGCTGGTCCTGCGGTGCCCCGGCGCCCGCGCTCACGGCCTAGGCCGGATCCCTTTTACAAGCCCGCGCCGGTGCAATAGACTGGCGGCGGGCTATGTCCGGGAGCACGAGCATCGATCGCGTCGAGTGGCCGGCGCCGCCGGAGTACGAGTACCCACCATCGGTCGACGATTACGCGCCGGAGCTCTGCGTTCTGACCTTCGACGACGGGCGCGAGGCCTTCGGCACGCTGCTGTCCTATGCCGAAACGGCCGGTCTGCTTCGCTTCCAGTCCGACCAGGAGATCGTTCCGGCGCATATCCCGCTGAACGAGCTGCGCGAGATCCGCCTGCAGCGGCCCGTCCTCATGAAGCGCGCCGACCGGCTGTTCGAAACGACCGGTGCAACCATGGCGTTCGGCGACGACGAAAAGTACGCCTACTCGATCCAGCTGCGCGACGGTACCCTGCTCGCCGGCGAGACGATCGGGTTCATCAAGACCGCAGCGGGTGTCTTCCTGTATCCGCCGGAGGGCGCCGACACCGTGCGGCGGCGTTTCATCGCCGCGCACGCGATCCAGGGTTTCGAGATCCAGGAAGCGCGCGCCGCCGCGCCCGCGGCACCGACGCGACCGATGCAGAACGCCAGGCTGGCGGAGGTCTACCGCGATGCACCGGACAAGTATCCGTACCTGCTGGAACAGCGCTACGCGCGCATCTTGAACCGCATTGCCGAGTTGTGGCTGACGCCGCAGCTCGACCGCTACTTCGACGAACTCCTGGTGGACAAGCGCGGCGGCCGCCAGGGATTCGCAGCGGACGTCATGGCGGATCTGATGGCGCTGTACGGCAAGCACACCGCGATCGTGTCCGCCAACGCCAAGGACCCGTTCGATCCCTGGGGTTTCGAAGCCATGCGCCGGGAACTCCAAGAAATGGGCATCGATTTCACGCCCAAGCGGATGCTGCGCGCGATCGAAAAGGGCGATGTGCGCGTGCTGGAGAAGTTGATCCAGGCCGGCATGGACGTCAACCACATCGACGACGGCGGCTGGACGCCGCTGATGGTCGCCGCGTTCAATGGCCAGGAGCAGGCCGCGCTGATGCTGATCAACGCCGGCGCCACCGTCAACGCGCGCGACCGCAGCGGCTATTCGCCGCTGCACTGGGCGGCGATGAACGGCTACGTGCAGGCGGCCGCCGTGCTGCTGCACAAGGGCGCGATCGTCAACCTGCAGAACAATTTCGGCTGGACGCCGCTGCTGCACGCGGCCGGTCGCGGCCATCATCACGTCGTCAAGCTGCTGCTGGAGAACGACGCTCACCCCGACCTGCCGGACAAGGAAGGCTGGACCCCGCTGCACAAGGCGGCGGTCAATGGCCACTGCAAGGCGGTCGAAGCGCTGCTCGACGGCGGCGCCAACCAGAACCTGAAGCACAGGGACGGCGCAACGCCGCTGACGCTCGCGACCGAGAAGGGGCACCGCGACGTCCGCGCGGTGCTGCTCGCGCAGGCGCGCATCGACAGCGCCAACCAGCCTGGCGGGGCGAAGCCGGCCTGAAGGCGCCGGCCACGCACGCGCTCAAAGCAGCCGCGCCGCGCTCAGCACCATCAGGAAGAACACCCACAGCACCAGCGCGCGCCACAGCAGCCCCACGGCACTGTCCAGGAAAGGCAGGTCGGCCGCTTCGCCGACACCGAGGTCGGGCCGCGCGACCGGACCGTCGATTTCGCCGAGCGGCATGCCGAGACGCACGCCCATCGCGCCGGCGCCCGCGGCGAGCACGATGCCCATCGGCGCATCCGGCCAGGCGCGCGCCTGGGTGCGCCAGCAATAGATCGCGTCCTCGAAATCGCCTACCACCGCGAACGCCGCGGCGGTCAGCCGGGCCGCGGGCCAGTCGAGCACTTCGCGTACCCGGACGGCCGCGCGCCCGAATTCGCCCAGGCCGCCCCAGCGCTGGTGCAGAAAGATCGCCAGCCGGTAGAGGATGGCGCCGCTCGGCCCCGGAAGCAGCATGTACCAGAACACCACGCCGAAAACGTGACGGTGCGAAGCGATCAGCGCCTCCTCGATCGCCAGCCGCACCACTTCCTCGCGGCTGCGGTGCGCCGCGGGCTCACCGCGCCACGCGCCGATCAGCTCGCGCGCCTGGTCCACCTGGCCGTCGCGGATCGCGGTCTGGATGCCGGTGAAGTAATGGCTGAACTGGCGAAAGCCGAGCGTCAGGTACAGCACGCCGACGTTGAACGCCAGCGCAAGCAGCGGATGCAGCCACAGCAGCAGATAGTGCAGCGCGACGGCCGCGAGCGCCACCGGCAGCACCGCCACCAGCCAGGCGATGTTGCCGTGGCGTTTTTCCCCCGCGTTGAACGACGCCTCGAGCCCGTTGGCGGCGTTCGCCAGTGCCGCCGACCAGGCCTTGCGGTCGCCGATCGGACGCCACTGCTCCAGCAGCAGTGCAGCGATGATGGCCAGCATTCCCATGACGCGGGCGAAGATAGCACAGCGCCGCCGCGCTACAGCCCGGCGCGCAGATGGCGATAGAGGTTGACCAGCATCGCGGCGGTGGCGCCCCAGATGTAGTGCCGGCCGTAAGGCATCGCGAAATACCGCACCTGGCGCCCCTGGAACTCGCGCGCGTGACGCTGGTGGTTCGCCGGATCGAGCAGGAAGGACAACGGCACCTCGAAGGCCTCCTCGACCTCGCGCGCGTCCAGGCGCAACTCGAAGGGTGGCGTCACCAGCGCCACTACGGGCGAGATCCGGTACCCGGTGCGGGTGCAGTAATCCTGCAGGCGCCCGATGGTTTCGATGTAGCGCCGCGCCAGGCCGATCTCTTCGAGCGTCTCGCGCAGCGCGGTGGCTTCGGGCGAGGTATCGTGCGCCTCGGCGCGGCCGCCGGGAAAGCTGACCTGCCCGGAGTGGCTCTTCAGGTGCGTCGTGCGGCGCGTCAGCAGCACCGTCAGTTCGGCGGACCTGAGCACGATCGGGATCAGGACCGACGCCGGCGTCAGCGCAGGGTTGTCGGCCACGGCGCCCTGGTCGCCGTCGATCGCGGGCGGCGCCGAGCGCGCGGCGGCGAAGTGTCGCCGCAGCCAGACAGCGTCCAGTTCGACCGCCCGATCGTGTTTCAGCGTGGCGCGCAAAACGGAATATCCTCCCTCAGTCGGCTGTTTCCGCCATGTCTGGCATCATAGTCCGGACGCGCATGACCTCTACAACCTAGCAAGGAGGAATCGTGAAACGCACTACACTATTCGTTGCCCTGGCCTTTGCCAGCAGCTTTGCGCTGGCGAGCAGCTGTCCGAAACTGATGAAACAGATTGACGACGCGCTGCCGTCGGCGAAGATCAGTGCCGCACAGATGACGGAAGTCAAGAAGCTGAGGGCCGCAGGTGAAGCTCAGCACAAAGCCGGCAAGCACGCCGATTCGGAGGCCGCGCTCAACAAGGCGAAAGGGATTCTCGGCATCAAGTAGTCGTGTCAGTGCCGAGCAGCGAGAACGCCGCCCGCGGGCGGCGTTTTCATTTGCGCTGCCGGTCGCTACTTGATCGCCTGCAGCTTGTCGAACACGTCCTTCGGCCACGGCAGGGCGCCGCCGTCCGGCAGCTTGCCGGCAGCGTAGAATTTCTGCACCGCGGCCATGAACGGTTTGCGATCGACCATCACCACGGTCTTGCCGCGCTTGGTGAAGTCCGTCATGAGCTTCTTCTCGACCGCGACGATTTCGCCCGTGGCGCGCGTCGCGGCTTCCTGGAAGATCGCGGCGAAGGTGCGGCGATCGGCCGCCGACAGCTTGTTCCACAACGGCGCACCGATGATCGTGAGCAGGGCATCGGTGATATGCGCCGTGATGTTGATATGCGACTGCACCTCGTAGAACTTTTTCGCGTCGATCGTCGGCAACGGGTTCTCCTGCGCCTCGACGGTCTTGTTCTGCAGCGCCAGATACACCTCCGCGAAGGCGATCGGCGTCGGGTTGGCGCCCACCGCGCGCGGGAACAACGTATACAGCGGCGCGTCCGGCACGCGGATCTTGAGGCCTTTCATGTCCTCGGGCCGGTTGAGCGCCTTGTTGGCCGTGGTCTGGCGATTGCCGTAGTAGGTGATCGCGACGACGCGGTTGCCGCTGGTCGCCTTGGCGTAACCATCGGCCAGCTCGCCGAACAGCTTGCTGGAGGCGAATTTCTTCCAGTGCTCGAAGTCACGGAAGATGAACGGCGCACCGCCGATCGAGATCGGACCGTAATTGCGGCCGGCGAACAGCTGCCCGGTGTAGATGATGTCGACGGTGCCGAGCGTGAGACCCTGGTTGATGTCGGTCTCCTTGCCGAGCGACGAGGCCGGGAAGACCTCCATCGCGTAGCGGTTCGCGGTGCGCTTGGCGACCTCGCCCGCCGCCCACACGGCGGCCGTATGGTAGGGCTCGCTGGTTTCGTACACGTGCGCGAACTTGAGCTTCTGCTGGGCGAACGCCGCGCCCGAGACGACCAGCGCTGCAGCGGCAGCCAGCGCCGCGATCCGGTAATTCATCGGTGACCCTCCCTGGGATAGCGATCGGCGCGTAGAATCGCGCCCTCGCCTGGAATTCTAGCCTGTTACCCGAACGGTTCAAAGGCGCGCTCCTGATGGCCGGCGCTGCGGTCTGCTTTTCGACCGGCGGGCTGTTCGTGCGCCACCTGCCCGCGCTCCAGCCCCAGCAGATCGTGTTCTGGCGCTCGCTGTTCGCCGGCGTCTTCATCTTCGGCGTGCTGGCCTGGTGGCATCGCGGGACGCTGCCCGCGCGCCTGCGCGCCGCAGGCCGCGCAGGCCTGCTGTCGGCCTGCTTCCTCGCCGCCACGTTCTTCTTCTTCATCTTCTCCATCAGCCACACCACGGTCGCCAACGCGGCCGCCCTCATGAGCACCGGCCCGCTGTTCCTCGCAGTGGCCGCCTGGGCCTTCCTTGGCGAGCGGCCGCGCACCGGCACCTGGCTCGCCATCGCGGCCGCGCTCGCTGGCACGGCGCTCATGTTTTCCGAGGGCTTCGGCGCAGGGCAGATGCTCGGCAATCTGCTCGCGCTCGGCGTGCCGGCGTCGTTCACGGTGAATTACATCGTGCTGCGCCGCGCGCCGGCCGCGACCGATCCCACCGTAGCCGCGCTCCTTGCGGCGCTGCTGGCGCTCGCCGTGGCGGCGCCGCTCGCGGCGCCGCTCGCGATTTCGCTGCGTGACCTCGCCGTCGTGGCGGCGCTCGGCGTCATCCAGATCGGCTGCGGGCTGGTGCTGATGACGCGCGCCTACCACCGCCTGAGCGCCGGAGAACTCGGGCTCATCAGCCTCGCCGAGCCGGTGCTGGCGCCGCTCTGGGTGTGGCTCGCGATCAGCGAGCGCCCGGGTGCTGCGGCGCTCGCCGGGGGCGTGCTGGTGCTGGCCGCGGTATTCCTCAACCAGCTCCTGCTGTTCAGGGCAGCAGCACGATCGACCCGGTAGTCTTGCGGCCCTCGAGGTCGCGATGCGCCCGCGCCGCGTCGGCCAGCGGATAGCGCCCCGTCACCTCGATCCTGACCTTGCCCGAGCGCACCACGCCGAACAGGGACTCGGCCGCGGCCTCGAGATCGGCGCGCGCGGCGACATAGTGGACCAGCGTCGGGCGCGTCACGAAGAGCGAACCCTTCTGGGCCAGCAGCCCCACGGGAAACGGCGGCACCGCACCGGAGGCATTGCCGAAGGACACCATCAGGCCGAGCGGTCGCAGGCAGTCGAGCGATCCGTCCCAGGTGGTCTTGCCGACCGAGTCGTAGACCACCGCCAAGCCCTTGCCACCGGTAATCGCCTTGACGCGTTCGGCGAAGTTTTCGCGCGTGTACACGATGACGTGGTCGCAGCCGTGCGACTTGGCAAGCGCCGCCTTCGCGTCGGAGCCGACCGTGCCGATCACCGTGACACCCTTGGCCTTGAGCCACTGGCAGGCAATCAGGCCCACCCCGCCCGCCACGGCATGCCAAAGCACCGTCTCGCCCGGCTTCACGGCGTAGGTGCGGTGGATCAGGTACCACACGGTCATGCCCTTCAGCATCATCGAGGCGGCCTGCTCGTCCGAGATGCCGTCCGGAATCTTGACCAGCCGGTCCGCGGCGTAGAGCCGCGCCTCGGCGTAGGCTCCCGGCGGCGCGCCGGTGTAGGCGACGCGATCGCCCGGTTTCACCTGCGTGACCCCCGGCCCTACCGCCTCGACGACGCCCGCGCCCTCGTTGCCGGCGACGCAGGGCAATGGCAGTGGATACAGACCCGTGCGCTGGTAGGTGTCGATGAAGTTGACGCCGATCGCCGTATGCCGGATGCGCGCCTGGTTCGGCCCCGGATCCGGCACCGCAACGTCGTCCATCTGGAGGACTTCCGGTCCCCCGGTCTTGTGAAAGCGAATCGCCTTGGTCATGACTTCTTCTCCTCGTTGCAGTTGGGATCCTGTGTTTCGGCAGCCGTAGCGGTAGCGCTAGAGGTCGCGGCCTGCATTGCCTGCTGCATGGCGCTCCACGGCCAGAGCATCGGGTTGGGCTGCTGCATGGCGGAGGCCGCGTCCGCTCCGGCGTCGGCGGTAGCGCGCATCGCCTGCAGGCCGGCCTTCTGCATTTCGAGTCCCTGGATCGCCATGCGTAGCATGTTCAGATTCATCGCCAGCCAGCCTTCCACCGCTTTCAGCTCGGCGATGCGTTTTTCGACTTCCTGCGGATCGAGCGTCGGCATGGCCAGCCCGGGCACCGGCACGCCGAGCGGCCCCCACAGGCGGCGAAACGCTTCCAACGGATCGTGCGGCGTGTGCGGATCTGCCATGGCTCAGGCCTCCTCGAAAAAACTGCGCACCTCGGTCTCGCGCGCCACGGTGTCCTGATAGCCGAGGTCCACCAGCGCACGGCAGAACGATTCTTCGAACAGCAGATAGCTCGCGAGGTTCGATCCGGAGCGCGCCATGGCTCCGGTCGGCCGCAGCGCGAAGCGCACCATCGGCGGCAGCTCGTGCACGAAGCGCGCCGCAATGCGCTCGATCGGCTGCGATGGCGAGATGAACAGCACGCGGACCGGCCGCAGCGGGACGCGACCCTGTGCTTTCAGCTCCTCGGGGATCAGGCTCAGCGTGCGGTTGATGCGCTCCATGCGCTCGATGTCCACCATCAGGCTGTCGAGGAAGATGGAGTTGAGCGCGTGGCCCGCGATCTGCGCCAGCGACGGATAGACGTTCGAGCGCGCGCGCGCCTGATCGCGCGACTGCCGGCCGGTGCCCACCACCAGCACGCGGTCGGCGCCCAGATGCAGCGCAGGGCTCACCGGCGCGATCTGGCGCATCGATCCGTCGCCGAAATACTCCCGGTGCAGCTTCACGGCCGGGAAGATGAACGGCAGCGCAGACGAAGCCATCAGGTACTCGAGCTGCAGCGTCACCGCGGCGCCGATGCGCTGGTTGCGCTCCCAGCCCTGGAGCTCCGGCACCGACTGGAAGAACGACACGCTCTGGCCGCTGGTGTAACCGGAGCTGGTGACGCTGACGGCGTACAGCGCGCCCGATGCGATGTGCGCCTGAATCCGCTCGAAGGGCAGGAATTTGGCCAGCAGCTCGCCCAGCGGCGCGTTGTCCAGCAGCGAAATGGGATTGCGGCGCGAGATCCAGGTCATGGCCGCGAGCCAGCGGACGCCGCGGCGCAGGATGGCGGCGCCGTCCGTGCGGTACACGTACTCGCAGCGCATGTGCTCCCAGATGTCGAGCAGGTTGCCCACTGCGCGCGTGAAATTGTCGGCAAAGGCTGCGAGCGCGACGGCGTTGATTGCGCCTGCGGAAGTGCCGCACAGGATCGGAAAGGGGTTGGCCGCCGGACTGCCCAGGACGTCCCGGATCGCCTTGACGACGCCCACCTGGTAGGCCGCGCGCGCGCCGCCGCCCGTCAGCACCAGCCCGGCACGCGGCGCGGCGGCACTCATCGGCAGCTCCGTCTGCGCGCTGGCAGCCAGTAGTTCAGCATCGGACGCGCGGCGGCGATCAGAACAGCGTCGGCTCGTGGCCCCGCGGCGCGCCGGCGTCGACCACCGCAAGCGCGGTCATGTTGACGATTCGGCGCACCGACGCCGACGGCGTCAGGATGTGCACGGCGCGCGCTGCGCCAAGCAGGATCGGCCCGATGGTGACGCCGTCGCCGGCGGTGGTCTTGAGCAGATTGAAGGCGATGTTGGCGGCGTCCAGCGTCGGCATCACCAGCAGGTTGGCCGCACCCCCGAGGCGCGAGCCGGGGAACACGCGCAGACGGATCTCCTCCGACAGCGCCGCGTCGCCGTGCATTTCCCCCTCGATCTCAAGTTCGGGCGCGCGCTCGGCCAGCAGCGCCAGCGCACGCTGCATCTTGCGCGACGAGGCGATGTCCACGGAGCCGAAATTCGATGCCGACAGCAGCGCGATCTTCGGCACGATGCCGAAGCGGCGCACCTCCTCCGCTGCGAGCATCGTCATTTCTGCGACGTTCTCCGGGTCCGGGTCGGGCGTGACATAGGTGTCGCAGATGAATACCGTCTGCGCCGGCAGCATGAGCGCGTTCATCGCGGCGTAATGCTTCACGCCCGGCCGCAGGCCGATCACCTGGTCGACGTACTGCAGGTGCAGGGCGTGAGTGCCGAACATGCCGCACAGCATGCCGTCGGCCTCGCCCTTGTAGATCATCATGGCTCCGATCAGGGTCAGGCGGCGGCGCATTTCGATCTTGGCATACTCGGGTGACACGCCCTTGCGCTCCGTCAGCCGGTGGTAGGTGGACCAGTAGTCGCGATAGCGCGGATCGAACTCCGGGTTGACCAGCTCGAACTCGCGCCCGGCGCGGATCCGCAGGCCAAGCTGCTCGATGCGCCGCTCGATCACCTGCGGGCGGCCGACCAGAATCGGCTTCGCAAGCTGTTCATCCACCACCGTCTGCACCGCGCGCAGCACGCGTTCGTCTTCGCCCTCGGCGTAGACCACGCGCTTCGGCGCGGCTTTCGCCGCCCCGAACAACGGTTTCATGATCAGGCCCGAGTGATAGACGAACTGGCCGAGCGACTCGCGGTACGTTTCCAGGTTCGCGATCGGCCGCGTCGCTACGCCCGAATCCATGGCGGCGCGCGCCACGGCAGGCGCGATGCGCGCGATCAGGCGCGGATCGAACGGTCGCGGGATGAGGTATTCGGGCCCGAACTTGAGCTGCTCGCCGCCGTAGGCCGTCGCCACGATGTCGGAGGTCTCGGCCTGCGCCAGCTCGGCAATCGCGCTCACCGCGGCGAGCTCCATGGCCGTGGTGATCGCCGTGGCGCCGACGTCCAGGGCGCCGCGGAAAATGAACGGAAAGCACAGCACGTTGTTGACCTGGTTCGGGTAATCGGAGCGTCCCGTGGCGATCACGCAGTCGGGGCGCGCCTCGCGTGCCAGTTCGGGCCGGATTTCCGGCTCCGGGTTGGCGAGCGCCAGGATAAGCGGTTGCGGCGCCATCCGCCGCACCATGTCGGGCTTGAGCACGTTGCCCGCGGAAAGTCCGAGAAACACATCGGCGCCGCCGATCGCCTCGTGAAGGGCACGCGCCGGCGTACGCCGGGCGTAGCGCGCTTTGTCCGGATCCATCTCTTCGGTGCGGCCCTCGTAGACCACCCCCTTGATGTCGGTCACCGTGATGTTGGCGAGCGGCAGGCCCATGCGCACCAGCAGGTCGAGGCACGCCAGCGCCGCCGCGCCGGCACCGGAAGTCACGAGCTTCACCTCGTGAAGCGCCTTGCCGACCACCTTGAGCCCGTTGAGGATCGCCGCGCCGACAATGATCGCGGTGCCGTGCTGGTCGTCGTGAAACACCGGAATCTTCATGCGCGCGCGCAGCGCGCGCTCGACCACAAAGCATTCGGGCGCCTTGATGTCCTCGAGGTTGATGCCGCCGAAGGTCGGCTCGAGGCTGGCGATGATCTCCACCAGTCTTGCAGGGTCGTGCTCGTTGACCTCGATGTCGAAAACATCGATGCCGGCGAACTTCTTGAACAGCACGGCCTTGCCTTCCATCACCGGCTTCGCCGCGAGCGGGCCGATGGCGCCCAGCCCGAGGACGGCCGTGCCGTTGGTGATCACGGCCACCAGGTTGGCGCGCGAGGTGAGCGCAGCGGCCTGCGCCGGGTCTTGCGCGATCTCGGTGCAGGCGAAGGCGACGCCGGGAGAGTAGGCGAGCGCCAGGTCGCGCTGGTTGGTGAGCTGCTTGGTGGGGAGGATCGCGATCTTGCCCGGCCGCGGCAGACGGTGATACTCCAATGCGCTGTTCTTGAGAGGCGTGTCCACCCGGAATCCTCTTCGCGCGCACCATGGCGCTGCAGCGAGGGGGAGGAATTATAGCAACCCGACCGTCCTCCTTATAATCACACGCATCATCGCCAGCCCCGAGCGCATGCAGGCCGCGCGACGCGTCGCGCAAATCCAGCCTTTCGAGGTCATGGAGGTGATGGCACGCGCGCACGCGCTCGAGGCCGCCGGGCGGCGCGTGGTGCACATGGAAATCGGCGAGCCCGATTTCACCGCGCCGGAACCCGTCGTCGAAGCGGCAGTGAAGGCGCTGCGCGACGGTCTCACGGCCTACACGCCAGCGCTGGGCATCGAAGCGCTGCGCGAAGCGATCGCGCGGTTTCACCGCGATTGGCTGGGCGCTTCGCCCGCAGCCGACTGCGTTGCCGTAACCGCCGGCGCCTCGGGCGCGCTGCTGCTGGCGCTTGCGCTCTACGTCGATCGCGGCGACGAGATTCTGGTGCCGGATCCCGGCTACCCTGGCTACCGGCACTTCGTGCGGGCGTTCGAAGGCGTCGCCCGCGCATTGCCGGTCAGCGCGGCAACGCAGTTCCAACCCGACTGCGGCATGCTCGAGGCAGCCTGGGGCGCGCGCACGCGCGGTCTGCTGCTCGGTTCGCCAAGCAATCCCACCGGGACGCTGATTGCGCGCACCGAGCTGCAGCGTATCGCCGAATTCGTCGCCGCGCGGGGCGGCGTGTTGATCGTCGACGAAACCTACCAGGGGCTGGTCTACGGACAAACGCCAACAAGCGCAGTCGGCTTGCCCGGCGAAGTCGTCGCCATCGGCAGTTTCTCGAAGTACTTCTGCATGACAGGCTGGCGCCTGGGGTGGGCTATCCTGCCAAGGACGCGCCTGCGCGAGCTGGAGAGGCTGGCGCAACACTTTTTCATCTGCCCTTCGGCCATCGCCCAGCATGCAGCGCTGGCGGCGTTCCAGCCCGACGCGCTAGGGTTGCTCGAGCGCCGCCGCGTGGAGTTCGAGCGGCGGCGCGATTTCCTGCTGCCCGCGCTCGCTCGGGCCGGCCTCGGCGTGCCGGTCGCGCCGCAGGGGGCGTTCTACATCTACGCTGATTGCTCGCGTTTCGGCGATGCCTCGGACTTTGCCTTCCGGCTGCTGGAGGACTCGGCGGTTGCCACGACCCCGGGGACCGATTTCGGCAGCCACCGGGCGCGGGACTTCATCCGGCTTGCCTACACCCGCAGCGCCGCTGATCTGGAAGAGGCGGCGGCGCGACTCGCCCGCTACTGCGCCTGAGGACTCAGGCGTCGGAGCGACGGACCCGCGCGAGCAGACGTTCCAGCCGGGCCCGCTCCGAGAGCACCTTGCCGGCATACTGCGCCGACGGTTCATCGAAGGCGCCGCCGTACATCTGCAGTCCGGGCTCGGTCGCTCCCGTGCGGCGCAGGTATTCCCGCAGTATCCGCGTCCCGATGTCTATATTGAGCACCGGGTCGAGCAGCGCGGCGTCGCCGCCGTGCTCGGCCAGCTTGTCCTGATGGAATCGGGGCAGCACCTGCATCAGTCCCCGGGCCCCGAGCGAGCTCTCGGCGACCGGGTTGAACCGGGATTCCACCGCGACTACCGCCAGGATGAGCAGTGGGTCGACCCGGTGTTCCGTGCCGGCGCGAAACGCCGCGGCGACAAACCCTCCCACGGCGTCCCGGGCCACCCGGAACCGCTTGGCAATGAAATCTGCCAGCGCGCGCTGGTCGCGCTCTGCGGGATGGGCTCGAAGGTCATTCTGCGCCACGCCGGTCTCGGCATCATCCGTCCAAGTCGAGGTGGCTGGCTGCTGCCCCGCTGGATGCGGGTTCAGCGGCCAGGGGGCGATCGGCGCGGCTCCGGCCAGCAGGACGGCGATACCGGCATAAGCCAGCGCTCGGCCCCGACCGAAGTAAATGCGGCGGGTGGCATCGGGAAAATCCGCGTTTTCAACTGACTGCGTCGCTTGGGCCATCACGCACCTCCTTGCCCCATGTCGGGTATTGCAGCGTCTGCCGTTCGCTTCGCCAGGAATTGAAGGCGAGAGTGGCCGGCATTAGCCGGAGCTGCTGTTGCGATTGGCGTGCGCCCCGATGAGGGACAAGACCCGCCTCGTGTAGGGGCTGGATTTTACCAGCCCGTGGCGGAAGACGCTTTCGACCGCGTAAGAACCTGATTGCTGCGACGCAGAAAACAGGAGTCTATCGACATTAACCTTTATTTATCAAAAAGTTACAAATTTGCAGCAAGTCTTGGCCGGACACTGGCGAAATGGTCCCGAAACAACGCCTTTCGGCATGGCAAAGCGTGACCTTGCCGGGGTAACATACACAAAAGTAAGAGCCCGCCCGGCACTCGGACGGGAGGAAGTGAAGCCGCGGACCTACCCTGATCGTCCAGTCTTGGCCAGATGACCAAGGTGGTCCGCTAAGCTTCGGAAGGGCCGGCGAGGGGCTTGCGCCCCTCGCTTGATTCCCGATCGGTTCCCGATTACGGCCGGGATCCGGTTGGAAACGGCCATGCGGCCCCGGGGTTCAGCGCGGTTCTCGCGCCAGGGGTCGCCGCGGCTAACGGCGGAACTTCAGGGGTTGCCGCCGCTGCCGCTGGCCTGGCCACAGGTCTTGCGGGCTTGGATGCCTTTTTCTTCTTTTTCTTCGCCGGTTTCTTCTTCTTGGCGGCTTTTTTCTTGCCCGCAGCCTTTTTAGCTACCTTTTTCTTCGAAGATTTCTTCTTCTTAGATGCTTTCTTCTTCTTTTTTTTCTTCGCGGTCTTCTTGGCTTTTTTCTTCGTTGCCATAGCTATCTCCTAGTGAGAGTTGCACAAGAAAGCCCGATCCGACTGGACCGGACTATTCAACCGTGCGCCAGAACTGCCTTCGGCACACGGATTGAATCCGATGCTTCCGACTCGCCTCACCGCCCGCTCCGCCCGGCCAGGTCCTGGTAGAGCACGTCCGGGTCGAGCCGGATGCCCCCTTCCCAGGTGACCGTCGCGGTCGCGGGGTCGACACTCACCTTCTCGAACTCGCGCGCGTCACGCCACAGCTTGAACGCGCCGATTTCGAGCAGGTTGCCCAGCGACACACTTCCCTCCAAGCCATCCTCGAAGCGGATCCACAGCTTGTAGTCCTCTTCGGCCTTGCATGCCGTCACTCGATGCATCGTCGATCCTCCGCGCTCGTCCAGGCCAGCGTCAGTCCCAGCTCAACGCGCCACCGGTCTGATACTCGATCACCCGGGTCTCGAAGAAATTCCGCTCCTTCTTCAGATCAATCATCTCGCTCATCCAGGGAAACGGATTGCTGGCCCCCGGATAAAGCGCGTCCAGACCGATCTGCTGGCAGCGGCGATTGGCGATGAAGCGCAGGTACTCCTTGAACATCGGCGCGTTCAGTCCCAGGACGCCGCGCGGCATGGTGTCCTCGGCGTAGCGATATTCGAGTTCGACCGCCCTGGCGAACAGGCTCTGCAGCTCCTCGCGGAACGGCCCGCTCCACAGCTGCGGATTTTCCAGCTTGATCTGGTTCACCAGATCGATGCCGAAGTTGCAGTGCATTGACTCGTCGCGCAGGATGTACATGTACTGTTCGGCCGAACCGGTCATCTTGTTCTGCCGGCCCAGCGCCAGGACCTGCACGAAGCCGACGTAGAAGAACAACCCCTCCATCAGGCAGGAGAAGACGATCAGGCTCTTCAGGAGCTTCTGGTCGTTCTCAGGGGTTCCCGTGAGGAACGCCGGGTCGGTCAGCGTGTCGATGAACGGGATCAGGAACTCGTCCTTGTCGCGGATCGACGGTACCTCATGGTAGGCGTTGAACACCTCGCCGGCGTCGAGGTCGAGGCTCTCGACGATGTACTGATAGGCATGGGTGTGGATCGCCTCTTCGAACGCTTGGCGCAGCAGGTACTGGCGGCATTCCGGCGCCGTGATGTGGCGATAGGTGCCGAGCACGATGTTGTTGGCCGCGAGCGAATCCGCCGTGACGAAGAACCCGAGGTTGCGCTTGACAATGCGCCGTTCGTCTTCCGTCAGGCCGTCCGGATCCTTCCACAAGCCGATATCGCGGCTCATGTTGATTTCCTGCGGCATCCAGTGGTTGGCGCAGGCGGCGAGATACTTCTCCCACGCCCAGCGGTACTTGAAGGGTACGAGCTGGTTGACGTCGGCTTTCGAATTGATCACGCGCTTGTCTTCGACCGAGACTCTGCGGAAACGCAGGTCGCCGACGGGCGGCGCGACGGCGGCGGCCGCCGGCTGCGCTGCCGTGCGGGCCCGCAGCGCATTTCCTGCCACCGCCCCTATCGTGCCGTCGCTCTCGAAGGTGAGCATTACTGGCAGGCCTCGCACTCCGGGTTATCGATCGCGCAGAAATTCGCTTCCGCCGCGGCGCCCTGCGCCGCCGTTTCGGTGGCGCGGCCGACCCCTGCCGACACGGCGTTGAGCTGGCCTGCCTTGACGGTCGACTTTTCGGCGTGGGTCGCCCCGAGGGCGCGCAGGTAGTAGGTGGTCTTCAGCCCGCGGACCCATGCCAGCTTGTAGGTCTCGTCCAGCGTCCGGCCCGAGGCCCCTGCCATGTAGATATTGAGCGACTGGGACTGGTCGATCCATTTCTGGCGTCGCGCGGCTGCCTCGACCAGCCAGTTCGGCTCGATCTCGAAGGCGGTCGCGTACAGCCGGCGCAATTCGGCCGGAACCCGGTCGATGCGCGCCAGATTGCCGTCGAAATACTTGAGGTCCGAAATCATCACTTCGTCCCACAGGCCGGCGCTCTTGAGATCGGCGACCAGCGACTCGTTCACCACCGTGAATTCGCCCGAAAGGTTCGATTTCACGTACAGGTTCTGGTAGGTCGGCTCGATCGATGCCGAGACGCCGACAATGTTCGCGATGGTGGCGGTGGGGGCAATCGCCAGACAGTTCGAGTTCCTCATGCCGAAGCGCCGGATGCGCGCCCGCAGCGCTTCCCAGTCGAGGGTCGCCGTGCGGTCGACCTCGACATGCCCGCCTCGCTCCCTCTCCAGCAGTGCGAGCGTGTCCAGCGGCAGCACCCCGCGGTCCCAGAGCGATCCCTGGAAGGAGCTGTAGCGGCCGCGTTCTTCGGCGAGCTCGGTCGACGCCCAGTACGCGGCGAAGGCCACCATTTCCATCGAGCGGTCGGCGAACTCCACCGCCTCCTGCGAGGCGTAGGGAATGCGCAGGCGGTGCAGGCAGTCCTGGAAGCCGAGAATGCCCAGCCCCACCGGCCGATGCCGCAGGTTGGAATTGCGCGCCTTGTCGACCGCGTAATAGTTGATGTCGATGACGTTGTCGAGCATCCGCATCGCCGTGCGGATGGTGGCCCTGAGCCGGTCGAAGTCCAGGCGTCCCGCGGCCAGATGCGCCACCAGGTTCACCGAGCCGAGGTTGCAGACTGCGATCTCCTCGCTCGAAGTGTTCAGCGTGATCTCGGTGCAAAGGTTGGAACTGTGCACCACGCCCGCATGCTGCTGCGGGCTGCGCAGGTTGCACGGGTCCTTGAACGTGATCCAGGGGTGCCCGGTTTCGAACAGCATCGAGAGCATCTTGCGCCAGAGCTGCAGCGCGGGAATCCGCTTGAAGAGCTTGAGCTCACCGCGCGCAACCATGGCTTCGTACCGCAGGTAAGCTTCCTCGAAGGCCTTTCCGCAGCGATCGTGCAGCTCCGGCACGTCTGACGGACTGAACAGCGTCCAATCGGCATTCGCCATGACGCGCTTCATGAACAGGTCCGGGATCCAGCTGGCCGTGTTCATATCGTGGGTGCGCCGGCGGTCGTCGCCCGTGTTCTTGCGCAACTCGAGGAACTCTTCGACGTCGAGGTGCCAGCTCTCCAGATACGAACAGACCGCGCCCTTGCGCTTGCCGCCCTGGTTGACGGCAACGGCGGTGTCGTTCACCACCTTGAGGAACGGCACCACCCCCTGGCTCTTGCCATTGGTTCCCTTGATATGCGCCCCGAGCGCGCGCACTGGCGTCCAGTCGTTGCCGAGCCCGCCGGCGTACTTGGCCAGCAGGGCGTTCTCCTTGATGGCGTCGTAGATCCCTTCCAGATCGTCGGCCACCGTGCTCAGGTAACAGGACGAAAGCTGGGAACGCCGCGTGCCCGCGTTGAACAGCGTCGGCGTCGAGCTCATGAAGGCGAAACGGGACAGCACGTCGTAGAACTCGATCGCGCGCGCTTCGCGTTCAGGTTCGCGCAGGGCAAGCCCCATGGCGACGCGCATGAAGAACGCCTGGGGCAGTTCGATGCGCCGCCCGCGCACGTGGAGGAAATACCGGTCGTAGAGCGTTTGCAGGCCGAGATAGCCGAAATTCAGATCGCGCTCCGCGCGCAGCGCGGCGCCCAGCCGCTCGAGGTCGTACTGCGCCAGCTCGGCATCCAGCAGCTCCGCCTCGATACCGCGGCGGATGATCTGCGGGAAAGCGGTCGCGTATCGGGCCTGCATGGCGTCCTGCGGCACGTCCTCGCCCAGCACCTCGAGGCGGATGGTGTGCAGCAAGAGCCGCGCCGTGACGTAACTGTAGGCCGGGTCTTTCTCGATCAGCGCCCGCGCCGCCAGGATCGCCGACTTGCGCACTTCTTCCGCCGGCACGCCGTCATAGAGGTCGCGCAGCGTCGCCTCCAGGATCTGCGCCGGCGAGGTGTCGCGCTCCAGACCGGCGCAGGCCGACTCGAGCAGCCGGCGCAGCGCCGCCACCTCGAGCGGCCGGCGCTCGCCGCCGGCATCGAGCACATGCAGCACGACCGGGCGGGCGGATGGCTCGCGGCCGGTCTTTTCGTGGGCACGCGCCTTCGCGCGCTCCTCGCGATACAGCACGTAGGCCCGCGCCACGTCGTGCTCGCCCGAGCGCATCAGGCCGAGCTCGACCTGATCCTGGATGTCCTCGATGTGGAAGGTGCCGCCCGCCGGCTGACGGCGCATCAGCGCACCGATGACGCCGTCGGTCAGCGCCGCGACCAGCTCGCGGATACGCGCGGAGGCGGCACCCTGACTGCCGTTCACGGCGAGAAAGGCCTTGGTCATCGCCACCGCGATCTTGGCCGGCTCGAACCCGACGACGGCGCCGTTGCGGCGGATCACTTTGTATTCTGCATAGCGCGCGTTGAGCGGGGGCTGCGGCTCGTGGCTGTCGGTCGTCAATGCGGCCTGGTACTGCGCGCTGTTCTGAACCACCTGCATGCCTGACTTCCCCCTCCTGTTCGCCCGCCCGCAGCGGTCGCCTCCAGTCCCGACACGGACCACAACATCTAGTACTCATACACCCACGGCAGACTATCTCTAGTGCGTGCAATGTACTCGCGGCAAAAAAAAAATGCAAGCTGCATCAACGCCGTGCGGCGTCGCGCTCAGTCGCGCGCGAGCGCGCGCAGCAAGCGTGACCAGTCGAAGACGCGTCCCGGATCGGTCTTGCGGCCCGGCGCGATGTCGCTGTGCGCCGCTATTTCGCGCAGCGGCAGTCGCGCGCGCAGCGTGCGCAGCAGAACGGCGAGCCGCGCATATTGGGCGTCGACAAAAGGGGCGGCCTCGCTGCCCTCGAGTTCGACGCCGATCGAAAAGTCGTTGCAGCGCTCGCGCCCGCGCCAGCGCGACAGGCCGGCGTGCCAGGCGCGCAGCTGCAGCGGCACGAACTGCAGCAGTGTGCCGTCGCGCTGCAACAGGAAGTGGGCGGACACGCGCAGCCCCGCGAGGCCGCGAAACGAAGTGTGCGCGGCCGGATCGAGGCGGTTGGTGAAGAGCCGCTCGACGGCGTCGCCGCCGTATTGACCGGGTGGCAAGCTGATCGAGTGCAGCACCAGCAGGGTGACCGCCGTGTCGCGTGGCCGCGCGTCGCAGTTCGGCGACGCCACGAAGCGCGCCCCCTGCAGCACGCCGTCGCGGCGCGGCACCTTCAGGTGGCGCGGTTGCCCGGACCCGGCTCGCGGATGGCGAGCCTTTGCATCCGGTAGCGCAGCGCGCGAAACGTGATGCCGAGGAGCTTTGCCGCGGCGGTACGGTTGAAGTCCGTCTTGGTGAGGGCGTCGAGGATCGCCCTGCGCTCGACGCCGTCGAGGAACTGGGGCAGCGATTCGGCCGCCCCGGGCTCGACCTCCGCGAGGGGGTCGAGGCTGAGGTCGGCGACCTGGATGTCGTCCGACGCGGACAGCGCCAGGGCGCGTTCCAGGATGTTCTCGAGCTCGCGCACGTTGCCCGGAAAGCCGTAGCGCGACAGCTCGCCCAACGCCTCGCCCGCGAGCCGGGCCGCGGCACGGCCGCATTGCCGGCCCAGCCGCTCGACGATCGACTCCGCGATCAGTGGAATGTCCTCGCGGCACTCGCGCAGCGGCGGCATCTTCAGCTCGATCACGTTGAGGCGGTAGAACAGGTCCTGCCGGAACCTGCCGCTGCTCACCAGCGCCGACAGCACCTGGTGCGTCGCGCTGATGATCCTGACGTCGACGGGTTCCTCCTGCGTCGCACCCACCTTGCGCACGCGCTTTTCCTGGATCGCGCGCAACAGCTTCACCTGCATTGCGAGCGGCAACTCGGCCACTTCGTCCAGGAACAGGGTGCCGCCGTTGGCGGCCTGAAAGAAGCCCTCGCGATCCTGCTCGGCGCCCGTGAACGCGCCCTTGCGGTAACCGAAGAACTCGCTTTCCATGAGCGGCTCGGGGATGGCGCCGCAATTGACCGGCACGAACGGTCGCTCGCGGCGCGCGCCGTTGACATGGATCAGGCGCGCCGCCAGCTCCTTGCCGCTGCCCGACTCGCCCGAGATATACACGGGCGCCTGTGTGCGCGCCAGTTTCGCGATCGTCTCGCGCACGGCCTTGAGCGGCGCACTGGTGCCGAGCAGCGCATGGGCCTCGGACGCAGGCTCGCCGCGCTCCGGCAGCGACAATGCCGAGCGTACCAGCGCCCGCACCTGCTCCAGGCCGACCGGCTTCGAGACATAGTCGAATGCGCCGGCCTTGAGCGCCGCAACCGCGTTTTCCGCGCTGCCGTAGGCCGTGATCACCGCCACCGGGACATCGATCGGGAGCGCCGCGATATGGCGCACCAGTTCCAGCCCCTCGCCATCCGGCAGCCGCATGTCGGTCAGGCACAGCTCGTATTGGCCGTCGCGCAGTCGCTCCTTGGCGGCGCCGATGCTGCCGACGGCATCGACATCCAGCCCCATCCTGAGCAGCGTCAGTTCAAGCAGCTCGCGGATGTCCGGTTCGTCGTCGACGACCAGCACGCGCGCCACACCCGCTTCCGCGCGGCGTTCAGCGCGCTTCATCGCCCCGCCTCCCGGAACCGGATCCTGAAATGGGCGCCGTAGTCAGCCTCGATATAGTCGAGCCGGGCGCGATTGGTCGCGCACAGTTCACGCGCGAGATACAGGCCCAAACCAGTCCCCTTGCTGTCGGTCGTGAAGAAGGGCTCGAACAACTGCCCCTGCTCTGCCGCGGGCACGCCGGGGCCGTTGTCGAGCACGCTCAATTGTACTTGATGAGCCACGATGCGCAGCCTGATGTGCACGCTGCGCGGCTCCACCGTGGCGTAGCGCACTGCATTGCGCAGCAGGTTCCACAGCACCTGGCGCAGGTGCTCGCGGTCGAACTCGATGATCGCTCCGGCCGACGGTTCCAGCGCGAATCGCTCCGGCGGCACCGATTCGCTGGCGCAGAACTCCTCCAGAAACATCGGCAGCCAGCTCTTCAGATCGATGCGGTCCAGCGTCATGCGGTCGCGCCGGCTCAGCTGCAGCACGTCGGTCACCAGCCGTTCCAGCCGGCGCGTGTTGTCGCGCACGATGCGCGTCAGGCGGGTGCGATCCGCGACCCCCCTCGCCTCGTCGAGCAGCTCGCTGGCGTGGCTGATGGCAGACAGCGGATTGCGGATCTCGTGCGCGATGTTGGCGGTGAGGCGGCCGAGCGCCGCCAGCTTGAGCTGCTGCGCCTGCTCCCGCGAACGCGTGATGTCCTCGAGGAACAGGACGCAGAACTCGGAGCCGCTCCCGGTCTCGACGAAGCGCACGCGCAGACCGCGGCCCGCCATGTCCAGGTCGGAAGACGGCCACCCCGGGCGCCGGTCGCGCCACGCCTGCCACGCGGCGGCGAACCCCGGCAGCAGGCGGGCGAGATCCTCGCCGATCATCGGGTCGACCTCGAGCAGCCGCTGCGCCGGCGGGTTGTGCTGCACGATGCGGCCCTCGCGATCGAGTACCAGCACGCCGTCCTGCATGTTCTCGATGATGCGCTGGCTGACGCGCATCTGGCTCTCGAGTTCGCGCCCGCGCTGCTGTGCCAGCAGCTGGCTGGCCGCGACGCGCTGCGCCAGCCAGGTCGTCACGCCCGCCGCGGCGAAACAGCCGATCGCGAGCAGGCCCGGCTGCAGATAAGTTGCGGTGGGCACATCGAACGCCAGAACCCAGAAGCTCTGTTCGAGCAGCACCGCGATCGTCGCGAGTGCCGCATACAGCAACGTCAGCCGGCGAGGCGCCACCAGCGCCGCCCCGATGAGCGAAATCAGCAGCATCATCCCCAGGCCGCTGCGAATGCCGCCACTGGCGTACATGAGGAGGGTAATTGCGGCGATGTCGAGACACAGGTGCCAGGACAGCTGCAGGTTGAAACGCTCGCGCCAGTGCCGCATGAGCCATTCGAAGCCGACGCCGCAGGCGACGTAGGCGGCGCTCACGGCGCGGAAGATGTCGAGGCGGTGCGATCCGAGCGTGAGGGCGTCGCCATAGATCGCCGCAATGCCGAGGAACAGCGCGGCAAGCGCGATGCGATAGCGATTGAAATAGCGCAGCGACAGCCAGAACGAATCCGGCGTGCGCGCATCGCGCGCGAACAGTCCCGGGACCTGCGGCGCCGCGTCCATCAGTCCTCGCGCGCGCCGAGCCGCCAGTGCTCCTCGCTGCAGAAATGCCGCCCCCCCGCGCTGCGCGCCTCGACGCGGGGAAGATGCACGCCGCAGTGCGCGCACCGCACCAGATCGGAGCGCGCCTCCGGGCTCTCCGGCCGGCCGCGCTTGCGCCCCGCGAGCGCGTTGCGCAGCAGCCAGATCAGGACGAAGAGCGCAATGACCAGGATCAGGAAACGGCCCATGCCCGGATTATGCGGCGCGCCACGGCAAGCGGGGAAATTGGTCGGGGTGAGAGGATTTGAACCTCCGACACCTGCGTCCCGAACGCAGTACTCTACCAGGCTGAGC